>NZ_CP104467.1:1802215-2109430 GCF_025369935.1 Paenibacillus andongensis | reverse complement strand
CCGAATAACGTATCCGTGCAATAGCAATCGCTTCTTCTGTTTGTGTCATGGTCCGTCATTAAGGAAGTGTAGTAACCGGAATCTGCCATCATCGGCAGAAGTGAAGAGACGACCCCGTCCCCGTTTTTTAACCTCGCGTAAACAAGAGCCTTGTGCATCCAGCCGTGCCCCGCTGTCGCGTCCCCTGTATTATATTCATTTCTGTTCTCAACAGCGATATTGGCAGCTTTCATCAAATCCATATTGTTCTGCGTTTCATACGCAGGCCATGCCAGGTAGAGATGGCTCAAATGGCGGTGATTGTTATTTTCGGTGTATTCATTCATCGCCCATTCGCGTAATGCGCCGTCCTTATCGACTTTATAATCCGGCAACAGCGCCAGCAACGCTTCCCATTTGGCAACTGCGTCTTCATATCCGTCGCGCTTTATTGCTTTCTCCATGGTAATGACCATATACAGACCATCTCGCGCCGCCGAAATATCCATTGTGGCATTTGCCGTAATCGTACTGTTGTAACCGATTGGGTTATTCTCCGGCGAATAGGTAGGGATCAACATATATTTCTCGCCTGGATTTAGCGCTGTCTTCCCTTTCTCATAGCAAGCATTACCGTTTTTATCCGTATAATATTCCGGCGTACATAGCTGCTCCCAGAAATTAGCCTGCTTTGTCAGCAGCGGAAGCAAAATATCCTTTTCCAGATCCAAATATCCCTTTTCGATTAATTGACCGAATTCTTTATCCGTCAGCCCACCGTCCTTTACACTGAGAAGCGGTTTCAGATCATGGATTCTCATGTTGTCATGGATTGGAATCTGACGGTTGCCGTAACACTGCCAATACTCGAAAATGGGAAGCAAACACCAGCTTGCCCCAGCATTCCAGTATTGAAATGGATAATCATTGTCGTACTCCACATGCATTCCGCGATCGATATCCGAGTTTACTGATACCTGCAGTGCATCATGCATCCCGTAAGCCATTCGCGCATTGTATTCGAAGTCGGGTGCATTTCTCAAGAAGAATGAGATATACCCAAGCTGCGCTTGCGTTAAGTGGCTAGTATTCATGGGGGAAACCTGCAAATTCACGTTGGCGTCTAGAGTATAGATAGCGCGCCAGCCGGGATTCCACTCCCCGGTCCACATTCCATACAAGCGTGGTGCGCTTGAACCGCTGCAGCAAATCAAGGCATATCGTCCCTGTTTGTACACCTGTTCCATAAAAGCATGATTGATTCTGGTTTTGGATGCCTTTTGTGTGTTGATTAGCGTTACATTGTCTGCGCTCTTGTCATCCTCGTCGCCTTTAAGCGTGAAACAAACAGCGTTATATTCTGCGGAGTGTTTTTGAGCGTGCGGCGCAAGGGCGGCGTTATAATCGAAATTACCGTCGGGATCTTTATATTTTTCCGCTATCGCATTCGTATTTTTGAAAAGCTTGTCGACTAAAGCGTATCGCGTCATAGCGGCAAAATCTTCGATTTTGCTCATATCAAAAGTCCTGTTCGATTCCGTTATTAAATATACGGCATCGGCTTCGATTACTTGAATCGCAGGATTCCGCTCAGTTCCAACATTTATCGGTTCGTTCGTGTCAGCAAGCACTACTCTCTTCTTGGTTCCATTAACGACAATAACCTGAGTTAGGCCGGCGTACCCCCCATCGATCAACTCGCTGCCCGGATAGGACGGGTAATGGGCAACCTGTGCGATATATTCCGCATCCGGGTCCACCAGCTTTTTGTATTGGAGTGCCGAAATCTCTGACGCGCCATCCCGCGCTTTGTACATACCCGAGATGTCGTCAATGGAGATAATCATGTTGATCTTTGCGCCGGCTGAGGATTGTTCAATCTTCGTAATTGAGACATTGTCTTCTCTCGATGTAAACGAGGTTCGAATCCACTCACCGAATTCATCGGTGTAACGCACACCAGTTTCCGCCGTCTCATAATTCGTCCATCTTTCATAACCGGACACGGTTCCCTTATCCGTCAAGCTCAATCTGAGCTGGTGTCCCGGATGGTAGCTGTAAAAAAAGGTTCTTTCCCTCGTTTTACCGTCCGAAAAAGTAACCTTCCATTGATCATTCAGATGAAAAACATTCCATCTGGCATCGGCAAGCTGCCCTGTTAATTCTTCCGGGATCACTCTTGGATCTCGGGATGGATAGTTATACCACATATATTGAAAAATAAAACTGTCCGTATACGGCGAACCTGACGTGATATACCCGTTTTCGCCATTTCCGCTAATCATGCCTTCCCGCCACGCTAATCCGGGATTTATTGTTGGCACTTCTTTATAGGTGTTAGCGTAATTTCCTTTTTCGTACATTCGTGCGCTTCCCGATGCTTTTATCATGCTATTACTCTCCTAATCTGCTCGTTATAGTAATTATTATATCGAGTAGGAGAAGCTCCATGAATCGTTCAGAGCGACATATTAGAACACAAATATGTCGCAATTGTGCAGGGGCGCAGAGGAAGCCCTATTCAAGCTATCGGTTTACGAACCGGATTGTCAATTACGAGAATTGGGACGGATAAATTCACGACAAGAAAATACCTTGAATATGAAAACCCTTCTATTCAACTCTTCTGCCGTCTAGGTGAGCAAAGGCTGCCCTCAGAAAGAATATCCGCTGGCAGCCTAGTTTTTATTATTCAACTCTTGTTTCCACTAATTTAAATAACCTACTTAAAATAGATCGCGAGCGCAATAAGTCATTAAAACTAATTATTTCTTGATATAGTTAGAGCCTTAACTCCATTTAAGCTTGACTTCATGTCCCGTACGGGAAGATTCATAGATCGCATCCAGTACCAAGTTATTCGTGAAACCACTCAATGCAGAGCAAATTGGCTCTTTCCCTTCCCGTATACATGACAAGAAGTGACGGCACATCCGAATCCGATCACCTTCATCGTTCTCAGGTGTATATAGGTCCAAATCGATTGGTCGGTCAAACTTCTCTGTAAACAGCTTTCCATGTGGTCCTCTATAGCTTGCACCACCTTCTGTACCCATTAGATGAATGAATGGTTGGTTATCCGTATCCAAATGTGCTGCCCAACTCACATCGAGCGATAAAGTGCTGCCATCCTCCATTTTGATCAATGCTGTAGCCAAATCTTCCACATCAAAAACACCATCCCAATTAGGCTTACCCCATTTACCAATCCCTTTCTTTTGAGGTCCGAATTCCGCGTATGTTGAGCCAAATACGGTTACCGGCTTCGGATTGCCCATAAGATAGAGCGCTAGATCTAACATGTGCACACCAATATCGATTAAAGGCCCTCCACCGGCTTGGTCCATACGTGTAAACCATGTTCCCCAACCTGGAATTCCTTTACGCCGGAACCAGCCAGCTTTTGCAGTATAAATGCGCCCCAATTCGCCTCTTTCTACCTGCTCTCTAATCTGTAATGGAATTGACTGCCAGCGTCTTTGGTGGGCTACCATGAGAATGTTGTCTGACTTATTGCTCACCTCTAAAATATAACGAGCGCTCTCAGGATTTAGACCCATCGGCTTTTCCAGTAAAACATGTTTTCCTGCCTCGATAGCCTGAATGGCCAATGGAGCATGGAACTGATTCGGTGTGGCGATGATAACCGCATCGACTTCCATGCTTTCGATGAGCTCTTCCGGACTTTTAGCAACATTTCCAATTCCATGCTCTTGCGCTCGGGATTCTGCCAATGGTAAATACGTATCCGTAATGGTTGTAATTTCACACTCATCTGGTAGCTTCAAGAATTCGTTGATATGAACATTACCAATATTGCCTGCGCCGATGACACCGATTTTAATTTTGCGTGTACTGCCCATAATTATTAAACTCCTCTCAACTAGTCCTACTCTTAATCAAAATTATCAATCTTCACCCAAGTTTTGGTACGATGGCTTTCCAAAACAGCATCAATAATTTTCATGATCTGATGTCCGTCTGCAATAGAAGCAAATAGCGGATTTCCTTGGATATGCTGCTGTCTTCTCTTCCTTTTAACTTCATTATAGAAATCGATAAGCAGATTCTTGAATCCATCAGGCCATCCTTCTTGATGTCCGCCTGGGAAATGAGCTAACTCAGCGGCTTGAGGTAAGAGTAACGAAGGATCACGTAAAATCTCTATATTAGGCCTGTTCCTTTTGCCTTCCCATAATCGATTCGAATTCTCTTGGTCCCAATATAAACTTGATTCATACGCTGAAATTTCAAAGTGCAATTTATTTTTACGTCCGGCACTTACTTGGGACACGGTAAATACACCTGTTATTCCATCTTCAAAATGGACTAAAACCGAACCACAGTCTTCCGTGCTAACATCTATAACTTCGTACTCACTATCCTCATCCTTCGCATAGGTGGTACTACTTGTTATTGGCTTCTTCCTAGTCGGATGAATTGTCTTTAGATCAGCAAACACTTCGATTATTTGTTTTCCAAGAACAAACTGTAGGGTATCACACCAATGAGAACCAATATCTGCAATTGCTCTAGATGGTCCGCTTTTGCCAGGCTCAAGTCTCCAACTGTAATCTGTATCGTATAACAGCCAATCTTGCAAATATCCTCCAGTTACTAAATGTACTTGGCCGCAGATGGTATCTTGTACCATCTGCTTAGCCTGCATAACCATTGGGAAATGTCTGTAGTTAAAACAAATGCCATTTATGATCTCGTTTTTCTCCACCAGCGCTACTAACTCCGCGGATTCGGAGCTGTTCATTGCAAGCGGCTTCTCTGACATCAGATCCTTGCCTGCTAAAATTGCTGATTTATTAATATCAAAATGAAGAAAATTTGGCGTACAATTATGAATTACTTCGATAAGAGGATTGGACAGCATTTCTTCGTAGCTGCCATAGGCTAACGGAATCCCGTAAATGTTAGCAACGCAATTTGCCTTTTCCTGTGTGCTCCCGGCAATAGCAACAATTTCTACGCCCGGAATACGTCTAAGTGATTCAATATGAAAATTTGCCGAAAATCCTGTACCAATTATTCCTACTTTAATCGTTTCCATGTTGTAACACTCCATTATTGAAGGATTCCAGCGGCTAGTATCTCGCTTCGTCACCAACATATTGTTTCAATAGCTTTAAATCATTTTCCAGACTTCTATATTTATCTTCTCGATCGCCATCACTTTCTACGATAGTATATTTGACATATCCAAGTTCTTGGATTTTGCCATAGACACGTTCGAAATCGAAAGATCCGGCGCCCAAGTCTACGAACATATCAGGCTTCCTGTATTTCATATGAACCTCATGATAAGCTAACTTGTAATCCACTTCAGTTAGTTCTTCAAAAATGTTTAAAGGATAGTTCAGGTGTTTGTTGATGTCTCGTTGGTGAACAAGATCACACCGTTCTCCTAACTGATTCAGCAGATGAATCGGATCACAATTTCCCCGTAATACCCAGGCCAAGTCTAGTTCTACTTTCAAATACTTTGGATCTGTATGATCTAGCAACAAATGAAACAGTGTGCTTTCACCTTCTGGCTTAAACTCAAGAGCATGATTGTGAATATAGAATTGAATCCCTTCATTATGACATTTTGTTCCAATTATGTTTAACTTCTCTGCCATTCTTAATGCTTCTTCACGGCTTGTTATTCGAAGAGAAGGAAGCACAATTCTTTGGATACCCACTTCCACATTGTATGGAATGATAAACTCCCAATTTAAGTCTTCTAGCTTCAAACCTGGAGCAAGTCCTTCATGGCTAGCAATCGGTGTCAAATTCAAATTAGCCAGCTTCTTCTTAAGTTCTTTAGCCGTAATCGTATCACTGAACCGTTTTTTCGACATATCCGTAGCGATTAATTCCACATACCTGTATCCGATTCGAGCTAACCCCTCTAAGGTGCCGAAGTAATCTTCATTTAATTGTTTATTTACTGAAAATACGTTAATTGCTACATTCATACTCATTCATCTTTATCCTCCCATTCATGCAATTCTTAAAATTCATCTCTTATCTGAAATCGGGGGGAATCCGCCGAGCTGTCCCTGTCAATATCGCAGCTTCAATCACAGAATTTCTTACTCTAGCAACAACTTGTTCGTTAAAAATGCTAGGAATGATATACTGTTCATTCACACGTTCGGATACGACAGATGCTATAGCTCTTGAAGCAGCTAGCTTCATCGGCTCATTAATTGTTCGTGCACGACAATCCAGAGCCCCTCTAAAAATCCCCGGAAACACCAATACATTGTTAATTTGATTAGGATAATCGCTCCGCCCGGTTGCAAATACACGAACATGAGGGAGTGCTTCTTCCGGATCTATCTCAGGATTAGGATTGGCCATTGCAAACACAATTCGGTCGGACGACATGGTCTGTACGTCGTTAGCATTCAAAACTCCGCCTCGTGATACGCCAATAAATACATCTGCTCCGCGAAGAACCTCTTGTAAATTCCCACTCTGATTCTCAACTTGTGGTTGTTGCGCCAACCATTGCCACATGGCATGATCTGGATAGCTGCCTCCTCTCACTATGGCTCCCTCTTTATCAACCGGGACTAACCGCTTAACTCCTGCCGCTAAGAGCATCTTGCAAATAGAAACTCCCGCTGCACCGATGCCATTGACGACAATTCGAATATGCTCAATCCGTTTGCCAACAACCTTCAAGGCATTCAATAGTCCAGCTATGACGACAATAGCCGTTCCGTGCTGGTCGTCATGAAAGACTGGGATATCCAATTCCTCCGATAGCCGCTGTTCAATTTCAAAGCATCGTGGCGAGCTGATGTCCTCCAAGTTGATTCCGCCAAATATCGGACTCATTGCCTTGATGATACTGACAAGCTCATCGGTGTCTTTGGTGTCCAAGCAAATAGGGAAGGCATCGACTCCTGCTAACTGCTTGAACAGCATAGCTTTTCCTTCCATTACGGGTGCTGCCGCATGAGGTCCAATATCACCTAGCCCTAAGACAGCCGTGCCATCTGTCACGACTGCAACGGTATTTCTCTTTATGGTCAATGAATATGCTTTATCTTTTTGTTCATGAATGGCCATACAAACGCGTGCTACGCCAGGCGTATATACTCTAGATAAATCATCCCTATTCTTAATAGGAAGATTAGGCTGAATTGAAATTTTGCCTCCCAAGTGCACGAGGAATACCCGGTCGGATACGTTAATTAATTGAACACCATCCAATGACTTTATGGAATCAATGACCTGCTTCTCGGCCGTATCAGCTACTTGTACAGTGATATCTCGTACGGAGGATTCTTGACTGTGACGAATGACGTCGATGGAGACGATATCTCCGCCTGATCGACTGATCGTGGAAGCTACATCACCAAAAGTCAGCTGATCGTGGATGAGTTCAAGCCGTAGAATAATACTGTTATACGCCAATTATTTCACTTCCTAAGGGGATGTCTTTTTTTTTGAAAAGCCCACTATGTTCGAACATACTGGGCACATCATACTCACATGCTATTTATTACTTTTAGCCCATTCGTCCAATTGCGTTTGCTTTTCAGCAACGATCTTATCAATCCCAGCAGCTTTCAGCGCCGCAATGAACTTCGGCAAGTTGATTTCAGGGTCGATCGTACCTGTCTCTAAACCAATCTTGTACTGATTGATAACATTCGTCGAAGCGGCTGTCTCTGTTTTTACTGGATCTACATTGAAAGTAAAGCCTAATGCTTTGGATTTCTTAGCCTCTTTGTTAAATTTGGCCATTTTGTTCCAAATTTCTGGATCTTCAGTTGACCATAAATAGTTGAGTAATTGGTTTCCGAACATCCAACCCTGTCTTAGATTATAACCACTATTCGTTGCCGTAACTCCAGACGGATAATCGATAGAATTCTCGGATTTTTTGACATAGTGCTTGCCTTCAATTCCCCAAGCTAACAGATTAATCAGTTGTTTATCGGAATACAATAAGTTCAGTAACATCATCGCCCGCTCTGGATTTTCCGAATTCTTAGCAATGGAAAGCATCGTACCAGTTACACTACGGGTTGTAGAAATAGCGGGAGTCAAATCTACACTGACCATTGGTTGGCCAGAAAGTTCGCTAGCTTGCGATTCGATGCCCGGTTTACCTTTAACAATGAGGCCAAATCCTTTGTTCGCCTTGACTAGATCATATCCGCTCTCTTTACTTGTTGCCGCATCTTTGGAAATGTATCCTGCTTGGTACCATTTTCTTACTCTTTTCAGAGCTTCGGCGTACTGTGATGTTTCATACCAATTCACCACTTTGAGTTCATCCAGATTTGGCATGACACCCAAACCATTGCCTAAGTCATCCATGGAACCTAACATATAGTACTCCATGATTGACGTTCCCGGCAGGAGTGGTCCTAAGAGTGTCATGTTAGGTTCGCCTTCTTTTATTGTTTTGAAGGCAGACTCTAAATCGTCTAAGCTTTTAATTTTCGTTGCATCAATTTTATATTTATCCAAAATATCCTTTCGCATAACAAGACTGGCAAAAGAAGCAAAATCCCTAACACTAGGAACACCATATGTTTTGCCATTAACCTTTGTGGCAGCCATAATTTGCGGATCAACAGCCTTAAGAATATCTGGCCCTGCCTTTTTCAGTAAATCGTCGAGGGAGAGAAGTTGGCCCTTGGAAATTTGTGAGCTATACGTTTGAGCACGAGTATAAATTAAGTCTACCTTTTCATTACTCGCTAACATCAGTGTTGATTGTTGATCCCAAGCGGCTGAATCAATGGAAACCAGTTTTACCGTTGCATTCATTTTTTCCTTCGTAATTTTGCTCATCGCTTGCTCTACTTCTTTTAAATCTTTCTGACTAGAGCCTCTAAATACGAGTGATACTTCATATGGAGGCAGTTGACTTTCATTCACTGTTGGCTTGGCCCCTTGATCTTTGACAGGATCTGATGTCTTGGAACAACCTGCTACAACCATGCTTGTGGCTAACACCAACACGACTGCCCATTTGGATTTTTTTATCAAACTCATACCTATGACCTCCTGATATTTTTTTATATGCATTCAGTATGGAACTGAAAACAGCCTTATCCTTTTACAGCACCAACCGTAAGTCCTTTAACGAAGTACTTTTGGAAAAACGGATACGCCACAAGAATAGGGATGACTCCCATAACCGCAATAGCCATACGAACACTTTCACTGGGTATCGCAGCAAGCTCGCCTACTTGACCAGAATCGGCTGCTGAGTTTTTCAAATATTGAATATCGAGCAGAATGCGGTTCAGCAAATTTTGAATGCTATAATATTTGCTATCTGTGATATAAATCAAACCATTGAACCAATCATTCCAGTAAGCAATTGTTTGAAATAGACCTACTGAGGCAAGCACAGGTAAAGAAAGAGGGAGAATAATCTTGTAAAATATTTTGAACTCTCCTGCTCCATCAATATAAGCGGATTCAATAACCGGCGCTGGAATGGATGTTGCGAAAAAGGTTCGCATCAGAATGACATAGAATGCGTTGAGCAGTAAGCTAGGAATGATTAAAGCTAATAACGAATTCTTTATATCGAAGATATACGTATAGACTAAATAAGTTGGCACTAAGCCGCCGTTAAACAACATCGTGAAGAAAACGAAAAAGGATAAAAAGTTACGATACGGCATTTCACTTCTCGAAATGGGATAAGCTAATAAGGCCGTGATGATAAGACTTATAACAGTTCCGATGACCGTAACCAGAATTGACACCCCATACGCATGTAAAATGGTGTTCGAGTCCCTTAACAAAAAGTCGTAAGCCTCCCAACTGATCTTGGTTGGGAATAGGGAATACCCGTGTTGAATGATGGATTGTTCATCCGTAATGGACGCCGTAAACAATAGTATAAGCGGGATTAGACAAGCACATGTAATCAAGATAAATAAAATATGGATGAGCCACTGCTCCAGGTTGTTTGTTTTCATTTGCGCTCGCTCCTTTTTAGAATAAGGCGTTTTCCCGATTCAGTTTTCTTACCACGACATTAGATACGAGCACTAATACGAATCCGACAACAGATTGATATAGGCCAGCTGCAGATGACATTCCGATGTCGCCATTTTTCAGCAATGCACGATACACATACGTATCGATAACGTTCGTTGTCGGCATCAGCATACCTGAATCGAGAGGTACCTGATAAAACAATCCAAACTCGGAATGAAAAATCTTCCCAATCTGTAATAATGTCATGATGACAATAACCGGTGTGATTAATGGAATTGTTACCCGAATGATCTGTTGAAATTTATTGGCTCCGTCAATAGTAGCAGCTTCGTAATATTCTTGATCGATTCCAATAATTGCCGCCAAATAGATCACACACAGATAACCTGCATGCTTCCAGACTTGCACCAATGTAAGGATATAAGGCCAATATTTCGGTTCGTTATACCAGTTCATTTCACCAAGGCCCAGCATCGGCAAAATGCTCTTATTAATAAAACCACTCTCCATACTGAGCAGCGAGAAAACGAGGTAACCAACGATAACCGAGGAGATCAAATACGGTAGCAATAGCACGCTTTGATAAAAACGTGATAGCACCTTTTTTCTTAATTCGTTCAAAAGAATGGCCAAAGATACGGCAACAATTAAATCCAAAACAATAAAAACCATGTTATAAAGGATAGTATTTCTAGTGATAATATAAGCATCGTTCGTTTTGAATAAGTATTCAAAATTTTTAAGCCCAATCCAGTCGCTTCCTAGAATACCTTTTGCAAAATTAAGATCCTTAAAAGCAATAATCATACCGAACATGGGTAAGTAATTGTTAATCACCAGATAAATAATACCCGGCAGAACCATAAGAAATAGTGCTCTATATTTTTTTATTTTGCTGAAATGGCCCCTGCTTGACAATGATGTCATGTCATTTCTCCCTTCCAAGTTAGCCTTTCGTAATAACCTAAGAATACAAAATTCGACAATCCGTACCCACCAAGTTTCTGACCTCTGACTAACACGATTCTGACTTTTTAAAATAAAAAACATCCCGTCATGGACGAGATGTTGATTGATGGCTCGATGTTATATATTCGCGAAACTCTTGAGGATTCATCTGTGTTGCTCTTTTGAACATTTTGGCAAAATAAGAAAAGTTGCTATATCCTATGCTAATGGCTATACCGCTGACTGACATATCCGTCTTGGCCAGCAGCTCCTTAGCAATATGAATGCGTTCCTCAAAGATATAGTCAACAAGTGACTTGCCCGTCTCTTTCTTGAAAAATCTCGATAAGTAATCTGGGTGTAGATGTACATGCTTCGCTATGTCTTCTCGAGAAATATCTTGTCCTAAATGTTGTTTAATGTACCACTTCACTTTATCCGTTACTGTCTCCTTCTCTTCTAAAGTACGACAGTAGTTAACAGCCTGTTGCAAGGAAACTTTGACCCAGTTCTGAAGATCTGTCACGGAACGCACCGCGGCCGCCATTTGCTCCGCTGATATATGCTCGGTAAGAACATCATGAGCCTGCAAACCTTTTACCTGTATGAAATGATACAAAATCTGAGTAAAGCTTTGATGAAACTCTATTAATAAACGAGCATCAAGCCCTGGTATTTGTCGCCAAGTATTTAAATAAGACTCTGTTTCATGGAATATGGCTTCATAGGCCCCCTGCTTCAACAATTCCAACCAACTGTCCATGGATATGATGTTCATAGATTCCTGATTTTTTGTAGTTTCGTTGGCAGCAAATACTTTATTGTTTTGAGTGACATTGTTCGTCTCCATCTGCAGTAATAAGTCAACGCTACTGACGATTTCCCAAATCTTCATCGGTTTTCCGATATAACAGGACAAGTCACAATAAAAATATCGGTTGCAGGAAGCAATGTACAATTCAAGTTCTTTCTTTAGCTCATTCGGCTCAAAACCCATTCCTTGCAGCAAATCGTTCGAAAGTAAGGCTAATAGAGTTCCATTCTTAATATGGATAATTTGACTGTTGGGATAACACTTCAATATCATTTCTTCTGCTGCGTTGCGAAGCGCGTACTCCATAATTTTAAGATCGCGCATGGTCAATTCCTTGTACCAACGCTGTACACTAATTAAAACGGGGAGAAAGTGCTGCTCCTTCTGATACGGGATGTTTTGTTTCTCCAAAATCTCTTGGATTAGATGCGGATTGGAAGGAGTGATCCGATTAAATAAATCCTGCCAGAACCGTTCTATCAGTATAGGCTGGCTCACAGACCACAAATTGTAGTACTGCATGTAGGATTCATTGAAAGCGCGTTGTTCTCTATTCTCTTCAATTTTCTCCGTTGCTTTTTGAATGACCTCTTCAAGCTCATGATATCGTACAGGCTTTAACATATAATCAATACTGCCTAGTTGTAGCGCCTTCTTGGCATAAACGAAATCAGAATGACACGTTAAAAAAATGGATTCCGTGGATGGATATTGCTCCTTTACCCATGTCAACAATTCCAAACCATTAGCCTGCGGCATCTCAATATCACAGATCAGCACATCGATTTCGTGTTGATTGAATACTTCTTTGGCTTGGTTCACACTATATGCCACGTGTACGTCTCTAACCGAAAGCTTGTCCCAGTCAACACCGGATCGTACAGCGCTGACCGCAGTAACCTCATCATCAACAATCAAAATGCTATACATAGCGATTTCCTCCTAAAATTCATTTATTCCTTCAATCTCAATGGAAGATAGATCTCTACCCTCGCTCCACCATGTTCGTTGTTAGACAAAACGAGCTTCGCTTGATCTTGGTACAATAATTTCAATCGACGTCTGACATTCCAAATTCCGATGTGCTCTTCTTGCCCATCCGTCATGTCAGCTTCTGTTTTCGTACCCTCTAGTACATCAGGCGGAAACCCTACTCCAGTATCCGTTATAACAACCCTTAAGTAAGGTTGTCCTTCCTCTTCAATGCGCTCAATCTGAATACCAAGTTGAATCCGTTCTTCCATGCTAACGGCGTATTTAATCGTATTTTCAACAAAGGTTTGAATAGATAATGGCGGAACAAGAGCCTCCATCAAAGAATCCGCAACCACGATGTTGTAATTAAAGTTTTCTGGGAATCTCATCACTTGAATTCTCAAATAATTATTCGTATGTTCTATTTCTTCAATAAGAGTTATGAATTTCAAATTACTTCGGAACATAAACCGCAAGTATTGGACCAAACATAATGACATTTCCTGAATGACTTCATAATCTTTGAGTTGAGCAAGACTATAGATAATATTTAATGAATTAAGGAAAAAGTGAGGATTAATCTGAAGCTGCAAATGCTTTAGCTCCGCTTTTTGACTAATTAATTGCTCCTCATAGACATTAATTTTTAAATCAGTAATTTGCGAAATCATGGTATTAAAGGTTTCGTGCATGAGTTCGAACTCAGAGGACGTAGTATACAGCTCGATTCGGTCCTCCAAATAACCATCACGTACCTTACGCATAGCCACCACAATCCGATTAATTGGAAGTAGGATGACCTTACGAATGAAGACATAGCAAACAGGTAGGAGTACGAATAATCCTAACAGGATGAGAGACGAAATTTTCAAAAGATCAGGAAGACGCTCCAAAATGGTGCTGACTGGAACCAATATTAATAACGAAAATTGGCCTTTCGTAGATTTTTCCGAGACTTGTAAATAATCATTCGACTCACCGACAAGTTTATAGGTATTGGTTTGATCCTCCAATTGAATATGATTATCCTTAATAAATTCCTCATTGCTCATGGGTTCATATTTATCTGTCATAAGGAGAGATACCCCAGATTTACCCAGTTCGATCAAGTTAAGAGGAACCATGATTCGTGAAGATTCAACCATTGCACCAATATAAGAATTCCCTGTCTTAATCAAATGGTACAAATAATACTGGTTGTTTATTTTTTGAACCAGCCATTTCTCATTCGATATGCTATTCATCGTCTGGCTGTTCTGTATGAGTTGAAGAATTCCACTCTCAAGTATTCTTCGTTCATTGTAAGTTTCTCCAGGAATCTTTGTCGTAATAAGCTCCTGATTAATACCAGAGTAAATGAAGAAAAGGTCAATAGATTTATAATTATTAATGTCGGTATCCATTTTATTCTGCAGCCTAATTTTCGAAAAATAATACCATGCATTTATATCTTCAGCTGGATAATCTAGACTGATGATATCCGTTTCAAGTGATGCATTATTCAGGAGATAGTTATCCACTTCATCTAAATTCCGATCAATTTGGTTCAAATATAACGACAGAAGGCTCTTATTTGAGTTCGCAACCTGATTGCGAACCACATTCATTGCATAATAATTATTGTAAAATAACAAACCAAGTAATGGAACAATCAGGATAACAATGCCAAAAATGAGTTTGAATCTTATAGATTTAAATATGGGCCTATTTGCATATTTCATCATTAAAGTTCCCTTCATCAAGCGGTTCAACTATTTTAAATGCAGTGTACATAAGTAGGAATGAAACTTCAACTAATTATTTTTCTGCTATATTAAACTTTTGAAGGGAACTTCACGTTTAATGAAATAAATTGATGATAAGCATTGCCGATCTGGTGATATTGCTTTACTTTGTTCTGGAAATTTAGTAACACTTGAATTCATCCTAATTGACAAAATTTTGATTAGTATTACAACAAAAATTTCACCTCATACAAAATTGCTTATTCTATAGGGAGTTTCTTGTCGTTGGCATAGTTTGTAGGGATATTCTTGTCGCCAAAAAAACGACAAAATATCGCTACAGAAGCAAAAAAGCCTTGATTTAACAAGGTTTGGTTGTAGGTACTTTCATGAAGTTAGACTTTTCACCCGAGTCACCTTGTCGAACGTCATTTTCTAAATTCATCTCATTTTTTTAAAATTTTTCATTGAATACTCAAAGAAAATAAAACAAACCGGAACCCCTTGTTTGGAGTTCCGGCCTAATAAACACTAAACAACTTCATTCAACTGCCCATCCCGAAACCGCACAATCCGCTTCGCCTGCTGAGCAATCGAAAAGTCATGCGTAATCAGAATGATCGTCCGACCTTGCGCATTTAATCTCTTTAAAATGTTTAAAATCTCCACACCTGTCTTAGAATCTAACGCTCCCGTAGGCTCATCTGCCAAAATAATCGGAGGATCTCCTGCCAATGTTCGCGCAATAGCAACACGCTGCTGCTGCCCACCAGATAACTCTGGTGGAAAATGCTCCTTGCGATCCAGCAAGTCCACCGATTCAAGGGCATCTAAAACCAGTGGCTCTCTTTCCTTTTTGCTCAGCCCCCGATAAATCAAAGGCAACTCCACATTCTCATAGGCACTTAATCTCGGCAGCAGGTTAAAACTCTGAAAAACAAATCCAATCTTCTGATTGCGAATCTCAGCTAGCTGTGAATCCTTAAGCACGTTTATTGCTTGACCATCAAGGTCATAAACACCTTTATCTACAATATCCAAACACCCTATGATGTTCATTAGTGTGGATTTGCCGGAACCTGACGGTCCCATGATGGCCACGAATTCTCCATGATCAATATCTAACGAGACATCATCTAATGCTTTAATCGTTTCCTCGCCCATCGTATAGTATTTACTAGCCTTCTCGATATGGATTAACGACATAACCTTCACCTCCATTACTTGCACAGGGTCCAAATAAATGAAGTATCTGATTCATATCCCTTACCGCTTCGCCTTATAAAACTCATGATACAGCTTCATCAACGCCCGCTTCTCAATCCGCGATACATAAGACCGCGAAATGCCCAACTCCTTCGCTATCTCCCGCTGCGTCCGCTCTTCCCCGCCAAGTTCCAGCCCAAACCGCCCGACAACAACTTCCTTCTCGCGATCATCCAAAATCTCTAAATTCCTATAGATCTTGCTCTTCTCTATCTTGAGCTGCACCTTATCCACCACATCATCCGCTTCCGTGCCGAGGATGTCGATCAACGTGATTTCATTCCCCTCTTTGTCCGTTCCGATGGGATCATGCAAGGACACGTCTTTGCGCGTTTTCTTCAGCGAGCGCAGATGCATAAGGATCTCGTTCTCGATACAGCGAGCAGCGAACGTCGCGAGCTTGGTCCCTTTGTTCGGCGAAAACGACTCGATGGCTTTGATCAATCCGATCGTACCAATCGAGATCAAATCCTCCAAATCTTCTCCTGTATTGTCGAATTTTTTGACTATATGGGCAACTAATCTTAAATTATGCTCAATCAATTTATTTCTGGAATGATCATTTCCTTCAGCCATGAGCCTAAGATGTTTTTCTTCTTCTTCCTCGGTAAGAGGTTGTGGAAACGCATTGTTCTTGACATAGGATACGAGCAAAGTTAATTGTTTGATTAATAAAGCAATTGCACTAAACAATCCAGGCATTCCAGCCACCCCCTTCAGTGTAGCGGATCATAGCTGTTTAGGAAGCATCCGCTTATAGATTAGTATTAGTGTATGTGGGTGTGAGCCTAGAAGTGCCTGTACTTGCTTTTTCTCTCACATCAACTTTTCTCTTCATCCAGTAATAAAAACTCAAGTCGTTAATTTTGCGTATACGATAAAAAACACCATTATCTCTCCAATGATTGCATAATTAGGTACATGAATAATCAAGTCCAACGCGATAAAACATCCAATTATCCCTAATAATATCCCCAAATGATTGTGCTTCAAGCGTAGACGTTCTTGTCTATATCGGTGGAATACCAGTGATGTAGAAATAAAATAAAGCAGTACGGATCCAAAAATAAAACCCAACATGAATGGATAATTGAGTTGTTCCTTAAATAACAATTGGATCGAAGCAGCTATCGTACTCATGGATAAATAAATGAAAAGATGGCCATAAATAATCGTTTGGCCGGCAGTTTGTATTTCTTTACTCACTTTCCGTTCAATATGATCAAAATATTGCCACCACATGGCAATAACGAATATACATGTAAATGAGGCAAACAAAATGGATGGCAAAGTCCAGTCACTTGACTGCAAAACAGCAAGTATACTGATCACTGATTCACCAAGAAGAATAAGTGTAAACAAGGCAAAGCGTTCCAATAAGTGATGGGTATGTATGGGTGTTTTCACCAGGTACCGCCGGCCGAGTAACGGCAGCAAAATATCTACAGCAATTCCCGCATACAGAATCGCGTAACGGATCCATGAATCAAAGAATAGCGAGCAGGAAGATATCAATATTCCGATCCAAAAGCGAGTCCCCAAGTATTGAGCGGTCTTTTGTTGATGTGTGCCTGTTGCTTTGTGTACAGTTAGATATTGAATAGCTGTCAGTGCTCTCGAACCAATATAGCCTACAAAAAAGGGAATATAGAAGTGATCAAAATTAACGGATAGGCTTGCCGTCATAATTAAAACAAAGAATAGTTGTAGGAACATGAATATCCTATGAGTAACGATATCTTGGCCAAAACGATTATTAAAGAGAGTTTGTCCTACCCATGCCCACCAGATTGGAATGAAAATTAAAACAAATTTGGTTAAGTATTCAATGGAAATGCTCCCATGATCGACATGCAGTAAAACGTGGTTTGCTTTTGATACGGCTGCTACAAAAAGCAGATCGTAAAAAAGCTCCAACCAGGTTACCTTTTTCTCAACCATAACCTCAAAACTCCCTTTATTTGATTTCATATTCACTAAATAACGAGGTAAAGGACTATCGGTCATGTTCGATAGCCCTAAATGTCATCTTATTTATGGATATTATCACTATCACTTATTTACTAGATAAGCCGCTACTTCAGCTAATCGTGAAGCGTAACCCCATTCATTATCGTACCATGTTGCAACGGACAGGAGTTCACCCTGTACTTGAGTCAATGGTAGGTCAATGATGGAGGAATGGGAATCGCCAACGATACGAGATGATGCCCATTCGCCTTCTAAAACATCCAGGACTCCCTTCAACTGTCCCTCTGTTGCGGCATTGCGGAAAATATCGTTGACCTGTTGTGCCGTACACGGCTTTTCCGTAACAAGATTTAATTCTGCAATACTTCCGGTACGCGTTGGAATTCGGTATGCCTTACCTGTTATCTGTAAATCGTTCCAGATGAATTTAAGGGCTCTTGCGGCTCCAGATGAAGAAGGAATGATATTTTCCGCAGCGGCCCATGAATCCCGTCGATCCTTCATAGGCTGATCCGTTAGCGATTGCGTGTTTGTATAGGAATGGACGGTCGAGAATAGACCATACTTGATTCCGAAGTTTTCTCTTACGATTTTGACGACAGGAGCTAGTGCATTCGTCGTGCAACTCGCCATACTAATGATTTTGTGCTTTTCCGGGTCGAAGCTATCCAGATTGATTCCTTTAAGCAATACTGCATCACAATCTTCAAGACTCTTGCTAGGACCGCTAACCAGTACTCTATTTGCTCCTCGATCCAAATGGATTTGAGCAATAGCACGGGTAACGGCTCGGCCTGTACAGTCGATGACCAGATCTACATCTAAGGCCTTCCAATCCGGAACTTCTTTCGACGAATTGATGAACTGAATTTCCCGCCCGCCGATAACCATAAGACCTTCATGTCCTGAGACCTCTTCTTGCCAGCGTTTATAGTTGGTGTCCACTTCGAATAGAGCGGCAAGCGTCGCTTCATCTTTAATATCTGAAATGGAAACCGGTACGAAAAGTTGATCCTGCAAAGCGACTCTTAATAATTGCCTTCCAATACGTCCAAATCCAAATATGGCTATTTTACCCATCGTTACCCCTCCGTTGAAAATGATTTAACATTTTCTTAGTCATCCTTGCTTATATGCCAAATTCATTCGGAATATACTCGATCCGAGATTCGGCGAAAATCGTAAGCTGCTTGAGCTGAACGTCGTACGTCACAGGACCTTCTTTGACATAAAACCAAATTTTATGCGTAGGTTGATCCTCATATTCCCGAAAAAGAAACACATTCAATTCCTGTTTCCAACGGAGAATCTCTTGAATATCCACGTCCTGTGTAAGGATTAAAGCAATTCTCCAACCCTGATCCATACGCGTCACCGAATATTCCATGGGTTGTTGTTCGGTATGAATAAATGTTCTACCGCCAACCGAGTGCCTAACCACAAGTGCCTCTTTCATACAAACAAACCCTCCTATTCGTTCTTATGGAAGGTCAATCAGCATTAGAAATGCATTTTCCTCCGCCATGATGCTCAAGTGAGACAAAGATTCGATTCGAGCCGTATCCCCTTCACCTAACTGAGTATGATTCACTGCAATTCGTCCCTCAATAACGAAAAGGAATATCTTGCGTCCCTCTTCCTGCCGAAAGGTAATCTCTTTATCCTTGTCCAATTTGCATAAATAGAGAGTTAGGTCTTGATGGATTTTAACAATCTGCTCTGATCCCTGCGAATCAACGACGGGAAGCAAGGCATTCTTCAACTTCTCTGAATTGTACCTGCGGGTTTCGTAGGAAGGATCTAATCCCCGTTCATTTGGCATGAACCATAATTGAAGAATTCTCATCGGCTCATCCTGCGAAGCGTTGTATTCAGCATGAACAACTCCGGATCCCGCGCTCATTCGCTGCACTTCCCCAATCCTCGTTACTTCCGTGTTGCCCAAATTGTCCTCATGACGGACGGATCCTGAAAGTACGATTGTCACGATCTCCATATCACTATGCGGGTGGGCGCCAAATCCTTTGCCGGGATCTACGTCATCGTCATTGCATACTCGCAAAACCCCAAATTCGGTGTTATTAGGGTCATAATAATTGCCGAACGAGAAGCTTAAACGGCTGCGCAGCCATCCATGATCTACGTTAAACCGGGAGTCTGCCGGGAATACCTGGATCATTTTAGAACTCTCCTTATCAGCTATTTAAATTGATTAAAACTAACAAACTCACGAACAGGTTTACGATAACCTCGAGGCCGCTGTTTGGCCGTATCCTCCTTACCTATTGCAACTAATAGGACAGGCACATATCGATCAGGAATATGGAGTGCTTGCCGCATCAATTCAGGATCAAAACCGATCATCGGACATGTATCCCAACCTTTTTCCTTTGCGGCGAGCATAAATAACTGTGCAGATAAGGAAGCGTTACGAATCGCCTCATCCCGCATAAAGCTTTCTCCTCTATCTTCATAAAATGCTGTAACCGATTCGACAGTCATATTGTATTCTTGTTTATTCATGACCCCTAGATTAAGAAAACCCTCATTTATTCTTGCTGCATCCTTATAAGCATCCATGGAGCCAAGTACTAGAATTGCTGCGGATGCCGACTGGACCTTATATTGTTTAAATGCAGCTTGATATACTTCTTCTTTGATAACGGGGTCTTTCACCACCAAATAATGAGTATGCTGTAAATTAAATGCCGAAGGGGAAAATTTTACAAGATTAAAAATCTCGTCAAGATCTCGTTCAGATATTTCTGTTCCAGGGATAAATTTATTTGCAGATCTTCGCTCTTTAACCACTGAAATAAAATCGGTCAATTGAACACGCTCCTTTCAACAAAAAATATCAAAATCAATATCTCATTTTAATAATACGTCATCATAATCTTGATGTTGGTCAAATTGACTTTTGGTGAAAGGACATAGTGGCATAATCTTTAACCTTTCCTTCCGAGCAAACTCGACTACGCGCCTAACCAATTCTTGTCCTATCCCTTGTCCTCGCAGACGATCGGAAACAAACGTGTGATCTACGATTATAATTCCATGCCCAGATGGAACATAATGTAATTCTGCCTCTCTTTTATCCTGATCTCCTACATAAAAACTGTTCGTATCTTTATTAATTTCAATCATTATTGTTACCCCATTCATGCTTGATGGTCTTTTCTTATATATTGCAAAGCACCGCTTGGGCATTTATCGATAAGATCTGCGATTTTGTCAGCCGTTTCTCCATCTGCCTGAATCCATGGTTTCTTTTTAACGTTGAACACTCCTGGTAACCCTCTCACGCAATTTGCCGAATGACCGCATTTTCCAGAGTGAAACAAAACATCAATATCTTTCCCTTTATATATTTTGAATTCTTCACTTTTCATTTATCTGACTCCATCGCACGTACTTGGATAGGTGATAAACCTTTTGCGATTTCTGCACGGTCAGCTTCAAACCATTCCGGAAGCATCAGTTTTTCACCTAATACATCTGATTGCTCATCTACTGCAAAACCTGGTGGATCCGTAGCAATTTCAAACAGGATGCCGCCTTCTTCACGAAAATAAATCGCATTGAAATATTGTCGGTCGATAACGTCTGTGGGATGGAAGCCATGTTGCTCTACATGTGTTCTCCATGAAGCATGATCTTCATCATCCTTTGCGCGCCATGCAATATGATGAACAGTACCGGCTCCACTTATGCCCCACTCCATTGCCGCAATGTTTACGTCAATAACATTACCAATACTCGCTGTCGATTTATAGCGAATAAAATCCCCTTCTTGGTTCACCTTTTGAAGACCCAAGACTTGCTCTAGGACATTCATCGTTTTTTCGGGTGCGGTACTATACAGGACAGCGCCGCCAAAACCTTTGATAGCTTTATCTATTGAAACACCACCAAACGACCACTGACTCAAATCTCCTTCCTCGCGCTCTACAATCTCTAGCTGTAAACCATCCGGATCTGAAAATGTTAAGTAATTCTCATCAAACCTCGTCTTCAAAGAATAAGGAACATGAAAGCTTTCTAGGCGTTCTTTCCAAAAATCGAGTGCACCTAAAGGAACGACATATGTTGTTATACCGACCTGTCCTCCACCAATACGCCCTTTACGACCCAACTCAAATGGAAAGAATGTGATTACGGTACCTGGACGACCTGATTCATTACCGAAATACAAATGATAAACTTCCGGAGCGTCAAAGTTGATCGTTTTTTTTACAAGTCTCAGACCTAGTACCCCTGCATAAAAGTCCACATTTTTTTGAGCATTCTTTACAAAAGCCGTTATATGGTGAATTCCTTCTGTTTGTTTTTCCATTTTGTAAACACTCCTTGTATGATCTTTAACTGTTTATGTTCTATCATATTGAAATTATCCTTCATGAACAATTCCATTATTTCTATATCATGTATAGTCATTAACTATATCTTCAAGTGCGAAGCTAATATAAGTCCCCAGATTTAGAGTTTGAAAACCGAAAAGAAAAGAGCAGATATTCCTAAGATATATCCCGAAAGAGGCTGTCATAGTCTGCCAACTTTTTCGATTGTTCTAGAAAAAAGTTGATACATGTTTGAACCGAAGGATTGTTGTAATGATGTTTTTTAAAAATAAGCTTGATCTCACGAACAGGCGTCGGATCTACAAGACGAATCATTTTCAATTTCTGACCAAAAAAGCTTTCAATTAAAGAAGCAGGTAAAATAGCTACCCCCATCTTATGCAGTACCATAAAAAGAATAATTTCCGCAGAAGTTGACTCAAACTTTGATTGCAAAGACTTGGTGATCTTATCACTGAATGTATGAAATTGCTCGATTACACTTATATCCCTAACAAATAAGGCAGATTCTAAATCTTCTAGCTCCTGAAAAGAAATAACGGTTCGATCTGCCCATGGATGATCCTCATAAACGACCAATGCTTGTTCTTCTTTATATAGGTGCATCATATGAATTTCTTTGTTTGGTTCATGATTGTCAGTAATGCCAATATCGATACTACTATTCAATAATTGCTGTGATGTATTCTCTGCACTGGCAAATTTTAATGTGATACCAGGATACTGTTCATGGAATTTCAAAAACCGGGGTATTAAACAAAAAAAGTCCATAGACGAGATGCCTATCAAAAGTTTATTTGTTCGAGCATTACGTAACTCGTAAGTTTCTTTCTTCGATTCTTCAATGAGCCTCATCACGAAAAGAGCTTTTTGGTAAAGTATTTCCCCGGCAGCTGTAATCTTTACCCCTCTACCAACTCTCTCAAACAAAGGAGTTCCAACTTCTCCCTCTAAAAATCGGATCTGCTGACTTAAAGTAGGTTGAGAAATCATTAAAACATCTGCAGCCTTAGTATAACTTCCTTCTTTGCAAATTTGAATGAAATATTCTAATTGCCTGAACATGGAAATCTCACTCCTGTTTTCACAATAAAGTTGTAACGCACTTAAGTATTTGCTGGTTTGTTTTTCCTTCGGTTTCTTGAACATGGCGATTCCCAGACACCTAAACTCACCTGGCTTGCCTGTCCCGTTTAAGAAGTTTCAGCTTGGCCGGTTCTGTTATTCGTTAGCATAGGGTACTTTTCTTGGTGCTTCCCGTACTGGGTGTTCACCCGCGGGTAGTGATGAGCGTGATCGGGGTGATTGCTGGACTTTGTAAACATTATATCAAGTAACCTGTCATGTAATATATCCGTTAGATTTCAGGTAAAGGTTGCTGGATTTTAGGGTTGGTGCGTTGGGAACACTATGTGTGTAGTCTGAAAATATGAAGAGCCCGCTTCTCGCTTAGTTTATTTATACAGAAAAAAGGTACAGTCTCTTCAAAAAATGAAGAAATCTGTACCTTACTTTTATACAGGGGACTTTTTCAGCGGCCTCCAAGAGATTACGTGAGTTTTATGACAAGAAGCGCGAAGCCGGAAAGGCTTATCGCGTTGCTCTCATCGCCTGCATTAACAAGCAGCAATCTCCGTTACCGATGAGGGTCCTGCTAAGTTCAGTTCAATCATAGCTCACTTGGATTCAAACAGCCTTCGCTGGCTTCGGTATTCCAGCGCTGTGATGCCTTCGGTATCCTTGAATATTCTCGTAAAATGCTTCACATTTTCGAATCCAACCTGATCACTGATTTCGTACACCTTCAAATCGGAGTGCACCAGCAGCTCCTTCGCCTTGTCCAGCCTTAACCGGCGAACATAGTTCGAGAAACTCTCACCGTAATATTCTTGGAAGGCTTGGCTGAAATACGAGTAATTGAGTGAGAAATGGTTGGACACGACCGCCATGTTCAAATCGTCGGCATAATGCGTCTGCAAGTAGGCGAGAACTTTTTGCATCGTATTTGGCTCCGTAGGCGCTTGCTCTCTCCGATCTTGGATGAACCGATCCAGACTATCGAGAAGCTGCTCAACAACCGCATAATAATGTTCAAATCGTTCGAAATTCCCAATATGGCCAACAGAGGCGTATTGACTTAATAGGTCAAGCACTCTATTTCCGTATATGCGGAACACATTGTCGAATAGCTCTTCATTGAGCAGCTGGCTGATCCGTTCCAGGTAGCCGATTTCGCAGCAGCTAATGATACGAAAATCTAGAATTTGATCGAGAATCTGCTTCATTTCGTTACCGCGTCCCATTCCCAACAGATTCGATAATCGCCCAATCAACTCAACAGGAACGACATGCCGCTCATTGCGCTCTCTTATGCTGGTGTAGTTCAGCACATCGAGTTCTGGAAGCACAATACTGTATTTCAAGGTTTGCTTCGTTTGGCTATATGCCCACCTTATCTGCTCTATCCCTTGAACAGACTCGCTAATCGCGATTCGCAGCTGTGACTCAAATACACTCAACCTCCACCGTTCCGCCAACTGGTAGAACATAACCGGATCGCGTGCGATCATAATCGTTCCGCCTTTTCCATCACGCGTGAGCAACCAATCCATATGCCCTTGTAATAGCTCAGCAATTTGATTCCTGAAAGAAGCAGCATCCGTACTGCTAGCCTGTGATCTCGTAAGCAAGCCCACCGTATATCCTGCATCCAACCAGCCAAAGCCGGCCTGGTCTAGCTTGTTCTGTATTATCGAATCACCAACATCCTTCTGGGTCAAATGCTGGGTAATTAGCTCGGCAGCAACAAGGCTGGCATCTTCGCCCGCCTTGTCTGCTCGCTCTTCTCTCATCCTTATGTCCCGCATTAATCGCTCCAGGACGGCAAACAAGTCCTCCCGTATCACAGGCTTCACGAGATAATCCTTCACAGCATAGCGAATTGCTTTCTGCGCATATACGAACTGATTAAAGCCAGACAGCAATACAATCTCGGGCCTTACGGGATGCTCTTGCAGTTGCTCGAGCAGTTCGATCCCATCCATAATTGGCATTCGGATATCTGTGAACATAATATCCGCAGGCTCCTGGCTAAGCAGCTCAAGCGCTTCTTGTCCATTCTCGGCAAATCGGTAGTTGAACAGATTAGGAAACTGCCTCTCAATCACTGATTGCAAGCCCCTCCGAATGATCTTCTCGTCGTCGACGATCAGCAGGCTAATCATAGATGTCTACTTCCCCTCCCATGACCCGATACGGCAAAGTCATAATTATGCGTGTATAGCTTCCTTCCTGACTTTCGATCTGAATCCCATATTCCGTCCCATAGCTCATTACTAAGCGTTGGTCCACATTACGCAGACCGATTCCATTGCTGTCCTGGCTATTTTTGCGAACGACTAATTGCCGGACATCCTGGTATGAGGACTCTTCCATTCTTAGCATTCGGTTCAATATGCCCAGCTTCTCTTCCGGTATGCCGCAGCCGCTGTCAGTGATCTCTATGACACAAGCTTGATCACGCAGGACAGCAGAGATCGTAATGACAAGATTTCCGTCGCTGGAATGCATCATGCTCATCCCATGCTTGATTGCATTCTCGACTGCGGGCTGCAGTGACATTTTGAGCGATTCCTGCTTGAGGCATTCCGGTGCAATCGACAATCGGAGATCAAGTTTTCCATCATAACGGATGTTCATGACGGATACATAATGCTGGACCTGCTTAATCTCATCGCTAAGCATCACGTGATCCTGCTTCCATTCCATCGAATACCGCATCATACCGCCTAGCGAGGTCATTATGTCCGATATAAGGTACTGCCCTTCAATCTCCGCCAGCATCTTGACGTTCTCCAGCGTATTGTAGAGGAAGTGGGAATCAATCTGGTTCTTCAGCGCTCGAAGCTCCGCTTCTTTCCCTGCCGCCTGCCTAGCTGCCTGCTCTTGAATAAGCTCGTTAATCTTCAGAATGAGCTTATGGTAATGCAGGCCCAACTCTCCTACCTCATCGGTACCAGTTATCGGGGGCAGCTCGACGTTGAAGTTACCGCTTCTTACCTGTTGCATCGATTCTCTTAACGCCTTAAGCCTGCGCAAAATTATCGCCTGCATCGAGTAAGATAGCAGCACGAGAAATGCCACTAGTAACGAAATGAGTACAATATAAAGAACTCTCGAATGGTTAATGCCTTCCATCGTGTCCGCAAGACTAACCATATTGACCAGATGTACGTTGATCGAAGGAATGTAGCTCTGAAATGCCAAGTAGGACTGGCCATTAACCTTGAACTGTATCGTCTCGATATCTGTATTACTCGTCAGCTTCACGCTGTTCATCAATTGCTCCGCACTGTGCTGTTCGAACACAGATGAAGCCTTCAAGCTGAATACCTGTCCGTTCCTTGCTACTACGATCAGCTGGGAGTTCTTGTCCTGCACACTACTGAACGTTCGAGAGAAGAAATTCGACAGCTTCATCGATATCTCTAGAATCCCGTTATGTTTTGCGTTGTCCGCATATTTAAATTCCTGCAAGTACGTCATGAAGGGCTCATTCGGCGATGGTTCGGATGGCATACCGGTGAGTGCGACGTTCTCCTGTATCTGCCACAAGGGCAAACCGCTCTGCTTCATCACCTCATCATGCCAAGGCTTGTCTTGAATACGTGATTCCTTTAGAATGACTGGCCAAATCTCATTCACATAAGGGTTGTCCGTGAACAACCGGACATTCGCAATTCGTGGATTGTTGAACAGAAAATATTGAAAGTTGTTGACAACATCATGCTTAATATGAAGAACACGCGCTGTATCCTGAATATGTTCAATTTGGAGATAATTGTTCATTTCCCGATTGGATAACGCAAGCTGATCGGTCCATCCCATCAGCTCCATGTTATTCTCAATGTTTATTTTCTCGACCGCCAGCACATTCTCGTTGTTCTTCGTCAATTCTTCCATTGCCTTGGTGGACTCTTCATTGAGCGTATACCAGGAGAACAGAACAACCGGTATGAAGATAACGAACACAAATGACAGAATCAGTTTGACTTGAAGCGAAAGTTTAAACGTCAATGCACGCATCCCCAATAACCAACGGATTGCCGCGAATCCCATTTCCTGTTTCACATCCTGCTGTTTCCTCTATATAACTATTGATTGAGCGCCGACTTCAGCTTCTGTACATTTCGTTCATAGGCTGCTTGGCGGCTAGCTACAAGGGCTCCATACGCTGGATCCTCGGTAATGCTTTTCATGAATTCGGTGAACAGTTGATCGAATTCAGCATCCGACTTGGACATCAGCAGCTTCGGCAGCGTCTCGGCCCAGAGCCGCACGTTTTGGTCTTCCGCAATACCTTCCTTCGTCGTCGGGTCCGGATCCAGATTGTCGAACTCGGTCATGCTGATCGTCTTGCCCCTCGTCCAATCGGCAATTTGTTTGGCAGGCTCAGCATCCATTCCCGTCATCCATGCTAGATTCATGTTCGTATCCATTAACATCCAGTACATATAAGAACCGCCATATTTTCTATCGAACGCTTTGCGGTCGGTGTTGAGCAGATGCATGACCTCCGGCAGGAACTGATCTTTGCCGTCTATCGTATCGTAGGTAATGCCCTTCTCTCCTAAGTAAAGATCCTTGTTTCCCTCTTCGCTGAGCAAATAGCTAAGGAATGCAATTGCCCGTTTCTTATCCTTGACATTCTTCGAGATGAGCGTCACCGTCCAACCGGAGACACCATTTCCTGCAAGTGTTGGCGCATCATTCGCATCATTCGCCGGACCATCAATCGCGATATACACCTTATTTGGGTCCTTCTGATACAACGCTTGATTAATCTCTGTAAAATCAGACCACTGATACAGCATGGCAAAATAGCGCCCTTGCGATATTTTTTCATCCTTTTCCAGTCGTTTTTCATCAATATAGACATCTGTCGGCATCAGTCCGTCCTCATTCGCTTGGCGGAACACCTTCAGCCATTTCAGATAGGTTGGATCGCTTCGACGGTCGTACAGTTTGCCGTTTTTCTGCTGCGGTATGGCTAGGAAGTTCTGAAGATACGTATCCAGCGAAAAGTTGCCGGTTTCCGTAAATTCATGCAGGCCAATCGGAATGAGCGGTTGGCCGTCCACTTCCGGAAATCTCTCCTTCGCAGCCTTCAGCGCGCCGAGAAACCCTTCCGGCGTGCTCATATCCGGCTTCCCAAGTGCTTCATACATGTCTTTCCGAACAACAAAAGTCTGATTAGACGTAATAAGCTGACCATATTTTCGATAATCCGCAGGGGATGAAGATGCATTCGGGTAGCCATACACATTGCCGTCAGCCTGTGTATACCAGCTAAGCTTTGCAGGGTCTGCGACTTTAATGAAATAAGGATCATACTGATCCGCTAGCTTATTCAATGGAAGCACCATATCTCCCTTGATCATCTTCAACACGGCATCCTCGTACCAACCTAGCGTAATAAAGTCAGGGAGCGTCCTTGCTGCCATCATCGTGTTGAGCTTCTCGCTGGCGTCGCCAGCAGGCATGATAAAGTTCAAGCTGACGCCCGTCTTTTTCGTTATATAATCGGAAACGACGTTTCCTCCCCACTTGCTGGTGAACCAATCAAAATTGATATACCAGTCAAACGTAATCGGTGTCGTGTCCAGCTTCCAGGCAGGCTCATCCCGAGAAGGCTTCGTTTGAGTAGCACCTGCCTGCATAAGATTGGCGTTGGAGTTCGTATGATCCTCAGCAGTGTTCCCAAAACAAGCCGCTAACGTCAAACACATCATCATAGCTAGCAACATCATTGCTGATTTACGCATTTTACCCATTCATAATGCTCCTTCGTCTGTGTAGTGGTCTACTTAATATCATATATATAGGAAAGTGGTGATCTTGTCATACGCAAACAAGTCTTCAGCTGCACAGAACCCTCCTGTTAGTATAAAGGTTACTGCAAGAAAAAGAAAGAAAGCTTACATGTTAGGTAGGGTTACTCAGGTTTCCTAAGCCGCCAACGCAATAAGCGAGCACGACAAGGAAATAATCCTTCGTCTTGCTCGCGTTCGTTAGCTATGATGTTCTAGTTTGATTCATTACGCAATAGATCATCGCAGCTGCTATAGGGCAAAATAATTATTGCAGCACCGCTTGGACATATGAATTCATCTCTTGAATGAATTTGCGTACAGTGGACCTCGTATTAACGGAATTAAGATATACAAGAGATATATCCCAACATGGAACATTGCCTTCTAATTTTACAATACGCAAAGAATCGTCCCTTAGACCTTCGAGCAAAGATGTTGGTATTAGAGCTACTCCAAGTCCATGGCGAACCCCATGAATCAATACTGAAATGGAGGACGTTTCTATTATCGACTCCAAGGTAAACCCATAAGAGAAACAATACATTTCAATTAATGATTTGTTTTGTTCTCGAAACATGATCGCATTCATTTGCTTCAAGGATCGAAAAGGAATCGAAGATTTATCGGCCAAAGGATGTTCGGAATGAATCAATAGCGCCATTTCTTGTCTATACAAATGAGTCGAAATGACCGAAGCATCAGAAATCGGATTTGCAGTGATTCCAATGTCTACCCTTTGCTCCAAAACTTTATTCTCGGCATCCTCTGCAGCGATAATTTTCAATAAAATATTCGGGTACTTTTCGCGAAATCTCATGAAATAAGGAGCAAGATATCTAAGCTCAGCAGGACAACATCCAATAGAAATTGTTTCTCTAGATATTTTGTTTCGGCCATATATTTCATTTCGCGCCTCTTCAAGAAGATTCATAATAGCGTTGCCCTTATTCAAGAGAATTTTTCCCGCTTCTGTTACTTCAACTCCCCTGCTTACCCGATCGAACAATGGAATATTATACTCATCTTCCAAAACCCGAATTTGCTGACTTAGTGTAGGCTGAGTCACACCTAATTCTTCTTTAGCTTTGGTGAAACTTCCCGATTTGCATATTTGAATAAAATATTCAAGCTGGCGAAGCTCTATATAGATCACCCCGATCATCCCAGAATAGGAAAGTACTGATGTATGAAACCGCCCCCAAGTGCCTATCCCTGTTCTCAAGGCACTTGCGTATTTTGCATCCAAAATTCCCGTATCGGTGATTGCTGGACTTCGTAAACATTATATCAAGGAACCTGTCATGTAATATATCCGCTAGATTTCAGGTGAAGGTTGCTAGATTTTAGGGTTGGTGCATTGGGAACACTATGTGTGTAGTCTGAAAATATGAAAAGCCCGCTTCTCAAATAGGAAGCAGGCTCTTCTTTTACTAGGTTTTTTATTCGGAGGCAGTTCGGCCAGTCGGGAAGTGTAGCCCCAGCCAAGCGTTCGCAAGTGGCATAGGTAACATCTTCTTAACCCTGCGTTTTTAGTTTGGCATCCTATTGGGCCTACTGAGGCCGCTTTATTGAAAATCGTTCTCCGAGCTTCGAATAGGAATCTCCTGCTAGCCGACTTACTGGCTGAAGTTTATTAGGATCAATCCGGCCTTCCTGATATAAAGATTCATGAATATGGAAGTGAACGATGCGCCCGATCAATAGATCGCAACCTGGCATTGCTGTATTCCCTCCAAGAGGTATCGCCTGCTCGAGGACACACTCCATTCTAATCTTGGCTTCAGCTACACCTGGAACATCAATTGCTGTACTAGGAACAGGAGTTAAGCGGGCCCATTCGACTTCACTTTCGTGTGACGGCAGGTTGACCGCCGTTTGATTGACGGCCTCAATATTCGACTCATCTGAGATGTGAACGACAAACGCTCCCTTTTCTATCGCATTTCTTGAGGTGTCTTTCTGTTTGCCCTGTTGCCGTTGTACGGAAATCGAGAGCATGGGAGGATTCGAAGTAACGATATTAAAATAGCTGTAAGGGGCAGCATTCAGTATACCGTCTGTCGATAGAGTCGTCACAAACGCAATCGGCCGAGGAAGAATGCTCCCGCTTAGCAGCTTATAATTGTCCCGTTCCGTTTGATTGTTGGGATTGATCGATATCAATGTTACCCTTCTTCCACATATAAAGTATGAGAACAGGTTAGGAATAGAAATGCTTTTTGAACCATTGAGCTGCCGCATTGACTTCTTGGTGCGTTAACTGATGACCCGCATGTTCCCAGTGTATTTCAACGGAAGAGCCTGCACCTTCCAATAGCGACTGCAGTTCTCTGGTTTCTTGTTGAGAAGAGATCGGATCATTCGTTCCGGCACCAATAAATATAGGGATTTGAGCTAATTCGGGAAGTATTATACCCCGACGAGGAACCATAGGATGGAATAGAATCGCACCTCTTAATGCATTCTTACAATGAAACAAGAGGCTCCCTCCAATGTTCGCACCGTTAGAATACCCTACGGCCACGACATTCTGGCGGTCGAATTCATATTGGTTCGCTGCTTGATCAATGAATCCGTTCAACTCTTCCGTTCGAAACAAAAGGTCCTCCTCGTCAAACACACCCTCAGCCAATCTCCTGAAAAATCGAGCCATGCCATTCTCCTGAACGTTGCCTCTGATACTTAGAGCATTGGAGTCTGGGGCGATCCTTTGAGCAATCGGCAATAAATCGTATTCCGTCCCGCCCGTGCCATGTAATAAAAGAAGCGTCGGCAGCTTCGGACTTGAGCCTTTTCGAAAAATATATTTCATGGCTTGAACGACTCCAATTCACGCACTTGAATGGGAGGCAAGTTCTTTTCAATTTCACCACGATTGCTTTCGAACCATTCTGGCAGCATTAATGCCTCACCTAAATGATCTTGAGGCTCATCCTTAGCAAAACCTGGCGGGTCTGTCGCGATTTCAAACAAGATGCCGCCTTCTTCCCTAAAATAAATGGCATGGAAATACTGCCGATCAATGATCGGTGTAGGGTGGAAGCCGCTATTCTCAACATGGCTTCTCCATGCTTCGTGGTCTTCATAATCCTTTGCGCGCCATGCAATATGATGAACCGTACCAGCTCCACTTATGCCCCACTCCATTGCCGCAATGTTTACGTCAATAACATTACCAACACTCCCTGTCGATCTATAGCGAATAAAATCCCCTTCTTGGTTCACCTTTTGAAGACCCAAGACTTGCTCTAGGACATTCATCGTTTTTTCGGGTGCGGTACTATACAGGACAGCGCCGCCAAAACCTTTGATAGCTTTATCAATTGAAACACCACCGAACGACCACTGACTCAAATCCCCTTCCTCACGCTCTACAATCTCTAGCTGTAAGCCATCTGGATCTGAAAATGTTAAGTAATTCTCATCAAACCTCGTCTTCAAAGAATAAGGAACATGATAGCTTTCAAGGCGCTCTTTCCAAAAATCGAGTGCACCTAAAGGAATGACATATGTTGTTACACCTACCTGCCCTCCGCCAATACGCCCTTTATGACCTTCATAGGGAAAGAATGTAATTATGGTGCCTGGACTGCCTGCTTCATTACCGAAATATAAATGGTAAACTTCCGGAGCGTCGAAGTTGATCGTTTTTTTTACAAGTCTCAAACCTAGTACCCCTGCATAAAAGTCCACATTTTTTTGGGCATTCTTTACAAAAGCCGTTATATGGTGAATTCCTTCTGTTTGTTTTTCCATTTTGCAAACACTCCTCGCATGTTTATGTCCTATCATATTGAAATTATTATTCATGAACAATTCCATTATTTCTATATCATGTATAGTCATTAGCTATATCTTCAAGGGCGAAGCTAATATAAGCAATATCTATATGAGATATAGTCAGATTCATATTGATAGTTGCCTATCAGTGCTTATAAGATAAAGTTGAATAAACTTCCAATTGAAAGAAGTTTAAGTTTTAGGATAATTCCCGGCCGGATGAATTGTTCTTTATCACATTAACAAGGGGGAAATTCTATGGGAGTACGTTTTTTAAAAATGGCAGTCGTTTATATTTTGATTGGTATTTGCATCGGTATTTACATGGGTACAACACTTAACTTTGCATTAACAAGCGTACATGCTCATGCAAATCTTTTCGGGTGGGCAACATTGGCTCTTTGCGGATTTACCTATCTTCGATTTCCCAAAGCAGCAGAATCGCCTCTAGCGAAGTGGCACTTCTGGTTGCAAGGTATCGGCCTGCCCATCATGCTTATTACCCTCACGTTAATGGCTCATGGCTACGCTCCAGATTGGATTACCACGTTAAAGCGTATCGGTGAAGCAGTAGCTGGAACCGGTATCTTGATATTTGCGGTCAATGTTTTTACTAACGTAAAAGCAATGGACATTCATAATAACCATACGCATGATGTTTCCATGTAATACTCAGAAACGTTCTTAATAAGGTTCAAAACTATCCTCGAAGGGGATGATGCTCAAAAAATAGCCGCTTGGTTAGCTGAACATAAATAATCCATTTAAAAAATTTGAAGAACAAGGGGGTAGGATCTTGGCTAACGAACCGTTGTCCAACTCGTCAAATTTCTCATTCATTACCATTGTCCTTTTCTGGTGTAGTTTAGTTGTAGTATCTTGTGTGTATTTAACGATCCCGTTAATTACGGTTTTTGCAGACGTATTCAAGGTGTCGTCTTCTCAAGCTGCTTGGGCTGGCAGTGCCTTTTCGTTTGCTTTTGCAGGTGGAGGTCTGTTCTTTGGCGTTTTGTCCGATCGTTTTGGGCGAAAAAAAATGATGTTGTCAGGGTTACTATTGCTAACTGTAATAACTCCTCTAATCGGTAGTGTCAGCAGCTTTTCTTGGCTTGTTGCCCTTCGAGCCATCCAGGGTTTAGCAGCATCCATGTTCCCTCCGTCTGTCTTGGCCTACGCCATGGAAATGTTTCCAATAAAAAGAAGAATAACCATTATTGGGTTCATCAGTACGGCATTTTTAATGGCAAGTATCGTTGGACAAATATATAGCAGCTATATTGTTTTATTCTTTAGTTGGTCTTATATTTTCTATATTCTTTTTGCGGTGTATTTAATATCCTTTATCTTGATTATCTTTTTTGTTCCAAACGATAAAACACAACAACCAGATGGCAGCTTTCTTTCTGCCTTTTTGCGAATAGGCTATATATTTAAAAGGAAGAGTTTACCTCTTTGCTACATCATTTCTGCTACGCTCTTTATTTCGCTTGTTGGTTTTTTCACGACACTTGGAAGTTATTTAAACAGTTCGCTCTTCGGATTAAGTCACCAAGATATTCTATGGGTCCGTGCGGTTGGTATTATCGGAATGCTTGTAGCACCGTTTGATGGAAAATTGGTTGCGAAAATGGGAGTCAAAAACGTTTTATGGTGTGGATTGATCTTTGGTGGAATCGGCTTGGGATTGTTAGGCCTCTGGCCTAACCTCATTTTTTTAGTTTCGATGAGCGTCGTGTTTATTATTGGAATTTCTATGGCTCTTCCCGCATTGATCTCACTAATTGGTCAAATTGCTGGGGAGATCCGGGCGATCGCGGTTTCGTTCCACATGTTTATGGTGTTCATAGGTGCATCACTTGGGCCGATTCTTTCGATTTATCTAATCAATCACGGAGGCTATTTACTCTCTTTTGAGGTATTAGCTGGATTGTTAGGGTTGAGCTTGATTGTCCCCTTGTTTATTCGTTTAGAAGAACCACGCAGTTACTCAGCATCATCCCAAAACGAGACCTACGCGAAATCAGCGAAATGATTCGGGATCGTATCCGGTTCACCAAGGCTCATCGTTGTACTCATTTATTACTTTGGAGGTTTGTACATGGAAGCTCAAAATGGCCATTTAACAACAAGTTGGGGCGCTCCTGTTGGAGATAACCAGAACTCCTTGACTGCCGGCTCACGCGGTCCAACCCTTATTCAAGACGTCCACCTTCTGGAAAAGCTTGCCCATTTCAACCGGGAACGCGTCCCCGAACGTGTTGTGCATGCCAAAGGTGCCGGCGCACACGGATATTTTGAAGTAACCAACGATGTTTCCACCTATACAAAGGCCCGCTTTTTGTCTGAGGTTGGCAAACGTACACCGATTTTTATACGCTTCTCCACGGTAGCAGGTGAACTGGGATCGGCAGATACCGTACGTGACCCGCGTGGCTTTGCTGTAAAATTTTATACGGAAGAAGGAAACTATGATTTGGTGGGTAATAACACGCCTGTCTTCTTCATTCGGGATGCCATTAAATTTCCGGATTTCATTCATACCCAGAAACGCCACCCTCAAACTCATCTAAAAAACCCCAATGCTGTTTGGGATTTCTGGTCCTTGTCTCCCGAATCCTTGCATCAAGTCACTATCTTGATGTCCGATCGTGGTATTCCTGCGACTCTCCGTCATATGCATGGCTTCGGAAGCCATACGTTTAAGTGGGTCAATGCGGACGGACAAGGCATTTGGGTCAAATATCATTTTAAAACGGAACAAGGCGTGAAGAACCTGGATGTCGAGCTTGCCGCCAAGCTGGCCGGTGAAAACCCAGATTATCATATCGAGGATTTATTTAACGCCATTGACAAAGGTGACTTCCCCGCATGGAAGCTGTATGTACAAATAATGCCGCTGGAAGATGCCGATACCTATCGTTTCGATCCTTTCGATGTAACGAAAGTGTGGTCGCAGAAAGATTACCCTCTTATCGAGGTTGGACGCATGGTCCTCAACCGAAACCCGGACAATTATTTTGCCGAAGTAGAGCAAGCAACCTTCTCCCCCGGAGCGTTCGTATCCGGTATTGAGGCTTCTCCGGATAAAATGCTTCAAGGCCGTTTATTCGCCTATGCCGATGCTCATCGCTATCGGGTCGGCACGAACCATCATACACTGCCTATCAATAAACCTATCGTCGAAGTGAATAATAACCAGCGTGACGGACAGATGCGTTCCGATCGTAATGGGGGAAATTCGATATACTATGAACCAAATAGTTATGGCGGAGCTGCCGAATCGGAAACGTACAAGACAGCCCCGTTTGAAGTAACTGGTTCAGCCGATAGCGTCCCATATGACCAGGATGATCATTACACGCAAGCAGGCGACCTGTATCGATTGCTTAGTGTTGAAGAACGCGGACGATTAGTATATAACATAGTAAATGCTATGAAGCCGGTGGAGAAAGATGAAATCAAACTCCGCCAAATCTCTCACTTCTTTCAAGCAGATCCCGAATGGGGGCAAGCGATCGCCGAGGGACTTGGTTTGAGAGTTCCACAGTTGACTTAATACGATCTGTCAAAAAAAGAGCAGTTCACACAGCAAATGATAGCTGGGGAACTGCTCTTTTTTTTGCTATTAGCAATGTGTAAGTCACATTAGAAGGAAAAGACCTGCAAGAAAGGCAGCTTTTTAAGGCTGCTCTCTTTCAGGTCTTCCAGTAATCCATTATTCTTTGGAAAAATCACAATTATCCTAAGTACGATTTCAACATCCATACATGCTTTTCCAGGGAGCTATGAATGGCCAAAAGCATATCCCCAGTTGTCTCATCGCCTTCACGGTCTGCAATACTCATACCCTCTTTAAGCTCACCCACAATGATCCCGAAATCAGCAACAAGCGTGCGGACCATCTCATTTGCATTCTCATTGCCTGCTGCATCTTTTAATGTAGTTTTTTCGATAATTTCATGAAGTGTAGCTACCGGGCTACCGCCTAATGCCAGCAGACGCTCGGCAAGATTGTCCACATGAAGTGCAGCTTCCGTATAAAGTTCTTCGAACTTCAAATGCAAAGTGAAGAACTGCGCCCCTTTAACATACCAGTGATAGTTATGAATTTTGGTGAACAACAGACTCCAGTTAGCGATCTGGGTATTAAGCACTTTTGTTAGTTTTTCTGTCATCAAAAAGCTCCTTTCGAATTTAGCAACATTTCCAACTATAAGCTTAGGCTATACGAAATATAGACAGATCAATATTGATCTTTTAATCTAAGCTCGAGGAGCGCTTTCAAACTTACCTTTATGAGTCAAATCGCAGAACGGTTTTTGACTGGATAAACCGCACCGGCAAAGAATAAAACTTTCCTTGGTCTCAAAACGGTTGCCCACCGCATCCACCATTTCTACTTTGCCTGTAATACGCAATGGCCCATTATCGTTTACTTTGATCGTAACTTCAGACATGATGATCTCGCCCCTATTGGATTATTTTGGTGAAGCATACTTAGAAAACGAAGCAATCCAGGTCACAGAAGCCGCTGCCATGGTGATGGTTGCATCCATGATGATGGTGCGCCTTTTGAGGTGCATGAACTCCCGCTCCGCCTCCTCCGTAATTTGATCCATTGTAGTAACCTCCAAAGATATTATGCGGAGACCAGTCTGGACTTGCTTGGGGAGCTGGCGGCGACAAAGGCTGAAATTCGTTAGTACCATAGACAATCTTGCCTCCTACAACAGTGAAGACAGATTCAATTTTTTTGATAGCTTCTTCGGAGACAAGAAAGAAGTTATCAGAAAGAATCGATAAATCAGCATATTGACCCGCTTTGATTTGCCCTTTCACATTTTCTTCCTTGGAAAACCATGCATTTCCTGATGTATACATGCGAAGCGCTTCATGCCTCTCTACACGATTGGAAGCAGGGTATAAGACTAGCCCACCAAGTGTCTTACCCGTTACTAACCAGTATAAGGCAACCCAAGGATTATAACTGGCTACTCTGGTTGCATCTGTCCCTACCCCAACACGCAATCCGGCTTTAATCATCTTGGTGATCGGAGGCGCATTTTCCGCTGCTTCGGCCCCGTATCGATCGACGAAATATTCACCTTGAAAAGCCATTCGGCTTTGAACAGCGATCGAACCGCCTAATGCGACGACGCGTTCCAAATCCTTCTCCTGAATCGTTTCCGCATGGTCCAGAATCCAGCGCAAGTCTTTGAACGGAACCTCTTTATTCACGCGCTCAAATACATCGAGAAAACGCGATATCGATTCCCCATAAGTGGCATGAAGACGAAATGGCCAACGCTGCTCTACGAGGTGCTGGGTAACACCGAAGAGATCATCTTCCAGTACAGCGGGAAGTTCCGGACGGGGTTCAACAAAATCTTCGAAGTCTGCTGCGCTATAAACAAGCATTTCACCTGCACCATTATGACGATAGTAGGAACTACCTGTGTACGGCTGCGTCGTAGCAGTCCATGCTTTAAAATCACTCAATTCATTTTTGGGATGCTGAGTGAATAAATTATACGCCGTGCGAACCGTAATCTCTCCGCGTCTATCAAGTTCATCAAAAACCTGATAATCATCGGGATAGTTCTGAAAGCCTCCGCCAGCGTCAATCACGCTTGTGACTCCGAATCGATTCAATTCCCTCATGAACAATCGGGTTGAATTGATTTGATCCTCGTATGAAAGCTTCGGTCCTTTCGCTAAGGTCGCATACAAAATAGTAGCATTAGGTCTAGCGATGAGCATTCCTGTTGGATTCCCTTGGCTATCCCTTTGGATTTCTCCACCTGGCGGATTCGGCGTATCTTTCGTATATCCGATGACTCGCAAGGCCGCTTTATTCAAAAAAGCCTGACGGTAAAGATTGAGAATAAATACCGGTGTATGCGGAGCAATTCGATTGATTTCATCCAAAGTTGGCATTCGGCGTTCCACGAATTGGAATTCTGTCCAGCCGCCAACAACACGAACCCAGTGCGGTGCTGGCGTACGATCCACCTGCTTTTTCAGCATCCGCAAGGCATCCGCAACGGATGGCACGCCATCCCATCGAAGCTCGAGATTATAATTGAGACCGCCTCGAATAAGATGAATATGAGAATCGTTCAAGCCTGGAATTAACATTCGTTTGTTGGCGTTCACAACTTGCGTAGAAGGCCCAACATATTTCATGATTTCGGCATCATCCCCCACGGCCAGGAAATGGTCGTCGTTAACTGCAACTGCTGTGGCTGATGGATTAGCGTCGTCCATCGTCACGATATGGGCATTATGAATGACTAGGCTTGCTTCAACAATCGTTGGTTTCTCAGACATGATTTTGTTCTCCTTTGTCATTTATTAGGAACTAGGTTTGCTTCAACAATCGTCGTTTTCTCAGACATGCTTTTGTTTCTCCTTTGAAATTTATTAGGTGTTATTTGCGGCTTAACCAAAGTTGTATCCATGGTATCAACCGTTGTCCTAAAAACATGCCAAAGAGACCAAGCAATCCCAAAAAAGGCGGTGCCGGAGAGGGAATTTTAAGCGATTGAAAAACAACGCCAATGACAATACCAGCAGCTAAAGCGAGAAATATTGAACCCCACATACTAGTTTTCCTCCTTCAATTTGGTCAATGATGATGTTCCTACAAGTATTTACCCATATACTCCATTCGACTGATTGTTCAATCGTTTACCTTCTATATAAGTCTATAAGTCAGGATTCTTTCTATCAATAAGGCTTTCTCTATACCAGCCATAGGAATCACTTATATATTATTTTAATAATATTTTTAAAGTATATAGTTTTTGTCTATGGGTATTATAGAAAAATGAAGATTGTTCGTCTGTTTGCATTTCAATAGACTAATTACATGCAGCAGGTTTTCAAATTTGTGGATCTGTTGTAATCATATATAGAAAGTAGGGATTTTTGTATGTTTAACGGAAAGACCGATCTACTTACAGCTGACAACTCCGCTATTATTCTAGTAGACCATCAGCCCCAAATGCTTTTTGGCGTACAAAGCGCCGATCGCCAAACGATCATTAACAATACGGTTGGACTTGCTAAAGCAGCTAAAGTTTTCAATGCACCTATTATTCTTACAACGGTTGCTGCCGAATCGTTTTCTGGCCCTATTCATCCGCATATTCAAGCTGTATTTCCTGATCAAAAACCGATTGACCGAACAACAATGAACTCCTGGGAAGACGAAAACTTCGTGGAAGCAGTGAAGAAAACAGGTCGCAAGAAGCTGATTATGGCAGCTCTGTGGACAGAAGTTTGTCTTGCTTTCCCTGTAGTTTCAGCCATCAAAGATGGATATGAAGTATACATCGTAACGGATGCTTCAGGCGGGACGACGACAGAAGCGCATGACATGTCCGTTCAACGCATGATTCAAGCAGGAGCCATTCCCGTGACTTGGCTGTCTGTTCTTCTTGAGTATCAGCGCGATTGGGCGCGTCAAGAAACGTATGATGCCGTTCTGGAGATTGCTATGCAACACAGTGGCGCCTACGGTGCGGGTATTGTTTATGCGCAAACGATGTTTGGCGGCCACGGAGGATAAGCGATTTATCCCAAAAAAGACAGTCAATTAATTTTCACTCTCTCCGTTTGTGGAACACCAATTCGAAAGGAAGTATGAAACATGCCTAAATTAACAGTCGGAACAGAAAACGAACAACCCATTGAATTATATTTTGAGGATCTTGGCGTAGGCAAACCTGTCGTTTTGATCCATGGCTGGCCGCTGAGCGGGCGCTCGTGGGAGAGCCAAGTTCCAGCGCTCATCGATGCAGGTTACCGCGTAATTACATATGACCGCCGTGGATTCGGACAGTCCTCCCAACCGTGGAACGGTTACAACTATGATACGTTTGCGACGGATCTCCATAAGCTGATTGAATATCTGGACCTTAAGGACGTGACACTGGTCGGATTTTCGATGGGTGGCGGAGAGGTTGCCCGTTACGTTGGCACATACGGAACAAGCCGTGTCAAAAAAGCCGTGTTGGCTGCTGCAGTTCCGCCGTTCTTCTACAAATCCGATGAGCACCCGGAAGGTGGTCTGGATGAAGGCACCATTCAGGGCTTCCAAGACGGTTTGAAAAAAGACCGCATCGCCTTCCTTGACGGCTTCACTCACAATTTCTTTAAAGCAGGGGATAGAACCGACCTGGTCAGCGAGTCTTTCCGTGTTTACAACCTTGATATTGCTACTTACGCTTCGCCAAAGGGGACGCTGGATTGCGTTGATGCCTTTGGTCGGACGGATTTCCGTGGCGATTTGGCGAAATTTGATATTCCATTGCTTGTTATCCATGGCGATTCCGATGCGATTGTGTCGCTTGAAGTAAGCGGTCAACTTTCCAACGAAGCTGTTGCAGGCAGTCAACTCGTCGTAATTGAAGGTGGACCGCATGGCTTGAACGCGACTCACCCTGAACAATTCAATACCGCTTTGATTAACTTCCTTAAAAACTAAATTAATGTAAAGACACCGTGCATCACAAGCGTGTAGACTCTTGTGATGCACGGTGTCTTTTTTGGTGTTCCAGAGCAAGTTCTGTAACTGCCTTGCAGAAAGTTCACTCTCTAAACGTATTCGTAAATTCCAGAAAATAATCGATAAAGGTTTGAACCGAAGGATTGCTGAATTGCTGCTTTTGAAATATAAGCTTGAGCTCACGGGTTGGCGTTGGATCCATGAGATGAATAATTTTAAATCCCATGGAAGATAAGCATTCAAGCTTAGGAATAGGTAAAATTGCTACACCCTTTTTATGTAATACCATAAAGAGAAGAGTGGCTGCGGAGGTTTGTGATAGTACAAAACGATTTCCAGCAAAAAACCGGTAACTCTGTGATTGACTGAGTACCGGTTTTCTTTTTTTCATTCATATGTTGTTTGTTTACTTTCTTTGCATACTGCTCACTAAACTCTTCAATTACCTTATCGCCACCAGCCTTGCGCCACTGCTCTATGGCCTTCTGCCAACCGGCTTCATCCAGCTTCCCCACAACGAATTTTGTTCGCGCATCGACAATGATCTGCTTTAACTCGTCGCCTTTTGTCATTATCGTGTTGGATACCAAAGAATGGGTTGGGTTTTGCACAGCTATGGACTCGTTCTCCTTAAACATGTTGTTAAACTTGTCTATTAATGGCGTTTCTTTCCCTTTGGTTTTCGCTGAATAATTGGACACCTGCAATTGGAGATAACTGGAGCCAATTTCCGTGTTATACAGCTTTTGATCCAAGAATATTGGTTTTCCATCTTGTATTTGATAATGCCTGCCCTCCATACCCCAGCCTAGTAGATCGAGCATCGACGGATCGGACAGCTTGTCGAAAAAAGAAAGGATCTGTTTCAATTCAGCTTCTGTTTTTACACTTGCTTTCGGAAACATATACACACCGTTATAGCCTTGTCCAGCTGGTGTTCGCTCTCCCTTCGGCCCTTGGATACGGCTAACCACATCCACATCAGCTCCCGGGAACGTCTTCGCAAGTGTTGATTGATAGCCGGTAGAATCAAGCATGTTGGATATCACGACGCCAGCTTTGCCTTGGTTCATGTCATCCTTCTTCTGCTGGTTGTTAAGTACTGGGAAATCCTGCTTGATCAGCTTCTCTTCATACAGCTTCCTGTAAAACTTCATCGCTTCCAAGTATTCAGGCGACATGAAATCGGGGCTTAGCTTGCCCTCTTTGACTTCCCAGCCGTTCGGAGCCCCCATATAGGAAGCTACCGTAAGAAAGCCTTCCATGGTTTTCTCATCGGTTAAGCCTACTGTGTCCTGCTTGCCGTTCTTATCCGGATCGTTAAGAGTAAAGGCTTTCAACACTTCATAAAGCTCGTCCATCGTCTTGGGTGCGCTGAGACCTACATTCTTTAACCAGTCACTGCGGAAAATAATGCCGTATGTCGTTAGGTCACGCGCCCGATACAAACCGTAAACTTTACCATCTACCTTGATGTTATCGAATACCGACTTATTCATCTTGGACATGTTTGCTCTGGACTAGCGTCAGCATACCATATGTCCAGATTCCGTTCAATAATTCGCAAGGTATCCGTCTTTATTCATATATCATATATATCGTATAACTCAATTTAAAAAAAGCGCCTCTCTATGACCTTTCCGGTCTAAAAAGAGTTCGCTTTATGTCATTAATATGATTATCGTTTTAATAACGGTCCTGTCGATTGACCTACAACTAACTTCGGCTGCAGGATAATCTTGTGATATTTACCATCACTTTCACCATCACTATCCAACAAGCCAATCAATACTTCAGCCGCTTGTCTGCCTATCTCTGCCTCGGATTGAGCAACATGTGTAAAAGCTCTTGTTTCACCTTCCCCCGAGAATGGGTCATCAAAGGTGAGAATAGAAAGCTCATCAGGAACACTAAGCTCCAATCGCTTTGCAATGGCAGCAATATGAAGACCCAGCTTAGCATTTAATGTTATATATGCCGTGGCCAATTTATTACGGATATATCTATACAAAGGATGCTGATCATCGACGCCTTTTTTATAATCAATTCTGAATTCAGTTAAAATGAATGTTGGATTGATCAACGCATTTTTCTGCTTTAAAGCCTCCATATAACCTGCAATCCGCCCTTCAACTGTAGTTGTTGAAAGCGGAGAATCCGTAACGATGGCGATATCTCGATGACCCAAATCCCAAAGGTGAGAGACCGCTAATTGGGTACCCAGAAAATTATCTGAGCTTACCACATGCGTTTCTACGCCAGGTAAATTACGATCAATCAATACAAACGGGTAATTCCTTATCTTCAATGCGAGAATTTCTTCATTATATGTTTCGGCATCAATAGGAAAAATAATCAAGCCTTCTGCGCCTTTATGGATGAGCTCCTGAATCGCTTCTTTTTCTCTATCCTTGTTATCTTTCGTGAGTACAATAGCTAAATAATAACCGCTCTCGTCCAATATAGAATTAATGCCTTGAATCAGTCTTAGTGCAAAGTAATCCTCTAACGACGGAATCAAGAAGCCGATCATTCGGCGGCGGTTCGTTGAAAGCGATTGGTAGCTTTCCCCGGAAGCAACATTAGATTGAAGCTCACGCACCTCAGGATGATCTTGATATTGTGCAGCTGGTTGAGTTACAGACTTACCTTGGACGAAGCTTCCCCTTCCAGGTATTCTGTAAATCCAACCATCCTTGGCCAGCTGAGTGAGGGCATTAGCAACCGTGATTCGGCTAACCTGAAACTCTTCCATCAATTCTTTCTCTGTTGGAATTTTGTCATCAACTGCCAGCTGCCCAGTTGTAATCAATTTCTTAAAATGCTCCTGAATCACTATATATAATGGTTGTCTCTCATTATTCATTGTTCTATGCCCCATTTGCTAAATTCTCTTATAGCAATTATAGCAAATCGACCTACTTAGTCAATAGTGGGATTGGTCTGTAGAGTGCTCAGGTATTCTTACCCTCACGATATTCGGTAGGGGTTCGATTCGTAAGCGTTTTAAATACGCGATTGAAATGCCGAATATTCGCAAAGCCCGTAGAATCCGAGATCACTTGAATTTTCTCATCCGAGTAGCGCAGCATCGTTTTCGCTTTTTCAATTCGCTTTTCCGTAAGAAAATCGATGAAAGATTGACCTTGCTTGCTTTTAAACAAGCTGCTTAAATAGGACGGACTTAGATAAACGATTTCGGCCATCATGTTTAGGGTGATCGATTCTGCATAGTGTTCTTCAACATATCGCACAACCAATTCAACTGGACTGGTGACAAACTTTTTCTTACGATTCGCCATGCAAACACTTAAATCACCTAACAGCTTCTGGCAGCGTTCGATCAATTCTTTACTGGATGAAATGGAGTAAATATCCATCAACACCTGCTTCACATCGGTTGCCTGCAGCCACTGTTTAACTACAGCCAAGTTGACAGCCTGTTCGTAGAAATGCAGCAGCATTTTGCATATTTGCTGTTGAATGATTTCTGGGTCATGCCATTGCCCACAAAGCTTGGTTACGAATTGACTTGCTTGGTATTGGACATTAGCCAAATCGCCTTCTTGGACAAATTGATTAAGTAGGTTCCAATCGGAGGAATGCCATTCGAACTTCTCCATTTTCATTTCGGCTACGGTCTCGCTAGAAAACAAGCGGTCACCGCCAATTACCAATCGGTACAATAAAGCTAATCCCGCTTCCTTGTAGGATTTAGAAATCGATTCCAAGTCCTTGGCAGGACTGCCTAGTCCAAATGTGATTGTAAAATTGGATTGCCCGCGGATTTCCTTGCGGATTCGGTTCGTCAATTGCTCTATTTCTGAATACGAGGATTCCCCTTCCTCATGATTGATTAAAGCGACAACCTCGTTATCGTGTAAAATAAAGACATGCCCGACTAAGGATTTGTCGATGCTCTCCTGAATAAATTGCTGCAAGTAGACGGAAAACAAAGATGGATTCAATTGGTAATATCTTTCATCCGTTATGGAATCTCTGTCAAGCTTAGCAACCAAACAGCTAATATTAGGATGTGGAAATAGAATGCCTACATTCTCAAGCAGTTCTGTCTCCGCATGATGAATGCTCCCCGTTAGCAGACCAGCTAATACATGGGAACGCATTTGATTCTGCACTTGTCTATCTTTGGTAATATCTTTATTTTGTTGCTTTACTAGCGCCCATTCCTCCTGCAGCTTGCCAAGCAAATCATATAGCTCTTCTCTTTCGAACGGTTTCATTAAGTAGTCTTTTGCCCCTAATCTTAGGGATTCACGAGCGTATTGGAAATCGTTATATCCACTCATTACAACACAAGAAATTTGCGGATATCGTTCCTTTACAATATATTGCAGCTGGATACCGTCCATCCGTGGCATTTTGATGTCTGTAATAATCAAATCGGGCTGCATTTCCTCTATTTTTTCTATGGCTTCCACGCCATCCATGGCTTCCTCAATAACGATCCATTCAGACTTCATCTCTGCAATCATGAGCCGAATGCCTTTACGAAAAATCGTTTCGTCATCTACGATTAGGATACTAGGCATCCCTTTTACCCCCTTCAAGATGATCTTCTATGAGCGGTAAAGTAAGGAATATGGTTGTTCCTTGTTTAAGGCTGCTATCAATCTTAATGCCATACTGACTGCCATAGCGCAAAGCAATTCTTCGATGTACATTCATTAACCCATGACCGCCTGTGCCCTCCTCAGATGAGGCAAAATCGAACTTTTTATCAAGTAAATTTTGCAATTGAACCGCACTCATACCTGCTCCATCATCTTGAATGGTGATCAGCATATTATTTTCCTGTTTCTTTCCTGTAAGGATAATGTTGCCATACCCATTCCCCTTATCAATGCCGTGCACAATACTATTCTCAACGATCGGTTGTAAAATAAACCTAATTACGGAATAATAGAGCAGCTCCGGCTCAATATTTACATGGAACTGAATTTTATCCTCAAAACGGATTTGCTGTATAGCCATATAGCCTTTCACATGTTCTAGCTCTAAATTAAGCGGCACTTGGCTTTTGTGACTATTGATGCTGTAACGCAGCAGCTTGCTTAAATTATTGGTCATTTTAACCACTTCTCGGTTGCCTTGTATTTCTGCGTACATGCTAATCGAACCTAACGTATTATATAGAAAATGTGGGTTAATCTGGCTTTGCAAAGCAGATATTTGTGCATTCTTCTCTCTGATTTCCGATTCATAGAGACGATAACCTAGGTCACTGAGTTTTGACACCATGAGATTAAAAGATTGACTGAGCTGCCCAATCTCATCACGGCTGCTGATGGGAATCGATACATGCAAGTCTCCAACTACGACTTTTTTCATGAGATTGCGCAATTCACTAATCGGATTCGTAATACGCAGAGCCAAAATTGTGAAAATGATAACTGCAAGGAGCAAACAAACAGCTCCGATCAGGATGATATAGTTTCTAACATTAACTGTGTCCTGAAGCAGAGTGGAAAGCGGCACCATTTCGATCATCGTCCAGCCCGTAAAGGGTGAAGTGTAGTAGGATAAGAGCTCCGTATCGTTGGATTGCTTATAAACAACAGTCCCCGCACCTTTGTATGGCAGTATTTTATCGGAATCAATCCAATATTCCATACTTTTATAGATCATCGATCCCTCATTATCAACGATCATAATATTCTTCTTATCATTAGAAATAGCTTCAATTTTGTTTCGAATCACATTCTTAGCCACATCCAGCACCAAATAGCCTAAAACCTTCCCCGTGTCTACGCTGCGGATTTTTCTGGCAAAGGAATACACTTGGTTATTTGTATCTGAACCATTTTTGTTGAAAGTACCGATATAGACGACTTTTCCCGTCTTGGATACTTTTTCATACCAAGATTCATCTTCCACACGTTTTAGTGAATAATTAGCTTGCTCCTCCAACATGGCTGAGTAAGTACCGCCAGAAACTCGATAAAGGGTTACCCCTGAAATATCCACTCTTCCATTAGCAAATACACGCTTCGTGAAATCTTCGATCGTCACCCGTTCATTAAACGAAAGATTCGCAGCCGATTGCCCGCTCGCTTCCAGATATTTCAATATTTGCTGCGATTGGTAAGGCAACAAGGTTAACAAATTGAGTTCATTCATATACGTATCAATATTAGCTGTTAATTCCTTTACGACGTCCATTTGATATTTGCCGGTGTTTTTTTGAATGGATGCTGAATAGCTTGTATAAGTCAAATAACTGGCAATCCCCAGCGGAACGGCAATAAGTATAAAGCTAATAACAATAAGCTTAACGGCAATAGGCAGGTTTTTAATCCATTGCAGCCTATTTTGGAGCTGTATTCTGCTGAATCTGAAGATTGGTATTAATAATCTTTTGCGCATTATGCAGCACCTCTTGTGGTGTTGTCTGACCCACCATCATCTTTTCAAACTCACGCACAAGTTCATCATTAATCGTTCCCTGTCGCGGTTGATTCGGAAAATATTTCACATCATCCGCTGAGCTGGCATAGTCCGGACGATATTTAAGCTGCTGAAACTCTTTCGATTCTACAGCTTTCTTAACAGCCGGGATATGACCGGCTTTCGCCCAGCTTGCACCGTGAGCCGCTACCCAATTGGCAAATTTAATGGCTGCGATTTGCTTTTGCTTATCCGGCTTCTCATGATAGGGAAGAGAAAACGTGTGGGAGTCGCCCCAAACTGCTGGATGATCGTAGATCTGCGGTATTTTTGTAACACCAAAATTCAAGTCTGGCGCTTTTTCAAAAGTACCCGTTGCCCAAACGCCTGTAATTAATATGGCTGCGTTGCCTTTAGCAAAGTTTTGAACCGTATCGTTAATATTAGGATGTATGAGCTTACTGGTATAAAGGGAATCCACAAATCTCAAGGACTGCAGCGCAGAAGGATTATCAATAGCTGCCGCTTTTCCATCGTCGGTATAGAATCGTCCACCATCCATACTCATCTGATTGTAGAAGGAATACCATAACCAGAAGGAGTCAATTCGCACATTGGGCTCAGCTAGAGGAGATATATGTTCCGGTACACTCGCACGGATTTTTTGCAGAAATTGAATGAACCCTTCTTCGCCATTGGATAAGATAGGCTTTTCTTTCTCATCTAGAAGACCAGCCTGCTTCAGCCAAGTTTTGTTATAGTACATGACTTCAAGATGCGTATCTAGTGGAATTCCCAAATGCTTATCTTCGGCAACCGTACTTTTCAAAATCGTCGGATTAAAATCGTTCCAATTAACGCCAGCCTCGACGGCCAGTTCATTCAAATCTGTCAAGAAGCCCGCTGGCGCATATTGTGAATACTTGGCTGAGTGTACAATTGCGATATCAGGCGCTTCTTCTGTCACGATGGCCGTTGAGAGCTTCGGGTAATAATCACCTGAATTATTATTAATCTGTTCTATTTTAACGTGATCTTTATTCTCATTATTATATTGCTGAATTAATTCGGCCATAAATTGTCCATCACCCCCGCTAAACGGAGACCAAAAGGTGATTCTCAACTTATTCGAGCTGGCTTCTTCTGTATGGGTGTTCAGCTGTGGACTGCAGCCAATTGTAAAAGAACTCATTAGAATTAGGATTAATGTGGCGCTTAATCTTGATCGTTGCTTATCGCTCACTTGTATCCCCCGATCAATCATATAGTATCTCTTCATTATACAAAGTAGGGCAAATGAAACCAATGACTTAATTACTCCAGTAATGGACATATTTTTAGATTAGCAAAAAACACACCCCCATGAAGGAGATGTGCTTCGTATCATTCACCGCTAGGCACAGCAATGGGAACACCTTCTGCAATTGGAGTCCCAAAATTCGGCGTTCCATCTTCATTCCACTTAAATGGCTGCATACGGACGTTGCGATTCCAGCCAGCCCCTTGCGTTTTCGCGCCATGATACAGAATCCAATCCTCTTTCCCATCTGGTGATTTCGCAAAAGAGTTATGACCGGGTCCGAATACCTGATCTGTTTTTGAAAATACGGCTTTCTCATGCTTTTTCCATGAGGCAGGATTCAACAAGTCACTATTCATCTGGGTGCTCAGCATCCCTAGACAATAGTCATCCGTCCAGCTGCCGCTTGCCGAATAAATAACAAAAATTTGATCCTTATGCATCAATACCTGCGGACCTTCATTAATGGTAGGAGTCCCGACCAATTCCCAATCATAGGTGGGTCTTGAGATTTCTATTGGTTTTCCGCTAATCGTGTACGGATTACTCATCAGTGCAATGTACAAATGTTGACTTACATTGACCGTACCTTCCCAGCCCGACCAAATGAAATATAACGATCCATCCTCTCTTTGCAGCGTTGTTCCATCAATAGCCCACCTGCCAGAAGTGTCCATCATTCCCCTGTCTATATATTTCCCTAGCGGGTCCTCTGTCTCCGATTCCAGCACGAACATCCGATGGTTCTCATTCTGACCGTCATCTGCTGCATAGTAGATATACCATTTCCCTTTGAGAAAATGTAACTCAGGTGCCCAAATATTTGAAGTATTAGGTCCTGAAACAGGTGGAAACCAGACGTCCTTATATTCAGCATTTGAAAGCCCTGTTAACGTTTGCGATTTCCAAATTCGAATCGAATTTCCCGTTGTATGTGTATAATAATAGGTCCCATCCTTCGAAGTGACCCATGGATCAGCGCCATTGTCCAGTATGGGATTCGTAAATGTTTTCGCTTCCTTTGATGGCGTTACCGCGCTTTTGGTTTCTTTCACAGCTTCCTCTACAACTCCTTTCGAACATCCCGCCAGTATCAGCATACAACCTAATAAAGTAATCAACATGCGCATATGAAAAACCACCTTTGACACGTTCCTTTTACTGTTTAACCCCTGTGGCTGTAATGGATTGAATGAATTGTTTCTGTCCAATCAAAAATATAATTAGTGTGGGAACGGTTGATAAGGTGGCTAAAGCCATTAATTTACCATAGGACTGTACAAAGCTTCCTGTTGCCATGACCGCAATACCTGCTGTGAGCGTTCGCATCTCCAAGTCTGTCACTGTAAAAAACGGCCATACATAGTCATTGAAAACAGCCATAAACGTAAAAATAGCGAGCGTCGTAACAATCGAAACCGATGACGGAAGCATGACGGACCAGAACACATGCCATTTATTTGCCCCATCTATTCTAGCGGCTTCAATAATTTCATTCGGGAAGGATTGGAAAAATTGAATCAGCAAAAATACACCAAGTGCCCCGCCAGAGTAAGGCAAAATAAGTACATAGTACGTATTGATCAAATTAAAATTACTGAAATTCAAATATTGAGGAAGGAAAGAAATAATACCTGGAACCATTAATGAGCCTACAAACAAAGCAAATAATGTTTTTTTGAACGGAATGTCCAATTTTGTTAGCGCATAAGCAGCTAGAGTATCTAGCAGTATAACCAAGATTGTCGCAGCGAAGCCTACAAAAAAGGAGTTGAAAATCCACCGAAAAATGGGAACATCAACATCACCACCCACAAAAATCGTATGGAAGTTATCCCATGTAAACTCTAGAGGCAATAAATGAAACACAGGTGACATGACTTCGATATCTGTTTTAAAAGAATTTGAAAACATCCATAACATCGGTAATACAAAGATGACGGCAAGTAGAGAAGCCAATAACACATAAAAAATTTTCAACGGTTTCAACGTCCTCTACTCCTTTCTATTCGTGACTTTAAATTGAATAATGGAAACAAGCATGATCGTTAAGCCCATTAAGATGGCCATGGCAGAAGCAGAACCGATTTCTCTAGCCGTGTAGGCCGTTTGCAGAATACCCATCAATAAAACTTTCGTCTCATCCCCTGCATTGCTCATTAAATTGGGCTGAGCGAAGACATTATAAGAGGCAATGGTCGAAGTAATCAATACGAATATGATAACGGGTCTGATTGATGGAAGTGTGATGTTTTTCAGTCTGTCCCAGCTATTCGCTCCGTCTATTTTTGCTGCTTCATAAAGATCCTCCGGCACCCCATTTAGGGCATTTACAAAGATAATCATGTTGAACCCAATGGTCCACCAAAGCGTAGCTACAACCAAAGCGAACCATACGAAGGGTTTATCCAGCAGCCATGGAATCGGGTCAAACTCATGAATCCCAACCTTGGCTAAAAGTAAATTGATAAATCCCCCGGTAACATCGAACATTCGCTTCCAAATCACGGCCATAACAGTGGCTGATACGGCATAGGGAATAAAATAAATCGACCGAAACAGGGACCGAAGTTTTGCGGGAAGTGCATTTAGCAGCAAGGCAAAGCCTAAGCCCACGATTACTAAAAATGGAACCGAAAAGATGACGAACTTCAAAGTCGCTTTCATCCCGATGAAGAAGAGGTCATTTTCCTGCGTACCATTGGTAAATATGCTTTTATAATTGTCGAATCCAACAAACGGATGCACAGGATCAAGTAGATTATATTGCTTCAGACTAATGATAAAGCCATAAATGATCGGTATCAGCGTAAAGGCTAAAAAAGCTAGAAAATACGGTAATATGAATAAGCTTGAAGTCAGCTTTGATTTCCAATTTGATGTTGTAGGCAACTATTTCCCTCCTCATCTTTAAAATTGAAGACGGGTAAACGATACCCGCCTTCATTTGTTTCATATGAATTACTTCTTCATCGCTTGTGTAGATTTGGCTGCTGCATCATCAAGGGCAGCTTTAGGATCCTTTTTACCTTGCAAAGCATTAGCTAACTCACTCCAAATACTGTCGGAAATTGGACCCCAATTTAATACTTTAGGAGCAAATTGAACATAATCGAATTCCTTAGCAACTTCTGTTTGTTGCTGTGTCATAGCTTTGAACGCGGCGCTGTCACGTACGACTTTCGAAGCAACCGCTTGACCGGACTCTGCCCAATCAATCGAATTAGCTGATACGAATTTCAAGAAATCACCTACACCAGCAAGAACATTGGCATCTGTCGTTGCTTTTGGAATCACGAAGTTATGTGATCCGCCGAAAACGGCTTGTTTGACTGTTCCCAGTTGTGGAACGGGTGCTACACCATAGTTGATCTTGGCTTTATCGAAAGCATCCTTGGACCACGGACCATTGAAGTGCATGGCGCTCTTTCCTTGTTGGAACAAGTTAAAATCGCCATCTGCCGCTACAGTTGGAGGAGATACTTTCATTGTCGTCAAGCTTCTCATAAACGCAACAGCTTCTACACCTGCTGGTGAGTTGTAAGCAATATTCCCTTTATCATCTAAAAAGCTTCCGCCATTTTGGAATAGAATCGTTGGAAACAAGAAATTTTGAATCCAAAAAGTCGGCATTGCCGCTCCCCATATACCCTTGGAAGGATCGGTTAGCTTTTTAGCAGCATCCACGAATTCTTGACGATTGGTTGGAGGCGCTGTGATACCGGCTGCTGCGAACAAATCTTTATTGTAATACATAATTAATGGATGAATGTCCAAAGGAATGCTGTACCATTTGCCATCTTTTGTTGAGTAATCTACGGTTGCAGGAGGGAAGTTACTTTTCTCTACACCAACGGATTTTGCGATTTCATCCAATGGCTGCAGCAAATCTTTAGCAATATACGTAGGCGTTTGGTCAAGATGCATGATCGCTACATCCGGAACTCCTTTTTTCGTTGCGATCGCAGTATCAAGCAGCTTGTAGTAATCTCCATTGGGCTGAATCGTCATTTTCACGGTATATTTTTCTTGTGATTTATTATAATTGTCGACGATTTTCTTCATAAATGGACCATCATTACCTGAGAACGGCGTCCAGAAGTTCACGGTAACTTTTTCAAAGCTTTTTGCTGGCTCTGGTGCTTTGGTAGCTGCCGCTGAAGCTGCTGGTGTTGCCGCAGCCGGAGACGAAGTTGCTGTTTTCGTTGAAGAGCAACCTGATAGTACCATTGCCAAGGATAGCCCCGCAAAACCAATCATTTGAAACCTTTTCATCTTCCCCATCTTGTTAATCTCCCTTCAATTTGAAAACAGAATATAGCTCAATTGGTTACCACAACTTAACTATAATGACTTTGAGAAAGCGTTACCATGACGATATTCAAGGACCATTGGACATATTTTCAGGAAAGCAGCACATATAGAAAAGGAGCAGCCCCTTAGGTCTTGATGACCTTTGGGGCTGCTCCTTTATTGATTTCTTCCTCATATAGACATCGCGGCAATTACGGACCAATCAATACGCCCTGTATGAATTTCTCCAACACGGCAACATCGGTTATATTCTTGTTGCAAGCCTCGCTGTTCACACACAAGTAATTGCCGATTGCTCTGTAGTAATCAGGCGTAGCGCTTGCCGGCTTCCATTTGGTCACCGCCGTAAATAACGCAACCTCTTCATGCCGATTACACACAAAGCAAACGCCCTTCTTATTCGTCGGCGTATAATTCCCTTCTATTCCAACGAGTTTCCCGTTCAGATGATAGACGAGGAACAATTTATTCGTCGCGATATCGATCCAGCCGAGATACGTCACGTACCTATAGTCGATGGCCGTTAAATCGGGCACCTTCAATTTTTTGATTTTGGGAAAAAGCTTCTTCAGCTGATTTTCCGTCACGTGCGCAAATTCCGCCAAATAAGGCTCCAAGGAACGTAAATAGTGCTGAAACTCTCCTGCTGTCTGCAGCAGTGTTATATCCCCAAGAGCTTGCTTTTGGAGTTCATTCGCATTCGGGAATACCTCGTTTAGTTTAACTTGCGCGTTATATCGCACCGACTCCACCACTTTCCGATCGGAAACGGAGTTGCAGGTACTTTGCAGCAGACTGACCTGCTTCTTAATATCATTATATTGATGGTTTCTAATGAATGGTTGATTCATTGCTTTTCAGCCCCTTATTTTTGATAAAAACAAAATAAGTTGCAAAGCCCCATTACTAGAAACGATTTAAGCTTTTTTGGGCGATCACGACTTCCCAATCACCCCATGCAAAGATCGCCCTAATGAAAGGCTTTGCATGAGTCGTTACTTATTCCGGCAAATTGATTTGCCATATTTACCGCCTCCCTTGTAAGAACTATTATAAAGGAGGTCCTGTAATAGCTGCAAGATTTACAAGCTACGAATACTCTAGCAAAGGCTCAGCAAGTCGAAGTTTATACACCTGATGAAACTTTTCCCTAAGTTTCGGCTCCACATAATCATCTACATAATGCATAAGAATCATCTTCGCTTGAATGAATTCCGGCAGCGTCAGCAGTTCTTCAAGTGACGTATGCGACGGCAGCTGATCATCCTGCATATGACATTCGTGGTAAATCGTTTTCACCTCATTGGCGATACTCCGAATATAGTGTTCATCCAACCTGGTATCCCCGCTAAAGTAAAAGAAAGGCTTGCATAGAAGACCGTAACTCAGCATGTCTGGCACGTGCAAAGTAGGGACAAGTTCGAATTTCACACCCGATACCACAAACTCATTTTCCACACATTCGATGTCATAATAATCCTCAAACACGCGCTTTCCCCTCGTCGTCAGCTCCAATCCATGGCGCAAGATTTGCCACAAATCGTCTTTTAACCCGGTAGGCACATAAAGCTTCGGCTTCATTCTTCCCGGATACACCCGGTGAAACAAAGCGAGTTTCTGCAAGCCATTCACGTGATCCTCATGCAGATGCGTGATAAAAATATGCTCAATCTGATTGAGCTTCATTCCCAATTGATGCAGCCCAAGATGATTAGACTCAGGGAAATCTATGCATAGATTCGTATCCGCAAAGGTAAGTAGAGCACTATTATGCCCTTGCTCGACACTAAAACCATCCCCGCAGCCCAGAAATGTTACTTTCATAGATACCTCCATTTTCTGTGTGTGATTCTATGTATTTTTATACTATGATAGTTGATAGATATGGCCATTTTTAGGAGGATACCATGAATAGACCACATAAGCCAAAACCGAAAATCCACCTTCGCTCCTCGATCTTTATCCTGATGATTTCCTTAATTATTGTACTACTTACGGATAGCGTATTCTACTACTATACGAAGAGAATGCTAACATCTGAGCTTGAAACCAAGCTGCAGCTTATCGCCGATAACGTCGCCATCTCCATTAAACATTCCAAAACAGGTGAGAAATATGTTGAAAATCTAATCGGTCAAAATCTGCGTACAGCTTCCTTGGCGGCACAATACCGACTCGATCCCGACATTGAGAAAGTGAAGAATGAAGAGCTAACAATTCTCAGTAAAGAGTTAATGATCGATCATATTACGCTAATGAAACGAAGCGGTGATGATATTATTGGCTACAAATCCTCCGAGCCCAAGGAAATTAATATGAGCACCAAAACCTGGAGCAGAGATTGGTTTCAAGCGTTCAATCAGCTTCTTGACACCAAAGAAACGAGTGTAGAAAGCGGACAAACGCTGCCTCATTACTGGTCGGGACCTATGAATACATCGATGACTAACCCTCAGTTTGTTGACAAATGGGGCTATTATTACGATGGCCGTACGAATTATATTCTTGACCCTTATGTGCATGATACGTTCTTCCGCGACTATCAACGGGAAACGGGTGTGGATGCTGTTATTAATGAAATCATTCATGGCTATACTAACCATGGCGCCAAAGAAATTGCCGTGTTTAATACGCCAATTTTCCTCAAGCAGCAGGAACAGTATAAAAAGGAAGGCTATACTTGGTTCACAGACCGGGAGATTTTGTTCGGGTCCTATTCGATGAAAGATAGTCGGGATCAAGAAATGGTTCAAGCCGTTATGCAATCGAAGCAAACCAAGCAGCTTATCACCACGATCGACGGAAAAACCTATCTCAAAATGTTCTTTCCGCTTCAACTGGATTCCCCTGTTGTTATCGGTCTGACAGCCGATTATGAAACCGTACGAAAATCAATTCAACAACAGCAAGTGAACCTGCTCATTCTGATCGGATCAACCGCACTTATCGCATTCATTCTAGTCATCCTGAGCATCCGCTTTATCAATCGGAATCGTGAAGCAACCGCGGAAAGCATCCAAGAAGTTTATGTTGATCATATCGGATCATTGTTCCGTTCCATGAAAGAACAGCGCCATGATTTCAATAATCATGTGGCTACGATACATTCCCTCGTTCATTTGAAAGAATATACGGAATTAGATCGTTACACCACCGAGATTATTGGTGAAACGACCGCTTTGAATGACATTATTCAAATTAACGTGCCCGCTTTATGCGCGATTGTACAATCTAAGGTCATACAGGCCGTTGAACGCAAAATTACATTCTTCCATGAAGTCAGTAATTTAAATCAGATCAACCTTGGAGCTGTCAAAGCGACAGACTTGGTTCGAATTATCAGCAATTTAATCGATAACGCGTTTGATGCCGTTACAGTTTCCAAAAAGGCAGAGGAGAAAGAAGTCCGTTTAATCGGCATATTAGAAGGAAATTCACTTACATTCAAGGTCATCAACAACGGGGACCCTATCCCAAGTGATCGACTAGAAAGTATTTTCGAGCCTGGCTTCTCAACGAAACAAGCGTCCGGACTCCACGCCGGTTTAGGTTTAAGCATTGTCAAAAAGCTAGTGGACAAATATGACGGAACTGTTCATGTCAGCAGTTCAGATGCTGAAACCAGCTTTACGATTTCCATTGCGGTATAAATGAATTATACGAACATTATCTAATTGACATCGTTTAATGTTCGTATTATGATAGTCAAGGCAGTAAGTAATAGCCACATACGTATAAATCGTTCGTATATCCTTGAGGATTGGCTTAAGGGTCTCTAGAGGGAGCCATAACTTCCTAGCTACGACGGGTACTTGCTTTCGCATACCCGTGTGGCTGGGTTTTTTTGTGTCCAAAATTGAATGATCCAGAGGAGATTGCCATGAAAACATATGATTTTATCGTTGTTGGTGCAGGACCTGCCGGTATTTTTGCTTGTTATGAAATGACACAGCTTCACCCTACCGCTAAAGTATTGCTCGTAGACAAAGGCCATGATATTTATCATCGCAGTTGTCCGATCCTGGAAAGTAAAATCAAACTTTGTCCTCCTCCAGCAGGCAAAAAGGATTTCTCAGGTTGTCTTCCTGCCTGTTCCATTACAGCTGGCTTCGGAGGCGCCGGAGCCTATAGCGATGGCAAATTCAACATCACGACCGAATTCGGCGGCTGGATGACCGATTATTTGGCACCCGCCAAAGTAATCGATCTGATTCGTTATGTGGATGGCATTAATCTGCGACATGGGGCAACCGAGAATATTACAGACCCTACGACAGAAGCTGTAAAAGATATTGAACAGCGCTCCTATGCTGCAGGTCTAAAGCTGCTTCGCGCTCAGGTTAGACATCTGGGAACCGAACAAAACTTAATGATTTTGAAATCCATCTATGAACATTTGAAAACACGTATCGATATGCAGTTCAAAGCTGAAGTTGAAGATATCCTAACTTTCAAACGGGAAGATAAGCATGTCATCCAAGGCATTCGGATGAAGGACGGCACTGAAATTCATAGTAAACAAGTGATGTTAGCGCCAGGTAGAGACGGCTCTGCATGGTTAACTCAAGTGCTCAAAAAGCGCCGACTCAGAATGTACAACAATCAAGTCGATGTAGGCGTCCGCGTAGAAACCTCGGATGTCGTTATGCGCGAAATCAACGAGCATCTCTATGAAGGCAAGTTCATTTATAATACATCGGTAGGTACTCGAGTACGTACTTTCTGCAGCAATCCATCAGGTCATGTTGTCGTCGAGAACCACAGCGGCGTCATGGCAGCGAACGGCCACTCTTACAAGGATCCAGCCCTAGGTTCCAGTAATACGAACTTCGCTCTGCTCGTTTCTCATAAATTCACGGAGCCTTTCGATAAGCCGAATGAATATGCGCGAGAAATATGTAAACATGCGAATGACTTATCCAGCGGCGGTGTTATCGTGCAGAAATTTGGGGACATCATGCGCGGACGCAGATCAACAGCGGATCGGATTCGCGAAGGCTTTCTTGAACCGACTTTATCTGAAGCCGTTCCTGGTGATCTAGGACTTGTTCTTCCTTACAATACAATGAAAAGTTTAATTGAAATGATCCATGCGCTTGAAAAGGTAACGCCAGGTATCGCTTCTGAGCATACTCTTTTCTATGGTGTTGAAGCGAAATTCTATTCCGCTCGTCCTAAACTTAGTGAAAGTTTCGAAACCGAAATACAAGGCTTGTTCTGCGGCGGTGACGGGGCAGGAATTACAAGAGGCTTAGCCCAAGCTGGGGCTGCAGGCGTCTGGGTGGCTCGCAACGTGGTCGTCTAATTATTTCCGGGGAAATACGATTCCTTTCGTCAATATCTGCTATTAGCTATCGGACCTAACTTAATAGAGTTAGGTTCTTTGGTCATTTTTAAGATGAAAACTACTTTAAATCTCTTTTAAAATATGGTAAGATGAAAACGTTCTTAATGTAAGCGTTATCATTTTTAAAGGGGGATTACAAAATGAATGTAGCGCTCGAAATCGAAACAAGGAACACCTACGAAGACTTCGCACTTGAGAAGGATATCATGTACTTCCGTGTCGGAGAACATGGGCTCGTCTCTTTCCATGGGAAAAACTATCACATTAAAAAACGCATGACCACTGAGCAAATTCAAGAAATTACTACAAATAGTACCTTTTTCAAGGTCAACACGGATTGCTATGTGAACACAAGGAAAATTCTACAGATTCAGGATGGTAAAGTGTTTTTCGAAATCAAGGGTGCTGATTCCAAATTTGCATCGATAACGAAGCTTCGCCAATTCCGGCTGAAAGAAATCGTACAGCAGCACAAAGCGGAAGCAGCTACAGCTGATTCAACAAAATAATGAATCCTGCCCTTAAGGCGCAGTGTTACCAAACTACAGCGGCCACAAGGTTATACAGAAAAGGAGCTAACGAGAATCCTCGCTAGCTCCTTTTTGGTCGAATCCTATGAAATTTTTGCGAGTGTTTCTTGTTGGTGCTCACGGATAAGAAAGCGTATGTAGTCGACTGTTGTATCTTTCACCTTTTTGGCTTCTTCCAAAGTCGCGAAGCTGTACTCAGCATGATCTGTGCTTTCGTACTTCTTCAGCTCTTCATAGTTCATTCCAAGTGTGGAGAAGTTATAAACCAGTTCGTAGGGTGTCTTAATATCCACATTTTTCACGAAAATATCTTTGGAAAAGAATGAGCCTTGTTTCTCCACTTTAAAAATCACACGGAATGGCTTGTCTTTATCCGACACAAAGCACTTGATAACAACGTCGATCTCCATCGTTTTATAATCCACAGCGTTCGTAGGTTCCTGCTTTGGTGTATGCATCCATTTTTTCAAAAAGCCCAGCACAAGATTCCCTCCCCAATAACGACATGAATATAACTCATATTGTAGCGGATACACCAACAATTGACAATCCAAAAAATGGTTATTTTTGCTATAAAAAATAACATTTTCTTTCATTTATGAGGCATTTCCTGTCTCCTCTAGCGATTTATTAGCAGATTTCTTCCTATAATTCCAAATAATAATCAAACAAAGCACACCAGTTAATACGCCGCAACAGACGAAAGCCCCATTGGCACCATATCGATCAGCAACTAAACCAGCAAAAATGCTTCCTATCGGCGTAGAGCCCGCAAATACAAGTGAATATACACTCATTACGCGCGCACGATATTCCTCTTTGGCATGCATCTGAAGGGAAGAATTACTGTTTGTTGCAAATATGATGTTGAAAAATCCGGTAAGAGCCAGCAGTCCACCACAGACCCAAGCGGAAGAGCTTAGTCCATTTAAGACTAAACAAACGGCAACTACTAAACTAGCAACAATGCTTAATTTAAGCATTGGCCCTTGTTTACTGCGGAACGACATCGTAAGAGCCCCCGCGAAAGAACCCACACCTAGACAAGACATTAACGTGCCATACGTCGTCTCCCCCATGTGCAGCACATTTTTAGTAAAAACCGGAATGAGTACATTAAAGTTAAATGCAAGTGTGCCGATCACCGTGACGAGAAGCACAGTCTGTGCTAGCAAAGGATCTCTCGCAATGTAGACAATGCCGTCCTTAATTTCCTTCATTATGCCATCACGTGAGTTCTTCTTCCGAACATAAGGAGCTGCCTGAATATGAATCAATCCATACAGAACAGCCAGAAAGCTAACCCCATTGAGCAAGAAACACCAACCAGCACCCAGCCAAGCCATCATCACCGCACCAATCGCAGGACCAACAATTCTTGCCATATTAAATGTCGTTGAATTGAGAGCTATGGCATTCATAAGATCTTCTTTTCCCACGATTTCTATATTAAACGACTGTCGCGTTGGCATATCCAGCGTGTTATTAAGCCCTAGCAGCAGCGCTAGCACAATGATATAGCTGTACTTTATCGTATCCGTCAGGACAAGTATAGCCAATGTAAAGGCTAGAATCATCGCGACCGTTTGCGTAACAAGCAGGATGTTCTTCTTTGGAAACTTATCGACGATAATGCCTGCAAACAAAGAAAATATGAGAATTGGGAGGAACTGACATGCCGCAACAATGCCAAGTTTAAGAGGCGATCCGGTGATCGTCAGAACGAGCCAAGACTGCCCAATATTCTGCATCCATGTTCCAATGAGTGATACACACTGACCTAACCATAGATACCGATAATTACGATGCGTTAATGCATGAAAATGCTTATCGACAAATAGCGAACCTGCAAGCTTCATATTCATGGCTCCACCTGCTCCTCTGCGAAACGGGACGCATTATCCCCCATTTTCTCCAAAATAGTCAAAGCCAGTTGTTTCTCTTCATCCGTTAAACCGAACGTTAGACGTTCTCGCCAATTCGTCAGAACCTTCCGCACATCTCCCTTAATCAGCAGCGCCTTCTCCGTCAGATGAACCTCGTTGCACCTCTTATCTTTTTTACTAACCGTGCGAGTTATGTAGCCCTGCTCTTCTAACTTCTTAAGCGCTTTGGCAGTCGTCCCTTTATCAATCTTCAAATAATCCGCCAACTCTTCCTGCGTGAGACCATCTTCTTTATACAGCGCGTTGATGAAAATATGCTGCCCTCTGCCGATGTCATATTCCTTCAAATGCTCACCAATATACATCTGCCCGTAACGGTAAATGAGCGAGACCCACCTAGGTATCGAATTTCTGTTTTCGATCATAAACATGTCTCCTCTGTTGAGCAAAATTGTATAGAACTTCCGTATCGTTGCACATGCTTCTGTTTTATCATACGCCTGATTAGTTGCATATGCAACTAATTTTTGAGTCTATTTAAGTAGTGTATCGACTGAGGTTACGTGTGGGAGCAAGGGCAAGAGCAAGAGCGAGTGCAAGTGCAGGAGTAAGTGCAACACTCAACACTCAACACCCAAAACCCAACTTCCAAAACCCTACAACCAAAAACCTATACACAAAAACCTACACTCAAAACCCCACACCCAAAACCAAACTCCCAAAACCCTACAACCAAAAACCCTACATCCAAAAACCCTACATCCAAGACCCTACAACCAAAATCCTACAACCATGACCCTACACCTAAAACCTTACAACCAAAACCCTACAACCAAATCCCTACAACCAAAACCCTACAACCAAAACCCTACAACCAAAACCCTACAACCAAAACCCTACAACCAAAACCCTACAACCAAAACCCTACACCTAAAACCTTACACCCAAAACCCTACAACCAAAAACCTACAACCAAAAACCTAACTCCCAACACCCAAGCCCTAAACCTACAAAAATATAGCCTACTTTGTACGGCTTCTTACCAAATTTGCTGCTATATCAGTGAGTTTTAGTTTGAGTAGGAGCATTCGAGGCATTAAGCATGTTTTTCATCGCTAACGAGACGTGAATTTATTTTTCCATGCGTTTAACGATGAAAAACATCGTATCAGCATTCACTTGGGTCAAAATACGTTCAAACATCATCTTTAATGATGTTTGTCATCACTATAAGGGCAGACTGGGACTTCTACCTGACTTTAGCGATGAAAATCATCGTTAAAGTCAGGTAAATCAGTCCCAATCAGGGCCGCTCAACAATTTCCGAGGTTTGATTATGCATCTTTTGTCTGTTTGAATAACCTCATTCATGAAATGCCTGCGATTATGCATCTTTTGTCATGTTGGAATAACCTCAATCATGTAATGCCTGCAATTCTGCATGTATTTGAAGCCTCTGTCCTGATTACAGGATGGAAACTCTAAAATCCCTGCGCAATCGGCTAGGCCCCCTAAAACCGGAGTCTTGCCCACCAAAAATGATTCATGCGTAGAATATCGCGTTTTTTCAAGCTATTACATCGCTTTATGAAAGGCAGAAGTGTCATCCAGCGTCTTGACCCATGCTGAAAACATCTTCGGAGGTTTTCGGTTTAAACTACCATGCATCCTGCGGTTATTGTAGAAGTCCATGTAACGATCGAGTGCATCATAAGCCTCTTCAAAGGTCATGAAGTCTCTTATGCCGAACAAGTGACGTTCAAGTAGACTGTGAAACGACTCAATGTAAGCATTCATATTCGGCGTCCTTGGCGGAATGCGTTCATGGACGACGTCTAGGCACTCGCACATATCTCCAAACAGTTTGCTTACGAATTGCGGGCCGTTATCTGTACGGATTACAGGCATCTCTTCTCCAGGGTTTAGCCGGCTCTGTATCGCATAACAAAGCGTCTGGACCGCATGCTTGGCCTCACATACCGGACCTCTGTACTGTTTAACGACGACACGGTCAAACACATCAATGATGCTGAGCATATAAAAGAATCGCTCCTGTCCAATGACGTATCCGTACTTGATATCCATTTGCCATAATTGGTTGGAGCCTGTTACTACTCGGTTCTTCGGCAGCCTGCGCGGATGTGTCTGTATGCGCTGGCGTGGCTTTTGAAGAATGCCTAACTCTTTGCATAAGCGATACGATTTCTTTTTGTCCAGCCTCACGTTATATTGGTCACGAATACATTGTGCAAGAAGCTTGTAGCCATAGACATGTTCTTCGCCCTCTATGAGCTCAAGCAGCCACGCGTTGATTTGTTCGTCACACACTTGTTCACCCGTAAACGTATGTGAGTATCCAGGCACAGGGCGCCCTCTCCGGCTTTCTTTGGAACATTCAGATAGCGGGGTGGTAGCTCTCTTCTTACGATCGTAATAGGTGGACTCTGAAAGGCCAAGGATACGCAGAACCAACGCTACTGGTTCACCCCGCTTAATAAATGGTTCTGCTACTTCGAATTTCTCGGATAAGCGGGGTCTTTCTTTTTTAGCAATTCGCGCAGGATCTCAAGCTCTAGCTCTTTCTCGCCAAGTACTTTAACGGCTTTTTCATAGCGTTGTTCTACATCTTGTAGACGCTGCAATTCTTGCAGATGCTCGTCAGCCACTGGGATTTCTTCCGGAGGAATAGAGTCACGGTGATCTCTGATCCACAAACGGATGGTTTCAGGATGGATGTCATACATGCGGGCTAATACCCCCACCTTAATACCAGCCAATGCTTCCTTAACAATTTTAAGCCGTGCTTCTTCTTTCAGCCTTTTCCCCATACTGAATCATCTCCTTGTCCCTAGTTTAAATTATTGGGTGGGAGGACTCCAGTTTAATTAGGGGGCCTAGGAGCAATCGCAGGGATTTCTACTTTTCACACGATATCGTTGGAAATTCCTGCATTTTCGCAGGTATTCAGATCTGAAGGTTAAGTGAACCTCACGTCTTGCCATTTGGAATTCCAAGATTCCGATACATGTAAAGCGGAAAGCTTCAACACTAAAAATGGCTTATGGCTCCTAAGCCCCATTACGAGAACCCTAACAAGGCAGGAATTGCCCCCTGCCTAGAAAGAAAAAAAGAGCGAACACCCAAGCAGCTTACGCTGCGATGGTACTCGCTCTTTACGTCCTAAAGAAACTTGATGCAAACCGGCCGCGATACCGCAGCGGTTTGCCCCGTTTCACGCAGCATTCCAGTTTCCGCATTGATGCGGAATACTGTAATGCTGTTCGAGTCCTGGTTCGCCGCGAGGAGGAACTCCCCCTGCGGCGACAAGGCAAAGTTCCGCGGCGTCCGCCCGAGCGTCGCCTGCCAGCCCACGACCGACAGCGTGCCGCTTTGTCGGTCAACTTCATAAACCGCGATACTATCGTGTCCGCGGTTGGATGCATACACATAGCGGCCATCCCCAGAGAGATGGATGTCAGCGCATGTGCTCTCGCCGCTGAAGCCTTCCGGCAGCGTCGAAATGCTCTGCAGCGCGGTCAGAACTCCCGCGTCTGCCTCATAGCCCAGCACGGTAACCGTGCTGTCCAGCTCATTGATCGCGTACACGTACCGACTGTCCGCGCTATAAACCAAGTGCCGCGGGCCTGCGCCCGGCTTCATCGCCGCATCGCCATGCGGCTGAAGCAAGCCGCTCTCCGCGTCGATGCGGCTAACCACCAGCCGATCAAGGCCCAGATCGGCTGAAATCGCATATCGATTGTTCGATGCCGGAACAATCGAATGCGCATGCGGAGCCTCTTGGCGATCCGCACGCGGCCCCAATGGTCCTTCGTGCTTCACCAACTGCACATGATCACCAAGCTGCCCGTCCGCTTCTAACGGATATACGGTCACGCTGCCGCTTGAGTAATTCGCTACATACACCGTTCGGTTAGTCTGATCCAAGCTGATATAGCAAGGAGCAGATCCGTCCGTAGGCTGCTGATTCAATTTCTTCAGCCTACCGGTACCGGCTTCAATCGCATAAGCTGCCGCGGAGCCCCCAAAACGACCTTTATAAGTTTCGGTCTCGCTCACCGCATACAATATCGTCCGTGCAGCATTCAGCGCAAGGAAAGACGCATTTGGCAAATCGGAGTACGACTCCACCAGCCTCATTTCTCCGCTCAAAGGATTGAACGCATACAATGAAATCCCATTTGCATTGCGCTCATCTGTATAGGAACCCACATAGACATACAATTCTTTCTGTACTCCTACTGACATTGGCAACCAGCCTCCACGATAGCGATTTCTCCTATAAATTGTGTCACTTCTATTGGATTCATTCCCTGCTTATTCTCCTAATCATTTCCCTGCCTAAGCTCATTATCCTTTTTTCTTGACTTTTCTGCCCGCCCACACCTTACGCCAAATCGCAGTGACAACCATCGCAATCACCGCCCCATACAGAGCAAGCTCCATATCGTGGTGCGTGTCCCATGGATCACCTTGTGTTCCGAGGAACAACGTTCCAATCTCAGGAGCCACAAGCAGCGCCACCCACATTTCAATAAGCTCATAAAAAGCCCCCATCGCCAAAACGATGACACAAGTAATCACATAAAGCCATTTACTGCTTAGCCGCGTCCATGCACTCATCGCTTCCCGAATCGGATAGGCAAGGAGTAATCCAAAGCTAAAATGGACCAAACGGTCATAATTATCACGTTGTGAGTGAAAAATGAGCTTCATCCAAACATCCACCCAATTCTCATTGTACGAATAATGAGCCCCAATCGTATGCAGAACCAGGAACAAAGCAATCCATACATAAGACAGATTTGAAAATGAAAAAAACCTATACATACTTACAAGTCCTATTAGCGCTGCCCAAATGAGCAGATTTTCCAAAACCCAGTCATACCTGCTGTAAGGCGCCACTGCCAGCCAAATCCATATCCCAACATACATAACGATCATCATTTGCAAAAACCGGTTTTTAGAGAATGAAATGCTCTGCATGGTTAAGTCCCCCTTGTTATTACCTTTACACTCAGGTTACCTCGCCACTATCTTTTCCAAAAGTACTAACTTCAACTAGTACCTTCTTAAGACGTATTGAACAAGTCATATTTCACTTCGGAAAAGTTATGAATCATTTGCTCCTCCGCAGCTATGTTCCCAGTTCTTTTATCAATTACTTTGCGCCAGATCTCATTTTCACGATAGTTCCGGCCATCTTTTTCAAGAAAACGGTGGTTTTTCTCCTCGATATGATAGGCATGCGGTAAAAGCGCATCACAATGCACTGAGCCTTTCAAATGCTCATCAGTCAGCCACAACCGGAATTGGAACGTATGTTGGGTAGGATTATAAATGCGCAGGTCTATATAATTGTAAAATACACTCGCTCCGCTCCCAAAAGGCATAACCCGATGATCATCCGGAAATGGATCAAAGCTATGGTGATGCCGCTCGACGACTTGAAGTGGGGTATGCAAAGCCATCCAAAACAACAAATTGCCCAACTGGCATATCCCGCCTCCGACGCCTCGTTTCACACCGCCTTGCGATAACAGCAGGCCTTCAATGTAGCCTTTAGCCGACGTTGTTTTTCCAACTAATTTCCAGAAGGAAAAGGTTTCACCTGGTCGAATCATAATGCCATCCATACGTCCAACGCTGATCCGTAGATTTGTAATTTTGTTCTCTTGTAAAATAGGATCGGAAGAACCGAGCTTTCTTCGCAGTAAAGATTGGTGCTTTTTGCAAGTATAGGGAAGCGCATGAACAACTCTATGCTTGGCATAGATAATCGATGGATTCAAATTCAGGAAGTGCCGTTTCAGTCTCAACTGGGCAATTCGCAAGCGATAAAGTACGGGAAATAAGCTTAATAACTTTTGCTTCATCCCATTCACCTTCCTTTTTCAACCTAAAATAGGTTCATCCTCTAAGTTAATAAATCACTAATTAAGATGTTCCATCCATCGATTTGGTTCAATGAACTTAGGCGTATTTTCCTAAGGAAGCAGCTCGTAAAAGATCGGCGTTACCTCACTATCCTCATATACATGCAAAATGTGGTTCTTATATTCCTTCATCTCAGATAATGTCGCGATCAAGAAAGCGTGAGAGGCAGTTTCTTTCTCTTTCTCTTTCTCTTTCTCTTTCTCTTTCTCTTTCTCTGTCCCAGTCCTAGTCTCTTCCTCTGTTTCAGTCCCTCCATCCCTCACCTGCTCCAAAGTAACATAAGCAAACCGCCCCCACGGCGCAGTTTCCAATCCAACTTGCGGATCAATCCAGTAACGAATCTGAAGTCCATGAAACCAAGCCATTTTCAAGGCATGCTCGGCAAAAGGCCCCGTTCCATAAAGATGAATGGCACATAATCCATCCTCTTTCATCCTTTGGATCGTCTCAAACAGCATCACCTGGCTGCCGAACCCATCTTGAAGCCGCAAATAGTATGTATACAAATAATACGGAAATTGTCTTGTCACAAGGCCCTGCGGCCAATTCGCATTCAAAATCGACGGACCATAATTACAGGTATTCAAAAAGGCTTCCGGCCCTTGCTCGAACCATTCTTCGGCTACATCTTCACAAATCGGTGCTATGTACTCGGTACAGAAATTGTCCTGATGCGTCAGATTACCCAGCAATCGTGCTTCCACGGGACTAGGCATATCAAGAACACGGTGCAGCGGCTTGCTCCACTCCGCAGGCAGTATGGATGCTCGCTGCAATCGCCCCTCTTTTTGCTGCAGCAGATAGGCATAATAACCTTGGAACGCCAAGGCACCTTCTTGACATGCCCGTTTCATCGCATACTCTTCGTCCGTACGTTTCAGCTCTGCTGTAATCGGTCTGATTTGACCGAGCTCGCCTTTCGCATAACGCAGTGTCGAACCGAAATCGCCCATCATGAGCTCCTCCAAGAAAGCTGGCGTCCTTGCTATACGTTTCCCCTCTTCCGTTCCCCCGCTGCCCGAGCGCAGCATACTTCGGATATCCATACTGCGCATGCTCAGCTCATCCAGTCGATTAGCGCCAACCGCAAGAAAATGTGTCATTTGCGGCTTATATCCCGCTAGGCTTACGATCTTTTCCAGTGATTTCTGAATGGTTCCATGAAAACCAATATCGACCGTCACCAGACGTTCAGGCGAACCAAATTCTTGCTTCAAATAACTTACAAAGAGCTGCCGATGCTGCTGCACAGATCCCATAATTTTAGTTTGTATGGGGATACTTCGTAGAAAACTCCCAACTTGATCATAGATAGAGCTTCCATCTTCCCCTATGATATACTTGCAATTCTCAATTTTTTCCTGCAAAAATGTTTCAAAATGAAAGCCTTCCTCGCTGATATCTAGTACCTCGAACAGCTCTTCTAATTTCAAGCCGTGAATACCTAGCATTGATGCTAGCTCCTCGTCACCAAAGCTCTCCAGTCCTGCCAAAAGAGTAGCTTGTCTGGAAACATAGATCGGCTTAATCTGGAGATCAATACCTCGAATACGCGCTGCATTTTCAAGCATTGGAGCTAACAAATAAGCTTCTCTCATTAAAGGATGTACAGTCCGGATGCCCTCATCCACGCATTGATCAATGACCCACTCACACAGAGCTTGCAAGAAAGGTCCTATCACACTGGCACCCATCTTATAAAATACTCGGTTCAGCTCACCCATTCCAACCGTCATATCCGAGGCCTCAGCTAACTTCCGCAAGGACTTCCATTCCGGCAGTACATGTCCATGTCTAACATATTCCCAGTGATGCAAGCTCTCGAAATGTTCAGGAACGACATTGTAGTGTATGCTCTTTATCCCTTCTTTGGAGGCTCCTTCCACATCTGCGGCTATATTGTCGCCAATATGTACAATAGCTTGACTCGCGATCTGTGGGTAAAGCTCCTTCAACCGAGCGAATAAATGCCCCGACGACTTCCCTTCATGCTCTTCCGAAGAAACAAGCAGCGTATCCACACTTGATAAATCTAGACCTGCAGAGGCAAGAATCCAGCTCAGCTGCTCTGAGGATAAATACATATCCGATAGCAAGGCTACCTGAATCTGCCTGCTTTTACAAGCAGCTAACAATGACGTAACATGCGGATTCACATAGCAAACTTCCGCCTCGCTCTCGACTTCTATCTGAGACATCTTATCCCTGTTACAGGTCCCTTCCGGCATCTCAGCATAAATGAGTTCCAAAGTGACCTCGCCAAAGCCCGTTACGGCAGCTTGCCGATTACGCGCATTGTTCTCAGCACGAATCCGCATCTCTTTGAAAGCAGCTGGCGCTATGGATGCCTTCAGACAGCCCATCCGATGAGCTTTTTCCGCAACATGAACAAAAACGTCAGAGGGATTTGCACATGTACGAAATAATAGCGTATCGAAAATATCCAGACTAAGCAGCGCAACGGCATCGATATCATCAACCAAACCGCTTAGAAAGCGATCTTTTTTCCATAAATGAAGATCAGTAAAGCTTATATTTGTATGTGGTACCTCCAGCATTAGGAACCTCCTTAGAGTTTTCGAAGAATATTTGAGAAGTACACCGAAATTGAGGTAAGCTTACATTACCATAAACCGGAGGTGCGCTTTTTCATGTCCTATCAGCCATTAGTGTCCATCATTATCCCTACGTATAATCGCCAAATTGAACTCGCTGAGCTCGCAGAATCATTATATCGCCAAACGTACAAAAACCTGCAAATCATCATCGTCAACGATTGCGGCCCCTCCGTCGATTTCATCCAAGACTTATACCCCGAACTGGCTATTCAGATCGTGAATATGCCGCAAAACTTGAAGCACGTTCACGCACGCAACCGCGGATTGCAAGAAGTGAAAGGCGATTTCATCATGCTCTGTGATGACGACGATCTGCTGCTCCCAATCCATATTGAGCGCATGCTGCAAGAAATAGAAGGCTATGATCTCGTCTATCCAGACGTAGAAATTTTCGATTACGTATATGAAAATAGCGGCCGCTCCATCACAGACCGGTTCGTTTTTGCTTATGAATTCGATGTGCCTGCGATGCGCAGATTTTCGACCTTCTTTTCTTCCGGCTGCATATTTCGTCCCGAAGTTATCGAAGCTTTGGGCGCTTTTGACACGGACGTATTTCATTATTGGGACTGGGATTTCTTCTTACGGGCAGCCGAACAATTCCGCGTGAAACGTGCGCCAATTGCCAGTGTGCTCTATGCATTTTCGCAGCAAGGCAACAGCAACATGTCGGGTCAATTAGACAATATGCGGCCCTTTTTGGACATGCTCTCAGCAAAGCATCAACTAGGTGAATTGCCTACGAAAAACTTCTTCCTCCTGCTCGAAGAACCGGAAGTGAAAGCGCGCCAAGCTGTGACCGAACTCATCTGGGACGGACAACCGATTCGCTCTCGTCTATCCAAATAAGCTTTTGGCATAAAAGCTTCTAAACTCGCTTGGCGTCATTCCTTCATGTTCTTGAAACCGCTGGTTGAAATAACTCGCGCTGGCATAACCTGACTCTTTGGCTATGTCTTTGATCGGCAAGTTTTCCTTTTCAATTAAACGCTGTTTAGCAAATTGAATACGGCAAAGTGTAATGAAAGAGAGCGGGGTCATCGACATCGCTTTACGAAACAATTTGCAGAAATAGTAAGTGCTTACGCCTGTGAGCTCCGCCCATTCTTCCAAAATGAACGGTTCACAGGCTCTTTGCTGCATGGAGGGAAGTAAGGCGAGAATACGATCCACGGATTCCACACCGCGATTTCCCGTTAAAGGCGCCGCATAGCTCATGAATTCGCACAATATCTTATACGTCAGCGTAGAGAGATTCGTTGTCCGAAGAATGTTATTCGTCTCTGCCTCCATCAGCAGCTCATGAAACGCTTCTTCAAGCTCATTCCATCGTTTTAACGTCCACAAGGTACGAAGAAATCCACGTTCCAGCATATACTCCTTTATATGATTACCATCAAAATGAACCCACCGGACATCCCAAGGTTCTTCCTTCGAGCTGTAATATTTTTGTTCTTGGTACGGAAAGTACAGGAAAGCATCGCCTTTTTGAATGGGATACTGTTCCCCCTCTATCTCGACGTACCCTTTACCTGAAACGATGAAATGTAAGCTGAAGGTCTCACATAACCCTTCTGTCCGATAGACAGAATGATTCGGGAAATTACGGTACCAACCAACGGACTCTGGAAAAATGAAATAAGAAGATTGCTGCAGCCTCGGCAGCATGGCCTGTCTTTGCAACTTGAAGCCCTCCCACCTAATGACAATATTACGATATCTTATGCAATATATTATCATATTCATTTTAAATAACTCGTTTTATAATAACAATATACCGTTATCAACTATTTTACAAAAGGAGAAGTGCTGAAATGACAAAGCTTCGTTGGGGAATTTTAGGTTGCGCCAATATCGCCATTAGGGCTTGTATTCCTGGTATCAAGCAGTCTCAAACTGGCATTGTAAGCGCTATTGCCAGCCGCAATTTGCAGAAGTCACAGGAAACTGCGGCTAAGCTCGATATTCCTAAGGCTTATGGCAGTTATGAAGAATTGATCGAGGATCCAGATATTGATGCCCTATACATACCGCTTCCGAACCATCTGCACAAAGAGTGGACGATTCGTGCTGCCCAAGCTGGTAAGCATGTACTTTGCGAGAAGCCAGCTTCTCTTACGGCAGCTGATGTTCAAGAAATGGTCACGGCATGCGAACAAGCAGGGGTGCTGTTTGCCGAAGCATTCATGTATAGACACCATCCGCGTTACGAGCGGATCAAAGCCATTATGGACTCCGGTGAAATCGGTGATATTCGCGGAATTCATGGTGTTTTTACCTTCAGTAATCCGGGGGATAGCAAAAATGTTCGCTTCGTACGCGAATGGGGGGGCGGCGCGCTCTATGACGTGGGTTGTTACCCGCTCAGTGCAGCCAGAATGTTGTTAGATAGAGAGCCTGAGGCTGTAACTACCCATGCTTTCTTCTCACCTGAGCATGATGACGTTGATATGATGATGTCCGGCTTAGTTGAATTTAGCGGCAATGTCGCGCTAACATTCGATTGCGGAATGTGGGCCGCTTTCCGAAATAAGATTGAAGTGTTAGGCACGCTGGGACGCATTGAAGTCCCTTCGGCTTTTATAACGCCAACGGTAGAATCTGGTCACTTTAAAGTATTTGTTGGAAATGAACAACGTGATGAAGAGGTTCCGTTCCTGAACCAATATTCCCTGCAAGCGGACGATATGGCTTATGCTGCTTGGGGGGAGAAAGCACCTCGCTTCCCAGCGAGTGATGCAATTAGCAACATGAAAGTGATTGATGCGTGTCTGAAGTCAGCCAGAGAGCGCTCGCGAATTGTAATTAATCAATAATCATTCATAAAAAGAAAGCAGGGATGATTCATATGAAGCACATTCAGATTAAAGGATTAAATAAACCCGTTTCTAAACTGATTATGGGATCGGACTTTTTTAGACTGGACAATCGTCAAGAAGTCAGTGATATCCTGGGACATTATCTATCTATCGGCGGGAACACGATCGATACTGCCTTCATTTATTGTGGCGGCCAGAGCGAGCAAGCAATTGGGATTTGGCTGGATGAAATGGGCAATCGCGATGACATCAATATCTTTACCAAGGGTGCACATCATGATGCTAACGGACCCCGAGTGAATCCGGAAGCGATTCGCAGTGACCTGTTCACTAGTTTAGAGAGACTTCGTACTGACTATATAGATCTCTATGCACTTCATCGCGATGACCCGGCAACACCGGTCGGCGTTATCCTCGAAGCGCTGAATGAACATGTGGAAGCTGGAAGAATCCGCGCATTTGGCGGGTCCAACTGGACACATGAACGTTTGCAAGAAGCAGCAGATTATGCCGAGCAGCATGGTCTAATTGGCTTCAGCTTTAGCAGCCCTAACCTTAGCCTCGCCAAAGCGAACGAGCCATTCTGGGCCGGCTGCGTCTCAACCGATGAGGAAGCACTGCGTTGGCACGAAGCTAAGCAGTTTCCGCTGCTGTCCTGGTCTTCGCAAGCACGCGGATTTTTCACGGGACGGTTCACGCCGGAGAACCGCGAGAACGCCGACCTCGTCCGCGTCTTCTACAGCGACGAGAACTGGACGCGGCTGCGCCGCGCCGAACAGCTAGCGCAGGAAAAAGGCGTCAGCGCGATCCAAATCGCGCTCGCCTATGTGCTGAGCCAGCCGTTCCCGGCATGCGCGCTTATCGGCCCGCGCAGCGAAGCCGAAATGCACTCATGTCGTGACGGCGCGCAGCTTGTGCTGTCTCCGCAGGAGCTGGCATGGCTGGATCTGACCGCAGCGACTGTATAAGCGGCTGCTGCTTACCTTTGCGACACCTCTTGTGGTGCCGCTTGAAGCCCTCCCCCCGGCATATATTTAGCCGGGGGGCTTTGTGTGTTTTGTGTCTGTACCTACATAATGGATATCAGCGGCTCCCTCCTCCAGACTCTCAAACTACTAACTTTCCACTACCGCCTACCCACTGTCAGCTACTTTAACGCTATAAATCATCGCTACCGCTGCAAATTTCGCACTCCCACCCACTTTAGCGATGTAATAGGAGTCTCTAGCAACCCTTATTTATCGGATGCACTCCGCGTCTCCAACTTCCGACACCATCCGATGGACGGCTTATCCGTTGACATGATAAGATATAAGAAAGCGTTACCTACAGGAAGAATAAGGATCTGCTTTTAGGAGGTACCATGGGAAAGACAGACATTCGCCGCGATGCGATTATGCAAGCCATTAAAGATAAAGGCTCCATTGCCTTGACCGATATCGTTAAGCAGTTTGCCGTATCGGAAGCAACGGCAAGACGGGACCTTGAAATACTAGAACAAGAAAAGCGCTGCATCCGCACTTTTGGAGGCGCCGTGCTTGAAAGCTTGAAGGTCGAAGTTCCATTTTTCAACAAAATGGACCTTTACACGGACGAGAAGAAAGAAATCGCCGACAAAGCGCTGCGCTATATTGAAGATGGCGATATCATCGGTTTAACCGGCGGTACGACGACGACTTTTATCGCTAAAAAACTTAACCAATTTAAGAACCTTACGGTTATCACGAACGCGGTAAATATCGCTTATGAACTAATTGGTACGCCGGGGCTGCAGCTCATTCTAACGGGTGGAGTAATTCGTACCCAAACCTTCGAACTGTCGGGACCACTTGCCAATGCAACATTAGATAATCTCAGCATTCGCAAAACATTCATGGGTGTGGACGGCGTTTCCTTATCTCGCGGCATGATGATTTATAATGAGCTGGAAGCCGAAACCAATCGACGCATGATGAAACAGTCGATGGAAACTTACCTCGTTGCCGATCATTCCAAGTTCAGCCGGAGCTCCTTGTTTGTCATAGGAGAAGTCCAGGAAACCATCGGAATTATCAGCGATTCATCCATAACACCGGAAATGAAGCATGCTTTCAAGGAAGCTGGAGCCCCATTTCTATAAAAAAATAAAACGGAGCATCTCGGGTACATTCCTCCCGTGATGCTCCGTTTCTCTTTAGCAGCAGCGATTAATTTTGCCGCTTTCATAACGTTCGTGAAGGGACAGCATGTAAAACTCCTTTTCCGTCAAAGGTGTATCATTGGGATGGTGATCCTGTTGATGCTTCAAGTATCTTTCATAGTCTGGGATATTGAATATAACCTTGATTGTCGCGTTAACCTTCCTTGTAAAACTTGCAATTGTTTTCATGGCATCAGGCTCCAAATGTGGATTGTACAAAAGGTGCTTCATTTAATCTAGGTTTTTGTTTTTGAATGATGATCGTATACCAAACCCGTAGAGAGATGATGATCATCAGAATGACTACGATGCCGAAGAAGATCGTCAGGCCCGCATCGATATAGTTATTTGTCACAATCTGATGCATGACATCCATATTTTTTGCAGGCGCAATGACTTGACCTTTGTCAATTCCTGCTTGGTATTTCTTCGCTGCCGCCAAAAATCCTATCGCTGCATTATTCGAGAATGCCTTTTGAAAGCCTGCGGTCAATGTCGTCACTGAGAGGAACACAAACGGAAGGATACCTACCCAAGCATAGCGAGCTTTCCCCATTTTAATCATAATCGTTACCGCTACAGCTAAAGCGATGGCAGCTAGCATTTGATTCGCTATTCCGAATAGTGACCATAAGGAATTGATCCCCCCGAACGGATCAACCGCTCCTTGATACAAGAAGTATCCCCATGCCGAACAAACGAGCAGCGAAGCAATGAAATTGTATTTCAAATCTTTGGTTTTGCCAAATGGCTTGTAGAAGTTACCAATCAGATCCTGCAGCATAAAACGTCCAACGCGTGTACCTGCATCCACAGCTGTTAAGATAAAGACAGCTTCAAATAATATGGCAAAATGGTACCAGAATGCCTTAGCTCCATTTAGGAACGTTGAAAAAATCTCAGCCATACCTACGGCAAGCGTTGGTGCCCCGCCAGTTCTCGAAAGGATCGTCTTTTCACCGATTGCTTTGGCCGTGCTAGTAATCTGATCAGGTGTCAGCGTGAAGCCCCAGGATGAGATTTTCGCAGCGACAGCCACAGGATCGGTTCCAATCACTGCCGGTGAGGCGTTCATCGCGAAATAAATGCCGGGTTCTAAAGCACACGCTGCGATCAATGCCATTACAGCGACGAAGGATTCTGCGGCCATACCGGCATAACCGATAAAAGGCGCATGACTTTCTCGATCGATCATTTTCGGGGTCGTCCCCGACGAAATTAAGGAATGAAATCCGGAACACGCGCCGCAAGCAATCGTAATGAATAAGAATGGGAATAAATTTCCGGAAAATACTGGTCCGGTTCCATCAATAAACTTCGTCACCGCCGGCATTTTCAGATCCGGTAAAAGGACCATGATGCCGCCAGCAAGTAAGATGATAACGCCGATTTTCAAAAAAGAGCTCAAATAGTCACGCGGTGCAAGAAGTACCCAAACCGGCAAAATGGAGGCAATGAGGCCATAGACTACCATTAAAATGGCGATTTGCGGAGCGGTGAAGGTGAACATATGAGACAATATCGGACTTTCTGCTACGTACTGTCCTGACCATAAAGCAATCATCAATAAGACGAAACCAATGATAGAACCCTCGATCACTTTACCTGGGCGAATATAGCGCATATAAAAGCCCATGAATATGGCAATCGGCATGGTCATGGCGATCGTAAATAAGCCCCATGGAGATTCTGCTAACGCTTTTACAACGACGAGACCGAGAACAGCAACGATAATAATCAGAATCGCTAATGTTGCAATGGATGCTAACGTACCGCTGAATCGACCGACTTCATCCTTGGCCATTTGCCCGAGCGACTTACCGTCCCGTCGCATGGATCCGACAAGCGTCACAAAGTCTTGCACACAGCCGGCGAGAACGGCCCCGATAATAATCCAGAGAATGCTCGGTAAATACCCCATTTGTGCAGCTAGTATCGGACCAACAAGCGGTCCTGCTCCGGCGATGGCCGCGAAGTGATGACCAAAGAGAACATATTTATTGGTCGGAACATAATCCTTGGAATCATTATGAACATGAGCTGGGGTTGCCCGTTTGTCATTTAACTCATATATTTTCTTAGCAATAAAACGACTATAAAAACGGTAACCAAATGCATACGTACAAATCGCCGCAATGATTAACCAAACGGCCGAAATTTTCTCGCCATTCGAAAGAGCGAGCATTGCAAAACCAGCTGCACCTAACGCGGCAATCGCACCCCAGACCACATACGAAGTTAATTTGTTTTTCATATCTATCACTCCCAGTAAGTGTTTACATTCTCGTTTGAACACAAAAATGAGCCCATACATCCATAAGCGCCACTGGTCATCCCCTTGATTCCCCTCCATTTGACTCATGATTGTTAGCGCTTACAAGAAGTATAGCTTGTTTGGTTTCCGAGCGAAATATCTGGAGCGCATCATGCCAGATTTGGGCCTTATGATGTTAAATTTCGAGTTTCAAACGCAGCAGCTTCACATAATTTCGGCTAACGGGTATGCTGCTTCGACTGGCGTCATCCATGACCAGATTGTATGCTCCGTTGACCCAGGTCTTCATCTCGATAATGGATGCCAGATTGACTAGATAGCTTTTGTGACAGCGAAAAAATCCAAATGGCTCCAATTTTTGTTCCAGTTCTACTAATGTATAGGATACGTTATAAGCTTTATCATGAAGATGAACCTGTACATGTTTGATTTCTTTGCTGATATACATGATGTCCTTGGGTGACACGTAGGTAATGCCTTCCTCCAATTCTAGGGCTAATTTCACACTTGTTATTCCGGAGGAAGGATGGATTATAGCGACCGATCCGTTCTGCATTCGAATTTTACGCAGCTCTCGAAAGACGATTGCTAAATCTTCTTCGTCATAGGGCTTAAGCATATAATGAAAAGCACGCAGCTTAAAGGCATGGACGGCATATTGATCGTACGCAGTGGAGAATACAATCTTCACCTGCGGATTGATCTCAAGGACGATTTCCGCCACTTGAAGCCCGTTTAAATCCGGCATGTCCATATCGAGAAATAAGACATCCGGAGCTTGCTCTTTTACCTTCTTTATCGCATCCATACCGCCGGTCGCCGGGGTCACCTTGTCCACATCTTCAAACTGCTCCAAGAGATAAGCTAATTCCTCCCTTGCCGGAGCTTCATCATCAGCAATCACGATATTCCAGCCCACCGACCATCACCTCACCCAGAATCTAATTTTTGTACCTTCTCCTGGCTTGCTCTCAATTTCAAGAGGATGCTCTCTTCCGTAATGATAGTTTAGACGCTGCTCGATATTCCGTAAGGCCATGCCGGCGTGTTCCCCATGACTGTTAAGCTTTTCAGTTTCTAGACCAACTCCATTGTCCTCGACGGTAATCCGCGCATGCAGCTTTCCGTCGTCAAGCTCCTCCTTCACCGTAAGCCTGATCACACCGATGCCTTTTTTATTTTTGATCCCATGAACAATGGCGTTCTCGACAAGAGGCTGAATCGTAAATGGAGGGATCTGATGATCCAGCAAGCTTTCATCAATTTCAGCAAAAAAATCCATTTGATCCCCCAGACGTGATTTAATCAAACTGAGATAAGACATAACCAATTCATATTCATCACGTATGGTGATCATGCGTTGGTTATTATGGCTCATGTTTTTGCGTAAAAATTTAGACAGATGCATCACCATCTGACGGGCCTCTTCCGGTTTGGTGCGAATAAATGATTTGACAGTGTTCAGCACATTAAAGAGGAAATGGGGATTCATCTGCGCTTGGAGTGAACGAATCTCTGCATCGGCCAGCAGCTGTGCCTGCCTCTCGGATTCGACAAACGCATACTGCTGAGAAAGCAGGCCGGCTAGTGAAGTGAGCATTCGTCTACGAGACGGGTTATCATCCTGCTCTCGTTCAAAATACAAACGAAATTGCCCGATCGAAGGATGATTCGGAATATAAATGAACAAGTCGATCCAATGCTTCGTTTTTCTTCCTTCCGCTATCCATGCCGAGCCATTCTTGCTGAAAAAGGCCCCAACTGCCTTCATTTCCTTATTCAAAACCTTCGCGATTTCACGTACCGCCTTATCGAACTCCAGCCGCCAAAGCGGCATCGTCATATCCGCGATTTGCAGCGCTTTGTGAGCATGCTCCGCGCCGATGCGCTCCTCTTCGCGCTCCATCGTGTTGTAAAGCACGAAATAAAGCGCCACACCGATGCTGTTAGCAAGAGTTTGAGGCAAACCTATGAGTGAAACCAGGTCTACAGCATCTCCCCAAGGCTTAGCGAGGGCAAGAATAAGGACCATTTGCAGAGCTTCAGCCATGAAGCCAACAAGAAAGGCGAGTTGAATAGATGCCACCTTGCGGAAGCGTTTCTTTAACGCATTGCGGCAGAGTCCAGCCAAGATACCTTGTAGAATAGGCGCAATCATACAAGCCACGGCAACGAATCCACCCAAGCTGTAACGATGCAGTCCGGCCGCGATACCAACGATGAGCCCGCTTTTCACACCGCCAAGCAGGCCGGCAATGACGACTCCAACGGTTCGAGCATTGGCTATGGCCGCTGTTGGCGCAACTTCACCGATCCAGGGTGCCGGTCGATACGTGTACTCCGAAACCGTCACACCCGAGTAGGTAGCGAGAATCGCATAAGCCGTGAAAAAGAAAAGAAATCGCCATTGATAGGTCCTGGTACCTTGATAGCTCATAATACTGCGCATCCAACGACTTCGAGAAAAGGCAAATGCGAGCGCAATCAGGAATCCAACCCGCTCAATCATATCGACGAACAACTGAAGCATCATTCACACACCTTTTAAACATTCTTTTATAATAATCCTAGCAGAAATCGGGTGATCTTGCACAAAAGGGGCTGTCCCAACTAACATGGCCTGACGGACACCACCATTCATTTTCGTATAAAAATGGTTATATAAACCTTGGGGGGGGCAGCGTTGATCTTAACGGAACGACAAGCCGCTAAATTGGTTAAAATGAGCTAAAAATTGAATCGGCGGAACGAGAAGGCGTTATTTGATGAAATTTGAGCTATTTGAAGCTAAAAACAACGAAATAACGTCACTACGTTCCTCGTTTGCTTGAATTAGAGCTATTTTCGCGTAAATAACGTCACTACGTTCCCTTTAGTGAAGCTAACATTGGTAAACGGATGCATGTATCCATGAAGAAGACTCGACGCAGACGAACTTAGTGGTAGATGTAGACACTGATCTCCTTTGCTAACGCTCCGCTCGCGCGGGCGAATCCTTCGGGGTTCTCTCCCCAAGAAGCCAAAAGAAACCAATCCTCGGTAAAATGGAAGTGTCGTGCAACCATCAATGGAAGAAAGCAGTTGTATACAAAAAAATAAGGACAGTTGGCCGGTATAGCCTTACTGTCCGCTATTTTTTTGAGAATAAGTCTAATTTAAAGAGAACAGGACTGTCCTCAAGTAGATCTACTTTCGAGACAGCCCCTTTATTCACCGACATTCGAGAGGGTTTATGAATCACTCACTGCTCGGCTGCGAAACCACATGTTGCTTATATTTCAAAGAAGGCACCATAATGAAGACCCCAACTAGAAACAAAGCTGCACAAGTTATATAAATCGTTTCAAGCGAGAAGGCAGCCTTGATACTTCCAGCCAAACTCATTGTGATGACCATGGCTCCCATGAACAATGGATTCAGAATACCATTCACACGACCCACGAACGATTCCTCCGTGTTGCCAAGAATCATGGTATTGATACCAATTTGGATCGCAGGCATGACCAGACCGGACATAAATTGCATCAAAAGTGCGACCCATAGCAGATGTGTCATACCAATGACTGCAAACGCAACAACACTTACGGACATCCCAAGAATAAGGAGCGCTTGCGACGACATTTTTTTGGAAAACCCCATCGTCAAGCCTCCGCCGATAATCATCGCGACGCCATTCGTGGCCATAAACCATTGCAAGTTCTCTTTAGGCAAGCCTAGATTTTCCGTAACAAGGAAGATACCAAGCGGACTGATTAGACCAATAGCAAGACCGGCAACGGCAAAGCAGCCTCCCAAAGTGACAAGCATTTTATTTTTCAGCACATACCGGAAACCTTCGCCCATTTCAGCAAAAATATGTGTGGATGGTCCTGCTGATCCTTTTTCAGCTTTACGGTCAGATGGTAGAAACGTTAGTACAACAGCTGAAAGCACGAAGCAAATTCCCATGATTGCAATAGCGACTTCGATTCCAAAAGTATAGTACACGAAAGTCCCCATAATTGGACCCAAAATCATAAAGATGGCCATCATGGATTGAAACAGCGACATCCCCATTTGCATTTGGGATTCATGCACATGAACCTTGAACAGCTTCATCCCGGACGGTTGAGAGAATTGGGATAGGATGGACGACACTAATGTAGCAAAAAAGATCGCCTTCCATGAACCATAATACAGGGTAATCATAATGATAAACACCGAGGCTGCGCTGAGAATATCGCACCAAACCATCGTGAGCTTCGGTCTCCATCGATCCGCAAAAGCACCGCCAATGAAAGAGAAAATAAATATTGGCGCAAACTCGGCAACGGAAATCAAGGAAACCGAGTAAGGATCATTATTCGTCATGTCGGTTACATAGAGGAGAATTGCGAAGTTACGAATCCAAATCCCGATTTGGAGAAAAAGACCCGATAACATAATGGACTGCACGAAACGATTGGCAAAAAAAGAACGCATCGTTGGCGCAGCATTAGATACGGCTTGTGACATAGAAAAAAAACACCCCTTCGTTAATAGATTGGTCCATAAAACGTCAACTTCATTCCGACGTAATCGGAACCAAGAAAGTTTCATAAACCTCATCTAATGTAACGAAAAAGGTGTCTAACGTCTAGTGCAATTTGTCATATGACCAGTCATAAAATGAAATGACTCAGCGCCCATCCCTCGACATGAGCAGTGCTGCGCCTACAGCTCCTGCGGAGGAACCAAGAGCGGATGTGACGAATCGGACCGGACTTAGAATCGAAGGCAGACAGCGATCTTCGATGATCTCACGCATCGGACCTAGGAGCGGCTCGCCGATATGCGAAGCGCCGCCGCCAAGAATGACCACCTGTGGATTGAGCAGGTGGAGGATGCTCACGAGCCCGATGCCGAGGGCTCGTCCCGCTTCGCGCAGGATGCCGCTTGCATCGGCATCCCCTTCCGCGGCTGCGGCCGCGACCAACCGCGCATCGACGCGGTCTGGGTCGCCTCCCGCGAGCCTCGTCAGGGCGCCGGCTGCATCGCCGTCGCCTCCAACAACGCGGCGCACATGCTCGGCGCCGCGACGGCCAATTGCAGTGCCTGACGCGTAGAGCTCCAGGCACCCCACATTCCCGCAGAGGCAGCGCGGCCCATTTCCATCAATGGAAATGTGACCGAGCTCCCCTGCGTTATGGTTGACTCCGGCGATCAAGCGGCCGCCGGAGATGATGCCCCCGCCGATCCCCGTGGAGATCGTCACGAATATACAATCCGGCGCGCCCTCGCCCGCGCCGGCCAGCCATTCGCCGGCCGCAGCAGCGGTGGCGTCGTTCTCGAGCCGGACCTCGCAAGCGAAGCGGTCCGACAACACGGCGGCGACGGCGACGTCGCGCCAGCCGAGGTTCGTGGCGAAGGTGACGACACCGTTCGCCGTATCGAGCGTACCTGCGGTGGCGACGCCAATACCGCGGAGAGCGCTGCGGCTGCCGGGCACAGCCGCTAGAATCCCCTCGATCATGTTGCCCAGCCGATCGAGTACGGCTACCTCCCCCTGCTGCGCAAGGGTGGGAATCTCTTCCCGTGCGATGATGCTGCCATCGTACGCAACCAAGGCGGCCAACATCTTCGTGCCTCCCAGATCTACCCCAACAAAGTACTCCCGAACGAAAACATCTTGTTCTTCCCCGATGTTTTTCGCACCTTTTTCTTGCTCCATGCTGTTATCCTTTACGAAAACATCCTGCTTATTGTCTTGCTCCAGTGTCATCTCTTCTTTCCCCTCTCCCCATCAATCCAGCCTCCAACCAATCGGATACGCCTCCGACAATGTCACAGGCAGCCTTCCAACCGCTTTCTCATTCCCTAGCAGCACATTTGCGAGAGAAACCATCGCAAGCGGCCGGTTTTCATAACAAGCATAATAAGTCTTTACCTCTGGAAATTCAAGTAAATCATAAGGATTTCTCCCGGCAGCCACGACAACATACAGCTCTTCCCTTTGAACTAATTCTTTAACCAACCTGATTTGTCCTGCTGAGAATGTTGCATTGTATGTGACAATGACAATTTGTTTGTTACCCTCACAAGCTGCCAGAACTGAATCTACTTCCGAGTCCGATGGATATAATCCTAAGTAAATCTCCTGAATAGGCTTTCCGGATATCTCAGACAAGGCACTGCCTAGTGTCCCGCTCCGATCCACAACTTCATCAATCTCAGTTCCCGCTTGTACTTCCGTCCAAATGACCACTGTCGGCTCGTCCAGGTTCAGCACTTTACTTACTTCATCCTTAACCCGTGTAATACTTTTACGGCTCAGTTCTTTGGCAAGCTGTTGATGCTCTGGTGTTGAGATCGGCTCTGTCGGAATGGGTGCTAGCCTATCATATCGAATCTCTCTTTTATATTTATAGGTCATAATTCGCAGCACAGACTCATCAATTCGCGACTCTGGAATCCGTCCACTTTCCACCGCAGCAATAACCGCTTCAATGGCAGATACTTGGCGATCCAGTAAATGACTAACCAGAATAAGATCCGATCCAGCCTCAATGGCACGAACGGCTCCTTCCGCCACACCAATCCCTTCTGAAATCGCCTTCATCTCCAGGCAGTCGGTTACAATTAACCCTTTGAAACGTAGCTTCTCACGAAGTAATTCCGTTAAAATACGATACGACAACGTCGATGGAACATCATTCTCTTCCAGTGCCGCGAAGACGACATGTGCCGTCATAATCGCATCTACACCGCCTTCAATCGCTTTAATGAATGGGGCTAGCTCTAATTCCATCAATCGTTCCATGCTATGCGGCACAACGGGAAGGTCATGATGAGAATCCTCTGATGTATCACCGTGCCCCGGGAAATGCTTGACTGTGGCAATAACGCCCATATCCTGCAAGCCTTTCACCGCATGTGTGCCCATATCACTCACTAGCTCAGCAGTTTCACCATAAGAGCGCACGCCGATAACAGGGTTTAATCGATTATTATTGATATCCAAACAAGGGGCGAAGTTCATGTTCACGCCCATTTGGCGTAATTCTTTCCCCATCACTTTGGAACTGGCATAAACACCAGCGGGCGCAAAAGCAGCCCCTAAAGCCATGTTCCCTGGCAGCAGAGTTGCTCCCTTTTCAATACGCGAAACCATACCTCCTTCTTGATCTACTGCAATGAATAACGGCTGTCCGCCGCTGCGGAGACTCATCGCTTGCAATTCGGCCGACAAATGAGCTAATTGATGAGCATCCTTTACATTTCGACGAAAATAGATGACACCGCCAAGTCCGTACTCCTCAATTAATTGGGTAATGGACGCGTTGGGTTCTAAAGATTCAAAACCGCAAATAAACATTTGACCCACTTTTTGACGCAAAGTTAAAGGGTGTTGGTTATTAGGCGATGAAGATGACATGATGACACGCTCCTTGAATGAGTGAGTTAAGATTTAATGCTTTCAATGATACGTTTCTGCAAAATAAAATAGAGCAGTACGACCGGAATCACGCTGAACATGATGGCCGCACAGAGCGAACCGTAGTTCATATTCAATTGGTCGTAAAAGGCGACCATGCTCACAGGAAGCGTCCTAAACTTTTCCTTCGCCAGAAATAGATTGGCCATCATAAATTCATTCCAATTGCTAAGAAAATTGAGCATAAAAACGGTAACGAGTGAAGGTATCGTAATCGGCATAATGATTCGCCACAAAAGTCCATAGATCGATAATCCATCCATGATCCCCGCTTCTTCTAACTCGCTCGGTATGGATTTCAAAAAAGCACTAAAAATAAACACAGTCAAAGGTAAACCCATCGTTACATATGGCAGGATCAAGGCTAGCGGTGTGTTGTATAAGTTCAAGCTGCGAAGCAGTATATATAAAGGGACAAGCAAGGATCCCGCGGGAACTAACAACGCTAGCATTAATATACGTTTTAAGAGCTTGCTCAATCGTGGAAAGTCCATTCGCGATAAGGCGTACGCGGTTGCCGTACCAAGAAGCAGCGTTGCCAACGCGGATATCACAGAAATCACCAAACTGTTCGTAAAATAGTGACCCACATGGGCTCCCGTCCATGCATTCACATAATTCGATAAAGAAAGTCGCTCTGGAAGGGACCACGGCGAGGAGATGATTTCTTTATTTGTTTTAAAAGAGGAGTCCAATACCCAAAGAATTGGAAACAAAATAATGCCTATGTACATCATGAGTAGAGCATGCAGGGAGGCACGGCGATAAGGAATTCTTTTCAATATCGCACCTCCTCCTGCTTCCTTGTAAACCAGCCAAACAAGCATGTTAACATGCCGGTTACTAGGAGAATAAGTACGGCAATTCCGTTTGCATACCCATACTCGCCAATGCGATAAGCTTTCTTGTACATATACGTAGCCATCACTTCTGTAATCCCATACGGATTGCCGCCTGTCATCACAAAGACGATGTCTAAGGCTTTCATTGCTCCTGTAATCGATAACAAAATCATCACCATGATAACGGGACGCAGCAGCGGAAGCGTAATCGACCAAGCCTCTCGCAGGCTTGTCGCCCCATCCAACTCAGCCGCTTCTAATATATTTTGGGGGATCGCATAGATCGCCGATATCACCAGCACGACATAGAATCCCATCCACTGCCATGCGTTGGTAACAAGCACAGAGAGCATCGCTGTTGCTTCCTCTGCTAACCAGACATGCTGCCAAGTCATTAACCCTACCGCTTCTAAAGCTTGATTGAGCAGTCCAGCCTGAGGATGATAGATGAATCCCCACAATACGCCAACCACAGCTGTAGAAAGAATCGTCGGGAGGAAAATCATCGTTTTGTAAAAGCTAGTCCATCGCTTAACTTTGCTCACCAGAAGCGCTAAACCGAGTATGAAAGGGATTTGTAAGCCGACAGAAAAACCAATGAAATACAAGTTATTCCGAACAGCAATCCAGAAATATTTGTCTCGAAAAGCAGTAATGAAATTATTCAAACCATTAAATCTCGCCGGCGATACTCCGTTCCACTCCGTGAATCCATAGCGCAGTGACATGATCATGGGATATAAGAAAAAGATCACGAACAACAGCAGCGTCGGCAATGTAAAAAGCGCATAAGCATATGGGTTTCTTCCTATCTTATTCATATCTCATCCTACTATTGGGTATGGGTTTCTTCCTTATTCGATGCCTCTTGCTGCTTCTGTATGTCCGCCATTAAGGAGACAGGGTCGGTTCTTCCGCCTATTAATTCTTGCATACCGCGCTCCAATTTTTCTCGAACTTTCGTTTGAATACGTGAGTCAAATGCAGGGAAAGCACCTTTACTACTAGCAAACACATTTAAAATTTCCGTTATAAGAGGATTCACATTGCTCGTATCCTGCAGCTTCATGGCGGGCGGCATACCTTCCTCGACAAGCTGTCTTTTTTGCATGGATTCGTTATACATTTGCTTAATAAACTCCTTAATGGCCACCAACTGATCTGGTGTCACTCTATTCGAGAAGCCATAAGCATTAGACCATCCTCCATTGATATAACCATCTCCTGGACCTCCCATGGCTGGGAAATTCATGAAGCCTACATCCTTTACAATGGATGACTTCTCAGGGTCAAGCAGCGGCGTATTCGCCCAACTGCCATCGAACATGAAAGCTGCTTCACCGCTGCTAAATTTATTTTGCTGCTCGGCATAGGCCAGTGCTAAGCTGCCTTCCTGGAGATACCCCTTTTGAATCAACGTATGATATTTCTCAAATGCATTCACAACATCCGGATCCGTCCATCGTTTACTTCCATCCAATAAGCCCTGAACAGCATCTGGCCCGGCTGTGCGTACCCACATGGTATTGCTCATCATGTTAATGACCCATGAATCTTTGGCCGCCATTGCAAATGGTGTTATTTTCTGGGCCTTTAAACTCGCGGCAGCAGCGAGCAGTTCCTCCCACGTTTGAGGCGGTTTTATTTGATGATCCGCCAAAATCCTTTTGTTATAGTACAAGCCCTCGACGTACCCTGCCATCGGAATGCCATAAATTTTACCGTTAACCGTAAACTCCTCGAAGCTATAAAACTTATTGATTAATCCAAGCTCATTCAATATGGGCGTAAGATCAAGCAGCCTATTCGCTTTGACATAATCCTTCGTATCCGTTCCGCCAAACAAATCGAATATTTCCGGTGGATTCCCTGCGGCCATCTCTGCTCTCAGCTTCTCGAAGCGATTGACCTTATCCTCCACCCCATCTAACGTAATGGACAAACCAGGCACCTTCGACTCCGTAGCTTTCACGACATCCTGCAGCATCGCGAAGCGCTTCTTCTGCGTATCTTTCACTTGCGTATGACGAATTGTAAGCAGAATTGGCTCTCTTTTTACCCCTGTGGGGCCTTGAGTCTCGCCAGCATGAAGGTTTTGATCCTTGTTTGAAGTAAAGCTGTTGCAAGCAGACACGATGAACGTCATAGCCACTACCGCTGCTACCGAAATCAACGTTCCTTTTCTCATCTCTATTGATCTCCTTTTTGCTTGCCATCTAAGTATAAAATATCAATTGTATGTCCTAAAGACCTACAAATTCCTTATAAAGGGGCAAAATTCTCTACTTCGCTTCTTTGCGCTTTTCTCGAAACTCCGATGGAATCTCGCCAGTAAACTTTTGAAATACTTTGGTAAAATATCGCCGTTCGATGTATCCCACTGATTTTCCGATGTCCGTAATACTTTTATCACTGTGGAGCAGCATCGACTTCGCCAATTCCATCCGATGTTTCGTAACATATTCAACAAAGGTTTCTCCAAAATGCTGCTTAAACAATAAACTAAAATAGCTGGAGCTAATGCCTAAGGAGCTCGCTATATCCTCAATCCCAAAATCATTCGAATAATGCGTTCTTATGTATTCCTTCGCCGCTGTCATGAGCAGCTCGCTGTTTTTCTTCTTATTCGTCCCTTCCAGTCCAAGTGCTACAAGCTGTACCATAACCTGAAGCAATTGTTGAATGCTTTCGCTCTTATCCAGTTGACACCAGATCTGTTCTTCCTCCTGAAAATCAAGGGAGTTCATTTCTCGCAGTTCGCGGAGCAGATGAAGAATGAGGAAATGCAGCATTTGATAGGCCCTGGCAAAAGAGCTGTCAGACAGACCTTCAAGCAGTAATTTCAAGCGCTTTAAGGCATCCTCCGTTTTGAGACGGTTCAGCTGTTTAAGTCCGGTTACAATTTCCTCCACCAAATACCATAAGGAGCTGTTCGCATCAGCCTGCTCTTTGGATTCTTTATACAACAGCACGGATTCCTGCTTTCCCAGATTAAGCTGCATGAATCGCTGAAGCTTACGATAAGCGTCAGAGAGTTGACGCAGTCTCACTGCTGACGGGAAGATGCCGACACTGATGCCTAATTTAACCGATTGTGATACGTTATGCTGCAGTTGAGCAGCAATTTCATTTAACTTCACCAATGCCTTACTTTCTTCGGTTTCATCCCACTGTATGATGACACACCATTCGCCTTCGCGGATCTGGAGTACTATGAACTTCAATTTCTCGTCTGTTAACGAGTCTTGCAATACATTTCGTACCGCGAAATTCCAAAGCTTCCGCTCCTGCTCTGTCCAAGGCAATGATTTCTGTGAGTAATCATCCACATCGATGATCGTAAATAAATAGGTCAACGTTTCCGAGTCCATATCATCAATCGGAAGCAGCGTATTCGGCGTAATTTCCGTATAATTCATCAAAACGTCCTGCAAAATCTTCTCATAGGCCAAATTTTTCATTTTGCCCCACTTTTGCTGCTCCTCTTGCTCACTAAGCTTCTTAACTCTGATTTCATTCGCCAATTTGCGTATAGAATTCTCTAACTCTTCATAGTTAATAGGCTTCAAAATGTAGTCGCTCACGCCTACTCGCATCAACGAACGTACATATTCGAAATCCTGATACCCCGTCACCATAAGCACCGTACAATTCTCATTGATATCACGCAGCTTCTGAACGAACGTAATCCCATCCATTAGCGGCATACGAATATCACTCATAACTAGATCCGGCACATGCTGACTGCTAAGTTCCAGTGCTTCCACACCATTTTTGGCCGTTCCTACGATATCAATCCCCAGTTCATCCCAAGGAATAACCGCCTGCAAATTACGCAAAATGTTAGGCTCATCATCTGCCAATATCGCTTTTAGCCTCATAAGCCTTCCCCCTTATTTTTTGGGATCACGATCTTCATCGTCGTACCGTGACCTTCTTGACTGCAGATGAACATTCCATAATGTTCGCCATATTGGATCCGTATACGGTCAGCTACGTTGCTGACACCAAGACCTCTTCGCTCTTCATTCACGCCCAATATTTCGTGAAATGGCGTCTCTAGCTCTGTTTTATAATGGAATTTAGCTAATTTCTCCGCACTTATACCGATGCCGTTATCCGTCACATAAAGAGCAATCCGTTCTCCTTCATCCACAACCTTTATGGAGATCATGCCCATATAATCAATGGGTTCAAAACCGTGCTGCAAACTATTCTCTACCAGTGGTTGAAGCGTTAACTTGAGTATGCAATAATCCAACAGCTCAGGCGGCGCTTGAATGTCATATTGAAACTGATCTTCAAAGCGGAATTCCTGAATTTCGAGGTAGCTTTTTAGATGCTCGAGCTCTTGCTTTAGTGAAATCTCTTCCCTGTTTTCCATGCCAATGCGCAGCAGATTCCCAAGTCGATATACCATTTGGCTGACTTTTTTTCCTTGATTTTGGATCGCTAACACATTGATGGATTCGAGTGTATTAAAAAGAAAATGCGGCTTGATCTGGGCTTGCAACAGCATGAGCTCGGCTTTATTTTTACGGTCTTGCTGACGTTTGACTTCTTCTAGAAGGTCTTCCACACGCACAACCAAGCTGTTGAATCCTCTAGCGAGAGCGGATGTTTCATCCTTACCGCTTTCCACCATGCGGGTCGTCAAATCGCCGCGCTCAACCTTTTTCATGGATGACAGCATTCGCAGAATCAACTGAATAATTTTCCTTACGAAAACTAGATTGTACACGAGTGCAAAAAATAAACAGACGAACGTAATCCCAGCGACTAGCTTCATAATCGTCTCAATTTCCCCGGCCACATATTTCCATGAGGTGATCGACACGACGCTCCAATCCTGAACACCCATCTGATTAATATTTAAATGGTAGAGTGAAACTAAGCTTTTTTCATTCTGAAAATTCGCCTGGAAACTGTTATTATTTAGCTGCAGATCCAATTTTCCAGGCAGCAGCTGCAGCACATTGGCACCTTCTAAATTTTGCTTATTATCATAAAAAATAAGTCCGCTTTTATTGACGAGCAAATAACGCTTCGAGCTTTCCTCATTCGTATTGAATGATTTGAATATTTGATCAAGCTCATTGAATTTGAACTTCAGCAGCATGAACCCCCGGTTGTCCATCGTCCAGAAATCTTTGACCATTCTCGCTTGATAAAATTCTCCGCGGCCTGTCCCGAATTCCTTATATTCGGAAGGTCCAATCCAGAGTGGACTTCCGTTCAACTCCTGAATGTGCTGGAATGCGGCACTTTGCATCAGCGCTGTCCACGGCAAAGCGCTTCCACCCCCGCGCCCCGCACTAAACGATTTGCCGGCATTATTATAAATCGCTACAGATTGAACAGGTGAATAGGTCAAGATGGAGCCGCGCAGCAGCGTATCAAAGGTATTCAAGTCATAGGACGAGAGCGTTTCTTCATTCGGCTTCACTTCATCGATCGTTCGGTAGATCCCCTGAATGCTCTCTTTAACCATCCAAAAGTCCGAAAAGTAATTAGCTTCCTTGAACATGTAATAAATATTACGGGAAATCGCCTGCAGCGTGACCTCGGTCAAATCGCCGTACTTCTTCTCAATTAGCTGCTGAGATACCGTATAAACAGCGGAGCCCAATACGAACAATGGGATAATAATGAACATTAAAAAACCGATAAACACTTTTTTGTTCAAATTCATCGACGATGGCAGACTCCTTCCAAACAAAATCAGGCACCATCCTAGAGTTGGCGCCTTTCACTGCTTACTATTGATTATAAATGACCCGCAATTTATGATCCTAGGGATAGGATTGGATGCTGTAGGGATAAAATCCTCTACTCCATCAATTGATGAATCTCAGGTTCCACGATGACCTCAACATTCCCTTTTAAAGCCTTACTGATCATACAAGCCTGCTCAGCTCGATAGGCCGCTTTGCTTATTTTATCCGTAAACTCTTGGGAAGTATGAATTGGGATACCGATTCGGGGTCGGTGAATGATTTTATCTACCTTCATCGCCGGACTGCTATGGACGTATATCTCTGAGTTCAGCTCGATCGATTCAATATCTAGACGCTTCAGCAGCATACTAAGTGTGATTAAATAGCACGTCGCTGCCGCTCCAAGCAGCAACTCCTCCGGATTCGTACCGACTCCAGGACCATCTAATTGGCTTGGAACAGAGATTGCGGTAACTAGGTTACCTGTTCGAATGTGACCTGTGCCGTCCAAGCCTCCAGACCACTCCGCTTTTAGTTCAAAACGATGTTCGCTCATTTATGGCTCCTCACTTCCATCTATTTTTTCGTTTCCGAGTTTATTGCCGTTGAAGAATTTTGCGCCTGCGCGGCATTCGATTGGCCTTCGTCCCCGCTGCTGCTTATATGTAGACCAATAACCCCTAAGATGATAAGAACAATGGAAATTACTTTCAGTGTGGAAACCGATTCATTGAACCACCAGATACCGATGATCGTGATAAGTGCTGTCCCTACACCCGACCATATCGCGTAAGCCAAACTGACATCGAGCTGCTTTAGAGCCAGCGTCAGTAAAGTGAAACACAAAATATAGCAGATGCCCATAACAATAGCCGGACCTAATCTTGTAAAGCCTGAAGACATCTTCATGGCCGTCGTTCCCACTGTTTCAAATAATATAGCCAGCAGGAGGAATGTCCAATTCATATTCCAAATCATAGCAACCATCCTTTACATATCGCTGTTAATTTTTATTGTAAAGGAATGCGCCTGGTTTCACCAGTAAGCAAAAAATCGTTCTCACTCCTGGTGTCAGGGCGGGAACGATTTTTGTTTTGTTGCCATAGAAAAAGGCCATCCTTATCCCAAAAATAGATAAAAACAGCCTTATACTTGCTATTATTGATATCTATGAAATTGCAAAATTGATGTGTTGGAATCAAAACAATGAAAGCCCTACCTCTCTTCCATCCTTGCGGCTCCAATGACCGCGCCAGTACGAATTGCTTAACAAACACCTGCTGCCGAAACACTTGACGTTGCCTCGGGTTTACCATAAATGAGCTGAATTGTGCTGCGCATTGGGAGAAAAACAAACAAGGAGAGGGGGTTACTTTCTTCTCGCTAATCGTTCGTGTGGGGTAAATGAGGTTTGGTTTTAAGTGTTTATATGGTTCATTTCAATCAATTTATTTATTATATACGAGATTGTGCGGAATGTCAATGTATAAATATAGTTTACACTATGTATTTTAGTATTTTTTCTTAGCTATCCCCCTACGCCTTTGTTACCTACCATCGGTCAACGTAAATTCTAAAGGTAGGGCTGCTACTATCACTTTTAAGGTTGTTATGGTAATATCTGTTTAGACAGTAGACATCGAGTACATAAGGTACATAGGCTCAAACAAACATATTAAAATACGGCAGTGAAGCACACGCCGCTTTTCTAGTTCAGCACTTTGCTGAGCTCGAGAAGCGGCTTATTTATTCTTAGGGAGGTTAAGCAAATGAACGATCTTATGTACACTGCACACGAAAATTACCTATCTCAGCATCTAGCTATCAGAAAAGGGGAACGAGCGCGAAGGCTCAAAGAAGGCCATGGCCATGCTGAGAAAGCATTTCTTCATCAGGTTTGGTGGCCAGCATTCGGTAACTTCAACGACCTGCACCCCGAATATGAGGTGAAAGACTTCCGCGATGGCACCCGATTCCTCGATTTCGCTTTTCTACGTCATTCCCTCAAATTAGCCATCGAAATTGATGGTTACGGTGCGCACTCTTCCCAAATAAGCAGGAGTCAATTTGCCGACCAATGCAATCGCCAAAATCACCTCATTATCGATGGATGGAAGATTCTACGCTTCTCCTACGATGATGTCAAAGATCGCCCCCGCATGTGTGAACAAACTCTACAGCAGTTTATGGGGCGTTACCTTGGCGGAACATCTTTATCAGAATTTAAAATCGATTACGTAGAAAAGGAAATCATTCGAATGGCTTTAACAATTGGAAGAGCTCTTAAGCCAAGTGACGTAAGCAAGTTGCTGCATTTCAATTCAAGAAAAGCCTGCCGCATTCTTAAATCGATGTCTGAAAGATCACTCCTTAAGCCAGCTGGAGAGGGGACCAAATGCGTTAGAGCTTACAAAGTTCACGAGAATACACAGGCAATTTGGGAAGCAAATAACCAAGTTAAATATTAACTCTTAAACTTTATAATACCGTTCAAATCAAAAATCTTACTGCTCAAACTGCAAACCTGCTAACTTACCTTCTCTCAGCAGCTGAGAAGTCCTTTTCAGACGTCTCACGCCGCTTTCGTTAAACTCAGGCCTCCGAGACAACCTTTTCTGCCTTCTCAGGACGTAAAACATGCTAGATCGCCTGCTATCAGCAGCTGAGAAGTCCTTTTCAGACGTCTCGCGCCGCTTTCGCTCCATTCAGGCCTTCGAGACGGCCTTTTCTGCCTTCTCAGTAAGTAAAACATGCTAGATCGCCTGCTATCAATAGCCGAGAAGTCCTTTTCAGACCTCTCACGCGACTTTGGCTCCATTCTGGCCTCCGAGACGGCCATTTCTGCCTTCTCAGGCTGCAAACACGCTTACTCGCCTTCTATCAGCAGCTGAGAAGTCCTTTTTAGACGTCTCGCTCCTTTTTCGCTCCATTCGAGCCTCCGAGACGGCTTTTTCTGCCTTCTCAGGCTGCAAAACGCGCTTACTCGCCTGCTCTTAGCAGCTGAGAAGTCTTTTCTAGACGTCTCACGCCGCTTTCACTCCATCCAGGCCTCCGAAACGGCCTTCTCTGCCTTCTCAGGTTGCAACCCCCGCAAACTCGTCTGCTCTCAGCAGCTGAGAAGCCTTTTCCAAACCTCTCAGGACGTAACATGTTCCTTTTCTCGCCTCAGCAGACATTACGGAGGTTCCCGACGGATCATCCAATTTTAAGCGTGTTTATCTCACAATCAAGTCACTTTCATGCGCTCCCTTCGCGATAATACATTCGTATCCGCGGCAGCCTAAACAAAAAGACCGCAGGCAAACCGCCCGCGGTCATCATTCTACACCGTAAATTTCTGCAAGGAAATTTGTAATTCCTCGGCCAATCCTGCCAAGGATTTGGCCGAATTCTCGATTTCCTCGGTCGTCGACATCTGCTGCTGACTAGCAGCTGATGTCTCTTGACTGACGGAAATCCCTGTTTCCGAAACAGCACTCACGATACCCATTACTTGTTCTATGCGTAAATTAGCATCAACAAGATGTTGAATATTCAAATTCACATTTTCCACTTTCGCATTCACTTTCTCAACGGATGATTCGATGTGGACGAAGGATTCTTGCGCCTTCCCCGAAATCGATAATCCCACTTCCACTTTGCCTGCTCCAGCATGCATGGAGCTTACAGCATGATTGATCTGTCTTTGAATCGTGGAGACAAGATCCGTAATGTTGCGTGCAGACGAAGAAGATTGCTCAGCAAGCTTTCGCACTTCTCCTGCTACAACAGCGAATCCTCGACCCGCTTCTCCAGCACGAGCTGCTTCAATAGCAGCATTCAAGGAGAGAAGATTCGTTTGTGTGGAAATTTCGTTGATCACATTGACAATCTCACCAATTTTGTAAGCATTTTTACCTAATGCTTCAATCACATCGTTGACTTCGCGAACAGCATCGGAGATTTCCGTCATTTGACCGGCAATTGACACCACGGATTGTTTGCCGTTTTGTGCCGCTTGGGTTGCTTGTTCTGCGAGTTCGGCTACCTCTTGGGCTGACTCATCAATGAGCTTCGTACTTGTCAGCATTTGCTGAACAGCCTCGTTCGCTTGATTGACACCAGCAAACTGCTTATCGAAATCTTCGGATAACTTCTGGCTGGATGTCGCAACCTGCTTCGCTGCTAGGGAGCTTTGCTCCGAACTCGCTAGAAGTTCTTCGGAACTGGCCGAGAGTGTCAGCGCATTATCAGCGATCTGTTTCACTAAGCTGCGCAGACTTTCGGTCATGACATTAAAGGAGCCTGTCAATTTACCGACCTCATCCCCGTAAGGGTAGTCACCTTTTACAGAAAGATCACCTCTCGCCGCTTTCTCCATATGCTCCTGCAACCTGCGAATTGGCGTTGTAATAATCATATTTAAAGCTAGTGCATTTGCCGTCATTACGATGATTGCGATCACAATGGTAAGGATAATGACCCAATGTGACGTTGCAGAATCTGCTGTGCTTGTATGCTGAAATTGTTCAGCAGCAAACTCTTTGAGCAGAACCAATTTGTCCAACGCTTCAATCGTTTTATCACCTTGTGGTGATACCTCATTATTATACACTTGGTAGGCTACTTGATTATTTTGGGTCGCATGTTCTATCGCACTGACTATAACTTCACGGTACTTCAGATTCAGTTCCTCAAAGCTTTTAAAAGCGTCAGTTTCCTCTTTGCTTAAAGCAATTCCCGCTATTTTAGTGACCAGCTCTTTATTCTTGGCGCTGTTTTCATCTAATTTAACTTTTAATTTAACTTTGTATTTCACATCGGTCGAAAGCATCATCTCTAGCAGGTTAGCTTCGGTTTCATTAAAATTTGATTTCAATTGATTAATCCATTTGACAGATAGCAGACTTTCCTCGTACATTCTAGTAGAATTACTAGACATCTTATCCATGTAGAAATAGCCCGTAATACCTACAATAAGTAGGAACAAAATAGCGATAGCGTTCATAAGCAGCAGTTTAAATCGTAGTTTAAGATTTCGAAGGATGGACAGGTTTGCTCTCATATTTCTTACGTTCTTCAAATTACTCAAATGCAATTTCGTTTTGAATTTCAAAGTCTCCCGTTCTCCTCCCGAGTAATAAATCTTGTACCTGATCTTACTTGTCCAGTACGCAACTAAACCATTCATTTTGAATGATGTGACAAAACCTTACATTGAGGTCTTGTAATTAACCTACGGTTTATTCTACAAAACAGTGTTATCGATGTAAAGACAAAATTAGGTAATAAGTCACATAAATCACAGAAATCATGCATACAATTTATTCCATTTGCAGGTTAGATCGGAGCTAAATAAAATGAAGTTGATCGGAATTATCGTGAATCCTCTTTCGGGGGATGGTAGAGGAGCTAGTATTTGGAGAGAAATAGAGACTTATCTACAGTTAAACGATATCGCTTACATAGTAAAAGTAACGACAAAAGCAGGAGAAGCCACTGAGCACGCCATCGCACTAGTTAAAGAGTACCAAGTCGATAAACTGATCGTAATCGGTGGGGATGGAACGATTCATGAGGCTGCCGGAGGGTTATCGCACCTGCAAAATACTGGACTAAACTGCCCACTTGCGGTCATTCCAGCTGGAACAGGTAACGATTTTGCCAAGGCTTATGGCATTCCTACCCATTCTATACAAGCTCTAGAAGCTGCGTTATCGGAGACGAAGAATGTTCAAATTGATCTTCTGCGTACAAAGGGCGGAATGATTGCTGTGAATAGCATTGGGGCAGGTTTCGATGGTATGGTGGCCAAATTGACAAACGAGGCTGGCTACAAAAAATTTCTCAATCGCATTGGACTCGGTAAGTTATCTTACTTTATCTCGATCCTAAGAGTGTTCGCCACTTATCAACCCTGCACAGCATGGTTAGAAGTTGACGGCACAGTTCATGAACTACCTGACATGTGGCTGGCAGCTGTCGCCAATATTCCCTTTTACGGAGGCTCCATACAAATATGCCCTGCTGCCTCTCCTCACGACGGCGCAGCCGATGTTATCGTGATTCAAAGCAGAGGGCGATTCCGATTGCTGCCTATTCTTTTCACCGTTTATCAAGGCAAGCATATTCATCATCCCGCAGTTTCTTTCTATAAAGGGAAATCGATTTCACTTCGTACACAAATTCCTTTACTTATCCAAGCAGACGGGGAATTCGCCGGATCAACACCGCTCCAAATCGAGATTGTACCTTCTGCCTTAACCGTTATCGGGTCATCTCTGAAGGAAGGTTAACTTATACGACTATTTTCAAGCGTTGACGTTGTATAATCAGGTAACCTACGAAGCCAGCGAGTATAACAGCGATTCCCGTAATCGAGATGTCAGGCGATAAACCATCCTTGGATATTTGTGTATAGATGCCTACACCTGCGAGCATCATGGAATTTTCGAGGAAATTTTGAACAGCAATTGTTTTGCCAGCTCCCACCATTCCCTGTCCTTTATCTTGAAGCACGGTATTCATTGGTACGATAAAAACGCCGCCGCTGAAGCCTACGAGAAGCAGAAGACCTATGGTCACATATAAGTTAGTAATAAGCGGGAACAGCAATATGCTGATAATCATGACAATCCCAAATACATAGGAATTATAATATTTGCGTGCTGGAATCAATTTAGGCGTCATGAGTGCACCAACCATAATACCTACGCCCGTAACCGCAACGAGCATCGAAATCTGATCGACAGACTGTATGCCTAAATGTGCCGGCACCCATGCAATAATTGCAAGCCGGACAACGGAAGAAGTCATCCAGAATGAACCCGTACCTACAAGAGAAAAGCGAGTCGTGCGATCTTTTAACAAGAGCTTCATATCCGTTAGGAATGACCTAGCCTCTTTGACATAGCGAATGCTCGAATTGCCTGAAATTCTTGGAATTTGCAGCGTTAAAAGTAGTGAAATAAAGTATAGCGCGAAGCAGGCAACAATAGACCCAGTTAGCGAGATTTTGGCCAATACTCCGCCACACACAGAACCAATGAGAATAGCCATAATCGTATAGCCCTCAATACGTGCATTGGCACTCAGCAGCTCGCTTTCCGAATGCGTAAGAGAAGGCAGAATGCCATATTTGGCTGGTGAATACACCGCGGCACCTAACCCGACAATTCCGTAGCTGACAGCAGGATCAAGATGCAGGAACAGGGCTATAATTCCAATGGCTTTGATGGCGTTTCCGATGAGAAGGACCTGGGATTTCGCATTTTTATCTGCAAAGGCCCCAACGAACGGTGCGAAAATAACGAAAGCTACAAGAAAGCAAGCTTGCACAACGCCAATATAGTAATCAGGGAATGCATTTTGTTTAATGATGGCCAGGGTAATGAAGAGAATCATATTATCGGCAAAAGCGGAAAGAAATTGCGTCACATACAGTGTCTGAAGTGGATTCATTTTCATAACATTTCGCTCCCTTTAGGTTTCATGATCATCCTTCAGCGCCAATCGCTTGATCGTCACATAGTCTACTTTCCCGCTTCCTAGAAGAGGAAGTTTTTCCACATAACGAATCTCCGAAGGCATGTAGAAGGAGGGATGGCCCTGCTGTTTCATCGACTCTCTGATTTGTTGAAGCTGGACATCGGGGATATTGTGATAGACAACAATCCGTTCCCCTTTACGCATATCTGGCACACTAACCGCTGCGCATATCGCCTGAGGCGGCAAGCTTGCAGTCACAAGTTCCTCCACCATCGGCAGTGACACTTTCTCCCCTCCAATTTTGGCAAAAGACTGCAGCCTTGCTTGAATCGAGATATACCCATGATCATCTATTTGAACAACATCCCCGCAGCTATACCACTCTGGGCAAGGTACGAATCCTTGACCATGAATGAGATACCCTTTCATCACATTAGGTCCCTTCACCAACAAGTTACCGCCAAACTCAATTCCTTCCACCTTTTCCAAACGGTATTCCATACCTGGCAGCACTCTCCCCACTGTACCCTTCTTTGCGTACATAGGTGTGTTAAGCGAAATGACAGGCGCTGTCTCTGTTGTGCCATATCCCTCAAGAATCCGAATCCCAAATTTATCCGACCAGGTTTGACGGACCTCCTCCTTCAATTTCTCAGCACCTGCCACGACATATTTGAGTGAATGGGCAAAATCATACGCATGTGCGGTTCTCGCATAAGCCGATAGAAAAGTTGAAGTCCCAAACAGAATCGTAATATTACGATCGTAGACTAGCTCCGGAATGACTTTATAGTGTAAGGGATTAGGGTAAAGAACCACTTTCATACCGGAAAGAATGGGCAGCATCGTTCCTGCCGTCAAGCCAAAGGAATGAAACATCGGCATCGCGCCAAGCACAATATCTGATCCATTAAAGGCAATTACAGCCTTGGCCTGCTGAATATTTGCAAACACATTGCGGTGTGTAAGGACGACCCCCTTCGGTTTACTTTCACTGCCTGATGTAAAAAGAACAACCTCGTTCTTTCCTGAGCCCACTGGTCCGTGAACTTTCCTTATATATTGAAAAATACCGGCACATTTATGTTTAAAAGTGATACTTTGTTTAACATCTTCGAGATAAACAATCTTGAAAGCACCGCTAGCGGTATGGATAAAATCGGCGAGTCCCGCTTTGTCGATGAACGCTTTGGACGTAATAATCGTCTCCACAGCGGCTGTTTCGCAAGCATCCAACATCGTCTGCTTACCAGCCGAATAATTCAATACCGCCGGTGTTACTCCTAATCGGAATAATGTAAATAAGGTGACTACATGTGCAGCAGCATTAGGCAATAAAACGGCAGCTCGGTTCTGTTCTTTAAGAATCTGCTTTAGGAGCCCTGCCATCGTATACGTTGTGAGCAGTAATTTGCGGTATGTTAAAGCGGAGTCACTTATGATATCTTCACAAATTACCGTAGAATTGCCAAGAAGTTTAGCAGCTATTAGCATCTCGTTGAATAAATTAAGCTCAGGCTTCATTCGGCTTTCCAGCAAATGATTCAGCATGCGGCTGCGAATGATATCTGTTGCCCGCTCCTTCTGAATTCGCTTCGAGATCTGTTCACTCATGGGCACTTGAAAAGCTTCGCCAAACGTGATGCTCACTGCCGGAAACCAGAACTGCTTCAATTTGCCGCGAAGATAAGATAGCTTCGAATGCTCAAGGCCATTAATCGCAACCGGCACCATACGAGCCTGAGATCTCAGGGCAATGTAGCCAATCCCACCATAAACCTTCATCATGCCACCGGTAGTTGTGATTCGTCCTTCTGGAAAAACAACAAGCGGGGTTCCGCTTTGCACTGTTCTGAGCATAGTCCGTACCGAGTAGGGATTCAAAGGATCTACCGCGATATTCGTCCGAAAAAGGAGCAACCAAGCAAACCGCTTTGCAATCTTGGTGTTTACAACAAATGCCACTTCTTTTGGCAGTATCAGAGCTAAAAACACAGCATCCAGTAAAGATACGTGATTAGGAATAAGCACCGTTTTCTCTGTCAAATCGAGCTGCTCCATCCCTCTAACTTTGACCTTAAAGCTTGTCATCAAAACTGGACGCAATAGGGGAAGTAACATCTTTATCAGAGCAACAAACAACCATTTGATCATTGGGACTCCTCCTAAGAGCTTTGCTTTTAGCAAAGCTATCTTCGTAAGCATCGGCTGAGCTTTGCTTTAGCTAAACTGGGGTCGTACGCATAAGCTATTGGGCTTCTCTTAATACCTGATCATAATTCCATTGTATGCATTTGCCTGGAATCTGATAGTACTAACTTTGCGTAGTACCCGCTCTTGGAGGATTTATTTTCTATGACGCTAACGTCTTGAAGATGAGGCGTTATTTGCTTATTTCCAAGCAAACTTCCTTTCTTTGAAGGGATCGATGGTTTATTTTAGATCTATTTGCTTATTATGCGGAACGTCAGTTCGCTATTTGTGAATAATTAGCCGTTTTCCGGCTCGAAGAGGAACGACAATCCGCTATTTCCCCTTTTTCCACTTGATTGAAAAGGTTTTGAGTAAAATAGCGAACTGACGTTCCGCAACTTGGTTGTTTTCGTCAAAAACATCAAAATAGCGACCTCTCGTTCCTCTAATTGTTGCGAATATCGCTTCTCAGCTCACATCCTCCAACCTCACCGCCGCTCCCGTTTACTTTATCCTCAGATTCCGTGCTTAGCTTAACCACCTCTAGCCGAAAGCACGGTTTCCGAGTCTATCGCTAAAATTCGAACGTACGTTCCAAAAAAAATGAACTATTTCAACAAAAAGAGACCCATGCATCCAACTGCATAAGTCTCTCTCTAAAAACATTTTAATTTCCAGTAGGGACTTCACTGGTAATCGCCAAAGTATTTCCCTCTGTATCCCGGAAAAAAGCCATCCAAATATCGAAGCTGCCCATATTAGCTACCACATGCGGTTCACTAATAAAGGACACACCTCGTTCGAGAAAAGCCTCATAGACCTGCTTAATGTCCTCAACCTTATAATAAATAACAGAGCCAGGATGATTAAATTCAGGTTTTTCAGGTAGGCCAATCATCAATCGAATGCCATTGCATTCAAAAAAAGCCATTTGAGAAGCTTGAAACAAAAACTTCATGCCTAATGTGTCGCGGTAAAAAGCAACGGCTCTAGGAATGTCAACTGCATTTACTGAGATTTGCCCAATTTGAGTTAAGCTGATCTCGCTCATACGATTCCCCTTCCAAACTATGATACCCATATTCTACCATACTATAGGTTCAATAGCTCCCTAAGCCTAGCTGGGTAATCAGTAATTATTCCGGAAACACCGGAGGCGATCATTCTACGATAATCGGCCAAGTCATTCACCGTATAAGGATAAACAGCAAGCCCAGAGGCTACTGCCGCTGCAACATCATCTTGTTCTATGCAATGGTGATGAGGATGCAGCGAAAACACGTCCACAGCCATTTGCGCAGCATATGCTGAATGATCAATAAGGTTTGCAGCGTACAACAACCCTACCTTCACCTCAGGTTCAGCCTGCTTAATACGACGAATCACCTTATGATCGAAGGATGAGATGACCACGTCTTCTAATCTGCCACTTTCACGCAAAAATGCTAGCAACGCCTTCTCCATTCGCCCTTCATAAGCATGCTTCACTTCCACATTGATGAAGAACCCCCGCGGCAATAAATCGAATACTTCACGCAGAAGTGGTAACCGTTCCCCCCTGAACGCCTCTGAAAACCAAGCCCCAGCATCCAACGACCTCAATTCACTCCAATTGTGTTCGCAAATAAGTCCGGAACCATTCGTCGTTCGGTCCAGCGTAGCATCATGACAGACGACAATCTCTCCATCTTTCGTAATATGTACATCTAATTCGATACCTTCTGCCCCTTGCTCTACAGCTAATGCAAAAGAAGCTAGCGTATTTTCCGGCGCTTCCCCAGCCGCTCCGCGATGTCCAATTACGATCGGTTTATTTTTGTTCATTATTTAACACTCCCAACTTAGTAAGCTTCTACTATTCTCAAATTATAGATGAAATGACTCGTTCTTGCCCACTATTCAATCGTAAAGGTTAAGTAAACGAGTGGAAAAAATCCACAAATTATTATTCTCTATTTAACACGGGTCAAATAAAGCATCGTTAAGCTAGAAAACAAAGCACTAGTCTAATAACGTTCGTGAAGGAGCACCGAATGAATACGATAGAAAGAGATTTGCCGCTTTCAACAACAACCAAACCAACAGCAAAAGTGGGGCAACCTCCCCGTGCGCTTATCAACCAGAAATGGGCCGAAACGCTGCTTGGTTATGTTTTCTTATTGCCTTCGCTCTTGCTGTTTGCGATTTTTCTATTTTACCCCCTGATTCAAACCTTTTATCTGAGCTTTCATGAGACTGATCCGAGAGGCAGAGTTGCTTCATACGTTGGTTTAGATAACTTCATTGCTATCTTCACTTCCGAGCGATTCTATAAAAGTTTGGAAGTCACAGGTCTTTTCACACTTCTTACCGTGCCAACCGGCATCGTTCTTGCACTTTTACTCGCCGCACTTACACATAATCACTTGAAGGGCATGAGAATCTTCCAATTCATCTTTTCGCTGCCTGTTGTTCTTTCCGTAGGAACCTCTGCGGTGATTTGGATGATGCTATTTCACCCGAGTGTCGGGATGTTGAATTACTTACTTAGCGTTGTTGGTTTAGAGCCAGTGGCTTGGTTAACAGATCCAAGATGGGCACTGCTTTCCGTTTCTATGATGACGGTTTGGATGAATCTCGGCTTTAACTACATTGTACTTTTAAGTGGTTTACAAGGAATTCCAGAAGAGATCTATGATAGTGCCAAAATCGACGGATCAGGTCCCTTACGTACCTTTATCCAAATCATATTCCCCTTGCTATCACCGACGGTGTTCTTCGTCACCATTGTGTCGATCATAGGTGCATTTCAGTCCTTCGGACAGATTCACATTTTGACCAAAGGCGGTCCTGTTAATTCCACAGATGTCCTTGTATACAGCCTTTATCAGGATGCCTTTATCAACTTCCGATTCGGGACGGGTAGTGCTCAAGCCCTTGTCTTGTTTACGATCATCCTTATTTTCACCGCCCTGCAATTTAAAGTTTTTGAAAGGAATGTGCACTATCAATGACCCATCGATTACAAAATAGCTTTGTTTATGTACTGCTGATCATTTTAGCTGCACTTGTGCTGTACCCTATTTTTTATACGTTTACCGCAGCATTCATGACACCTGAGGAAGCATCGGCCTATCCGCCCCGCTTCTGGCCGAGCAGCTTTTATATCGGCAGTATCGTTGCTGTTTTCAAATTAGTTCCTATCGGTAAATTTATTGCCAACAGTTTAATCGTCTCGATCATCATTACGGCTGGACAGCTCATTACATCCAGTATGGCCGCTTATGCTTTTGCTAATATTCGATTCAAGGGAAAAGCTGCTATCTTCGCGATATTTATGGCCACCATGATGATTCCATGGGAAGTCACCATCATTCCAAACTATTTGACGGTCAAAAAATGGGACTGGCTCGATAGCATTCAGGGCTTAACCGTTCCATTCCTAGCGACTGCTTTTGGCACCTTCCTCCTGCGCCAATTTTTCTTACAGCTGCCTAAAGAGCTGTTCGAAGCAGCGCGGATTGATGGCTGCGGACATTTCCGCTGCTTTTTTCGAATTGTGCTTCCCCTAGGTCGCCCAGCACTTGCTACACTTGCCGTTTATGCATTCCTTAGCTCGTGGAACAGTTACTTATGGCCGCTACTCATCACGAACAGCGAGGCCATGCGAACAGTTCAAATTGGCATCGCCATGCTCCAATTCGAAGAATTAACCGTTTGGAACTTAGTCTTAGCAGGAGTAACTATAATCTTGCTGCCTTCCCTATTGCTTTTAGTACTCGGATTAAAGCAGCTCGTTCGAGGTCTTACAGCTGGTGCTGTGAAAGGCTAATCCCATGCAAGATGGCTGCTCTGTTCAGCAATAAGCTGACCCAGATTTCCATAAATTATAGAAATGATAAGGGAGAGAAACGAAAACAATGAAGACATTGAAAATGAGAAGTTCTGCGATCGCACTAACAGCACTCATGGTGCTATTGACTAGTGCATGCGGCAAAGCTGAAACAACGACATCAGGCAGTACTACAGATACTAAATCATCCGCTTCTCCTACAGCCGCAGACACAAAAAAATCGGCTGAACCGGTTAAAGTTATATGGTGGCACTCCATGAGCGGTGAGCTTGGCAAAGCCGTTGATAAGCTTGTTGCTGACTTCAACTCTTCCCAAAAAGATGTTCAAGTTGAAGCTGTTTTTCAAGGTACTTACGATGAAAGCTTAAATAAAATGAAAGCTTCTATGGATACCAAAAGCGGTCCTTCCCTTATTCAAGTATACGAAATCGGCTCCCGTTTCATGATCGACTCCAAGGCTATTACACCCGTACAAAAGTATGTCGACGCTGATAAATTTGACCTCTCCCAGCTGGAAGATAACATTCTGAATTACTATAAATTCGATGGCAAACTGTATTCCATGCCTTTCAACACATCGAATCCGATCCTCTATTACAACAAAGACATGTTTAAAGCTGCCGGACTTGATCCTGAAAAGCCGCCAACGACCTTTGAAGACGTCGCCAAGGTTTCTCAAGCATTAAGCAAAGACGGTAAAGCAGGCGCTTCCTTCGCCATCTATGGTTGGTTCATGGAGCAATTCTTTGCTGGACAAGGTGCTGAATACCTTAACAATGGTAACGGTCGTACGGCTGCTGCTACGGAGTCCTTGGTGGGCAGTGAAGCAGGCGTGAAGACATTGACATGGTGGAAGCAAATGGTCGACAACAAAACAGCTACTAACCTTGGACGCAAGACGGATGATACGAAGAAAGCGTTCTTGGCTGGCCAAGTCGCTATGACATTGGATTCCACAGCTTCACTACGCGGGATCGTGAGCGGCGCTGACGGTAAATTCCAAGTCGGAACCAGCACTCTGCCTAAACCAGCTGATGCGAAGGATGGCGGTGTTGTTGTCGGTGGCGCAAGTCTCTACATCTTAAACAACAAATCCGAAGCTGAGCAAAAAGGCGCATGGGAGTTCATTAAATTCCTGACAACTCCACAAACACAAGCTTGGTGGCACGTCAACACGGGCTACTTCCCAATTACAAAGAAAGCCTACGACGAGCAGCTGGTTAAGGATAACCTTGCCAAATATCCGCAATTCCAAACCGCAATTGATCAACTGCACAATACAAAAGCTAATAAAGCCACACAAGGTGCTGTCATGGGTGTATTCCCAGAAGCGCGCCAGCTAGTAGAAACAGCGGTTGAAGAAGCTTTGACAGGTAAGAAGGCGCCGAAGGAAGCGCTTGATGCTGCTGCGAAGAGCATTACGGAGAAAATTGGCACTTATAATAAGACAGTGAAGTAATTGGAAACAATCAGCTGAAAAGCACTTAGGGAGCTAACTGGCGTCGGTACTACACCGACGCCGGTTTTTCACTTTCTATGTGGACGATCTGTTATTCGTACAAGAAAAAACCTCAGCTCTGCCTCAGGTCCTTGGTGTAACCCATTCTTTCGTGTATAGGAAGGGATGTGGGTTCCAAGCGCTGTTGAAGTTGTTTATTTCAATTTATTAGGCTTTAACTACACGATTAGTATTTGCAGGTTCCTTTGTAAGGGACTACTTGCTGTTCGTTGGTGTACATGGGGCTTTAGTGTTAAGCAGTTGATCCCCTTAGGGCTTCACCAACGTACGAGGAGAACGATTATTCAGCGGCTCACAATAACTGCGAAAGTGCAGATATTTTTGCTAAAATCGTTTGAAAAGAGGAAAAGTCTGCTATTATGCTGGAATTTTAGCTTTTCCATCCTGAAATTAAAAAAAGACAGCAAAAGCCTGCGCAATTGCAGGAATGTGCGAATAGGAGCTATTCAAAGAAAAAAAGCATGTACAATTGCAGGTTTACCACAACCACAGTCGCTTCTTCTGGTTAAAGCTAGCTCAAACTCCAAACATACAAATATAAGAAAAACGGCTTACGGCTTACATCCGTCACATTCACCAAAACTCTCCAAAAACGATTGACCTTTTCTACAAATAGGCTTATACTTCTAGTCAATATCCATACCTGATCGTGCCTATGAAGAGATTCCAACTCGGAGGCGTTTTCGCCAAGAACAACCCTTTGCGCCCAGCAAAGTCAGTCATTCTAAGTTAACCGGCACCGCCCGTTACCGCGGAACCAAGTGGAGAAGCATTCACCAGAATGTTTCTTAAATTGGGTGGCACCGCGAGCAAACGCTCCTCGTCCCAATCGGATGAGGGCGTTTTTTGTTATTTTCAGGGCCACAGCCGTTTTACCACATTCATACGGGAGGTAATTAGAAATGACGAAACGACGGTACAATTTTAACCCAGGACCCGCTGCACTGCCTTTGGAAGTACTTGAAGAGGCACAAGAGCAATTTGTGGACTATCAAGGGACGGGTATTTCACTTCTTGAAATGTCTCATCGAAGCCGCACGGTTGAAGATCTGAATCAGGAAACCCAACAGCTTCTTCTGAATCTGCTCGGCCTGCCTAGCAGTTATGAAGTGCTTTTTATGGGTGGTGGGGCGAGCACACAGTTCGCTCTACTTCCGTTAAACTTTTTAAACATGAATCAAACGGCCAATTATGTATTGACGGGGAGCTTTTCGGAAAAAGCTTACAATGAAGCTTCTTATGTCGGGCTCACACATATCGCGGCAAGCTCCAAAGACCAGCAATGGCGCAGTATCCCTGAGTTATCAGCAGACCAACTAGCACCTGATTCGGCATACATTCACATCACCATGAACAACACGATTGAAGGTTCCCGTTACAACAAAATTCCGGAAGTAGGGAGCACGCCTCTTGTAGCCGATATGACGAGTGAGATACTAAGTAGAAAGCTTGATCTGCAAAAGTTTTCCATGATTTATGCTGGCGCTCAGAAAAATCTCGGTCCCGCCGGGGTTACAGTTGCCATCATCCGCGAAGACTGGCTGGAGAAAGCGTCCAAGACGATCCCTGAGATCATGCGCTATGAAACGTTCGCCAAAAACAAGTCGCTGTTCAACACGCCGCCTGTTCACGCCATTTACATGATGAATTTGGTGCTAAAATGGGTAGTGAATAAAGGCGGCGTAGAGCAATTAGAAGAGCTTAATCGCATAAAGTCCGCCCTAATTTATGATGTTATTGATCATAGCGAAGGATTCTACAAGGGAATCATTGAAGTTAACAATCGTTCGCATATGAATATCACTTGGCGGTTGGCCAATGAAGGAATCGAGCGTCAGTTTATCGAAGAATCAGAGGCAAACGGCTTTGAAGGTTTGGCCGGTCATCGAAGCGTCGGAGGTCTGCGTGCTTCGGCATACAATGCCGTTCCATTCGAAGCCTGTCAGGCTTTGGCTGATTTTATGATAGATTTTGCAAGAAGAATTGGTTAAATCATAAAGAAATGAGGAAGTTCCGTGGAAAACGCGCTCGCTAAGAAGCTACGTTTAGGAAGTTGTAAACGAGCACTCATTATGAACGCGCCAGAGGGGTATCTCGACATGCTGAAACCCTATCCTGAAGGCGTTCTGGTGACGGATCAAATAGAATCTACTATGGCTTATGATTTTGTCCAGGTATTCGTCCACACGCTTACTGAGGTCCAGCAGTTGGCTCCCAAAGCCATTAAGGCCGTAACACCTGAGGGCATGCTGTGGATCAACTATCCCAAAGGAACCTCAAAATTAAAAACGGACATCAATCGCGACTCTGGCTGGCAAACGGTCACCGATTTGCAGTTTGAAGGCGTGAGTCTTGTGTCCATCGACGAGACGTGGTCAGCTATGCGGTTTCGCCCTATCGGCCTCGTGAAGACGCCGCGCAGCGAGCGATTAGCTAACCGGGCTACTACTAGTACTAATGCGGAATCAGCAACTGGTGAGAAAGTTGTTATTGTCCCGGATGATCTCGCAGAAGCTTTTCGCGTGAATCCCATAGCAGCTGATTTCTTTGCAACGCTTTCCTACAGCAACCGCAAGGAATACGTGCAGTGGATTACAGAAGCCAAACGTGAGGAAACACGCAGTGCACGAATCGTCAAGACGGTGGAGAAGCTGCTGCAAGGTATCAAAAATCCCAGATTCAAAGAATAAAAACAAAAAGAGTCCCGTAGAGCGGCTAATGCCAAACTCTCGGGACTTTTTATCTAAAGGTAAGAGAAACTATAGGAATAAAAGCTAATTATTTACCGAGTTGGTGAATCGGGTGACCAAGCGCACCTTCCGCGGCATCCATGATCATTTCTGTCAAAGTTGGATGTGCATGAATCGTAAGTGCGATGTCCTCCAAGTTAGCGCCCATCTCAACCGCAAGAGCAAGCTCACCGATCAAGTTAGATGCTTCTGGACCAACGATTTGACCACCAAGCAGTTGGCCTGTTTCTTTGTCTCCGACAAGCTTCACGAAGCCTTGACCCGCGTTCAAAGAGTTAGCTCGACCGTTTGCTGCATAAGGGAATTTACCAATTGTTACATTGATGCCTTGTGCTTTCGCTTCAGTTTCACTCAAACCTACACCAGCAATTTCCGGATCTGAGAATACAACAGCAGGCATTGCTTTGTAATCTACGATACTGGAGTGACCCGCGATTGCTTCCGCAGCCACTTTAGCTTCATAGGAAGCTTTGTGCGCCAATGAAAGACCAGGTACAACATCACCAATTGCGAAAATATGCGGAATGCTCGTTCTGCCTTGGTTATCGACTTCGATTAAACCGCGATCTGTCATTTTCAAGTTAATAAGGTCAAGACCAAGCTCGCCATCTGTGTTTGGACGACGACCGACAGTTACTAATACGTAATCCGCTGTCACTTGCTTTTCTTCGCCTTTTACTGTGAACGTGACGGTAACGTCGTTCTCCGTTTTCGTGCAGGATTGTGCCAGAGCTTCGGTATGAACCTCTACGCCGACTTTATCCAGACTGCGTGCAACAAGTTTCGTAAATTCTTTTTCAAAGCCTGGAAGCACATGATCGGAGCCTTCAAGCACAGTCACTTTTGTACCGAACTTCGCGTAGGTTTGACCTAGCTCGATTCCGATATAGCCACCGCCGATAACGACCATGCTTTTCGGAATTTCAGGCAAGTTCAGCGCTTCTGTGGAAGAAATGATTCTTCCGCCATATGGGAATGCTTTCAGCTCGATCGGACGGGAACCCGTCGCGATAATGCAGTGCTTGAAGCGGTAGCGAGGGGCTTCTGCATCGTTGAACACACGTGCTTCATGTTCATTGATGAACATCACTTCGCCTTGGAACGTTTGGATCTTGTTGCCTTTGAGCAGCGCGCCAACGCCGCCCGTTTGTTTCGCAACAATGCTGTTTTTCCATGCTTGTACTTTTGCAAAGTCTACTTTCACGTTCTCCACAGAGATACCCATGCTATCAGCGTGCTGTGCATGCTCATAGGTGTGAGCTGCAGAGATCAAAGCTTTGGATGGGATACAGCCGCGGTTTAAGCACACGCCGCCCCATTCCGCTTTATCAACAATCAGAACACTTTGCCCAAGCTGAGCAGCACGGATCGCAGCTACGTAACCGCCGGGACCTGCACCAATGACCAACAAATCAATATCTAAAGAAGCATCTCCTACTACCATGCTGTTACACCTCCAAGACGAGAAGCTCTGGATCAGCCAGAAGCTGTTTGATGTAGTTCAGGAAGCTTTGTGCTGTCGCTCCATCCACGATACGGTGGTCGAAGCTCAAGGAAAGCGCCATAACCGATGCTGCAACGATTTGTCCGTTTTTCACAACTGGTTTCTCCGTGATACGGCCTGCACCCAGGATCGCAACTTCAGGGAAGTTGATAACTGGCGTGAAGAACATACCGCCTACGGAGCCAATGTTTGTAATGGAGATCGTGCCGCCTTTCATTTCGTTCGGAGCCAATTTGCCTTCGCGACCGCGAACGGCAAGGTCTTTAATCGAAGAAGCGATCGACCATATATTTTTGCGGTCTGCATCATGAATAACAGGAACAAGCAATCCGTTATCTGTATCTGTTGCAATCCCGATGTTGTAGTACTTTTTGTAGACGATCTCTTGTTTCTCTTCGTCGATCATTGCGTTAAGCGCTGGGAATTGACGGCAAGCCGCGACCAATGCTTTCACGATGAAAGGCAGGTAAGTCAACTTCACGCCTTTTTTCTCGGCGAGCGGCTTCGTGCGCTCACGCAGTGCGACTAGTGCTGATACGTCGATTTCGTCCATCAATGTCACGTGCGGAGCCGTGTACACGGATTTAACCATAGCGTTCGCGATAACTTTCCGGATTCCTTTGAACGGAACCCGCTCCTCAACGCGATCGCCTGTGACAACCTGCTGCGCAGCCGCAGGTGTCGTGCCGCCAGCTGCTACTGATGACGCAGCTGGCTCAACTGCGGCCGGAGCTGCCGCCGCAGCTCCGTTAAAGCCAAGCACGTCCTCGCGTGTTACGCGGCCGTGCTTACCTGTAGGCGTCACCTCTGCGAGTGTGATGCCTTGCTCTCTTGCCAGCTTGCGCACGCTAGGCGTCGCAAGCACTTCGCGGCCTGCGCCAGCGCTTGGCACTGATGACGGTGCTGGAGCAGCCGCCGCAGGCGCTGCTGCAGGTGCTGGTGCTACCGCAACAGCTGTAGCAGCTGGCGCAGCGTGGCTGTCGCTCTTGTGATGCATCGACTCAGCAGGCAGCTCGCCTGTCACTTCAATCGTCATAACGAGCTCGCCAATATTACAAATTTGTCCTTCTTTAACGGCTACAGAAACAACTTTACCTTCAACCGGACATGGAACTTCAACGACCGCTTTATCGTTCTGTACTTCCATAAGAATCGTTTCGTCTGTTACGGTGTCACCCGCTTTAACCAACAGCTTTACGATCTCGCCTTCATGAATGCCCTCACCAAGCTCTGGGAACTTGTATTCAAACAAAGCCACGTGCACAACCTCCTATTACCTTCGACTGTGATTAGAATTCGAGTACTTGATTAATGCCTGCAATGACACTTGCTGGACTAGGCAACCAAGCGTCTTCGATTTGTGCGAACGGATAAACTGTATCTGGAGGAGCAATACGCAAAACAGGAGCTTCCAGATGCAGAATCGCTTTTTCATTAATCTGTGCAATTACTTCTGCGGCTACACCGGATGTTTTTTGCGCTTCTTGTACGATAATCGCACGGTTTGTTTTCTTAATTGAATTTACAATCGTTTCAATATCCAGCGGAATTAACGTACGAAGATCGATGACTTCAACTTTTACGCCTTGTGTTTTCTCGATCTCTTCAGCGGCTTTCACAGAAGTGTGAACCATAGCCCCGTAAGTAATTACCGTCACATCGGAGCCTTCACGAACAACGTTCGCTTTACCAAGCTCAATGGTATATTCGCCTTCCGGTACTTCTGCACGGAATGCGCGGTATAAGTTCAGATGCTCCATGAAGAAGACAGGGTCATTATCGCGAATCGCGGAAATGAGCAGTCCCTTCGCATCATAAGGGTTGGAAGGAACGACAACTTTAATACCTGGCGTTTGAACAAGTAGGCCTTCGAGTGCATCCGTATGCAGCTCAGCCGCTTTTACCCCGCCGCCAAAAGGCGTACGGAATACGATTGGTGAATTGTAACGGCCGCCGGAACGGTAACGCATACGGGCTGCTTGCACGCAAATTTGGTCAAGCGCTTCATAAATAAAGCCTACGAATTGAATTTCAGCGATCGGACGGAAGCCTTGAACACCAAGACCAACAGCAAGTCCGCCGATAGCAGATTCAGCCAGAGGCGTATCGAATACGCGATCTTCGCCGAATTCTTTTTGTAATCCTTCCGTAGCACGGAATACGCCACCAACATGGCCAACGTCTTCGCCGAACAAAATTACATTAGGATCTCTTTCCAGTTCAACGCGCATTGCGTCTTTTATCGCTTGAATCATCGTCATTTGTGCCATGACTTCTTCGTGCCTCCTAATTGTTTTCGTGAGAAAACTTGCTTCGTAAGCTTAAGCTGAGTTTTTCGCCAGAAAAACTGGCATCGTAATCATCTATTTATACGCTTGCTTCTGTTCTTCAAGATGAGCCGGTGTTACTTCGAACATAGAGTCAATTAGGCCTGGAACCGTCATTTTCTCTGTTTCTTCGGCTTTTTTGATATGCTCAGCAACGGTTGCTTTCGCTTCTTCTTTCACTTGAGCTTCTTCTTCTTCACTCCAGAGACCTTTTTTAGTCAAGAACAGACGCATACGCGTTAGCGGATCTTTAGGCTCCCAGTCGCTCTCTTCATCTTTGGTCCGGTATTTCGTCGTATCATCCGCCAAGGAATGCGGACGGTAACGGTAAGTTAATGCTTCAATCAACGTAGCGCCTTCGCCTCTGCGTCCTCTTTCAGCAGCTTCAGTAACAGCTTGAACTACAGCCAATACATCCATTCCGTCAACTTGAACGCCTTTGATACCGGCAGCAAGTGCTTTATGCGCAACAGAAAGTGCTCCTGTTTGCTTTGAATAAGGAGTCGTAATTGCGTAACCGTTGTTTTGTACAAAATAAATGACAGGCAGCTTGAATGCTCCTGCAAAGTTCATGCCTTCATAGAAATCGCCCTCGGAGCTTCCTCCATCGCCTGTGTACGTAATCGCTACACGCGGTTGGTTACGTTTCTTGAATGCCATAGCCACACCGGTAGCATGTAAAATTTGAGCACCGATGATGATCTGCGGCATTAATACGTGTACATCCTGCGGAATTTGTCCGCCATGCTGATGACCACGGGAATACAAAAATGCTTGATAAAGCGGGAGTCCGTGCCAAACAAGCTGCGGCATATCACGGTAACCCGGACAAATGAAATCGTCTTTATTTAATGCAAATTCACTACCGATCATCGAAGCTTCTTGTCCGGAAACCGGAGCATAGAAACCAAGACGTCCTTGGCGACCAAGATTTACTGCTCTTTCGTCCCAAACGCGGGTGAATACCATTCTTCTCATTAATTCTTTTAATTGGTCGTCACTAAGTTTAGGCATTTTGTCGGAATTAACAATGGTGCCATCTGGAGCTAGAACCTGTAATGGCTCAACCTTCTCTGTGGTCACTTCATAATTCGCTTGGCTGACAAGTGGCTTACTCATACCATTTCACCTCTTATATGATTTTGATGCCTGCTAGCTACACTTCTGTTATAGTATTATTATAAACCTGTTTTTGTGAATTGTACACCAGCATCCCTATGCAATATGACCTTTTTTCATAGGAGTGAATAGTACAGTTCCCGAAAATGTATAATACAGTTAACATAAAATTTACAACTGCTATAATACACATTACCCTCTAAACGACAAGCTTACACTACTACACCAAATTAGGTCTAAAGAAGAAAGTTAAAGGAGCACAACCATGTCGGATGACTCTCGCTTTTATAAAAGAACGATTGTGAAAGATGAACTCACCTCTGTCCTTCTCGGAGAAAATCGCTCCTTGCGCATTTATCTCCCTCCAGGTTACAACGAACTACTCTCCTATCCGGTCATTTATTGCCAAGATGGTGAACAATTCTTTAATTTCGGCCGAATTGCGACTACAATCACACGCTGTATTCTAGATGAAGGCTTGGAGCCTGCCATTGTCGTCGGTGTCGATGTCAATAATAGTAACCGCACTTCGGAATATGCACCTGAGGGTGAACGTCATGATGCGTACTGCCGCTTCTTTGCAGAGGAACTCCTCCCTTATGTAGAAAGCCGTTATCCGATTCGATCTGAACGGAACGAACGCATTGTGGCGGGGGATTCCCTTGGGGGGACCGTGTCCTTGCATCTCGCCTTAGATTATCCTAGCCTTTTTTGCCGTGTTATATCCTTATCGGGCGCATTTTTCGACATTACCAGAGAACGTATCAAAGCGGAGGACGACTTGTCCTGGCTTGAGCTGTATATGTTGATTGGCTTGGATGAAACAGATGTAAAAACAGAACGAGGGACTTTTGATTTCGTCAGAGAAAACCGACTGGCTAAAGCCGAGATGGAAAATAAAAATGTTGCGCTGCATTATATCGAGAAGCCCGGGAAACATTTATGGGGATTTTGGCAAGGAGAGTTGGACGCGGCTCTTCATTATTTTCTAGCATGATGAGTAAATAGTAGCGGCAAATAAAACTCCAAAATTCGTTTTAGAGTTGTTAAGCTGCTTCGTGAAGGTAACTAGGCTCCAGCGTTTATCAATGTTGTAATTACTGCAACAATTCACACGCAAAAAAGCGGTCCACTTTCCGTCACCTGACGCGAAGTTGGGCCGCTTTTTATTTATTGTTTAATCGCATAACGCTGCTTCAAAAGCTCCATCATGCTCTGTATCTCTTCATCACTCGGATAGCCCGGAATATCCCTAGGGCTCTGCACTTTCACACCTTTGGCGGCCATCACCTGTACCAAATTGTCTGTAAAACGCTTCGCGCTTAACTCTATTTGTAAGCATTCCGATAAACTTGCCATACTCCCTGGCGCCACCAGCGGATAGTCGTTTGGCGATGCTGAACCCGCCGCGCGCTCGTAAAAACCTCTGGCCAAAGATGCTTTTGCTTCACCCAGACCTTCCACAATAATGAACGCTTGAACCGATAGGGCATGTTGTTGTCTGCGCTGTGCAATGCCGCAAAATTTACGTCCGCCGACACTTAAATCGAATTCCCCCGGACAAAATGAACCCATCACCTCGCCCTGATCGATACGGTTGGTAATTGTGCTCATGACGTCTCTAATCAAGGCTACCATTAGATCGAAATCCTTGCGATGCTCCATGTCACCAGCGCTTTTGGGTAACAACAGAGATACATTCACGACGCCCAAATCGAGAGGCACCGCTGCCCCACCAGAGTTTCTCACCGCTGTATCATAGCCTTGACTTAGCAACCATTCATTACCCTCAGCCGCATCTGGAAGTCGACTGTCTCTAAGTCCCATCACAAAGGCTCGAGGATGCCTCCATATGTGTAGAATCGGTGGTGCTGTTTTACCTATTGCTCGGCATAAAAGTTCTTCCAGGGCAAAGGCATATAAGATAGGTTGCGTTGCGGTTTCACCGGACCGATCATGAATGACCATTGAAGAAGGTAGTTCTAAAGTCGCCATTTGCTTAATCTCCTGAGCCTACAATTTATATCCATGTATAGAATTGTAAGCGATACAAGCCTATGCTGCAATAAAGAGCATGTATAGGAAAAGGAACATTTTGCATGAAAAATGGATAAACAGCAAGTTTCCGTCAGAAGTTGTCAAAAAACATCAAAATTTTGGAAAGAAATCAAAGGAATTTCAGGTTTTCTGTCGAAATAAAAATAAACACAAATTTTTAATTAAGTAGGCGAGATCCTTGAATGTAATTGACGATTTACTACTCAATATATTAGCTTTAACACTCCCCATTCTGCTATGTCATATTTTAGTGCTGGATCGACCCGGTCCCATCAGCTTCAATCCTTCAAATCGATCATTTGTCGCGATCATTTGTTCATTGGCAGCCATTTTTTGTATGTCTCATCCCTTTTTCACGATAACTGGCAACAACTTTGATTTGCGCACGATACCTGTACTAATTGCTTTCCTGTACAGTGGCATACTTTCTGGGCTTACTGTCTCCGCAGCTATACTAGCCTATACCTACTACATGGATGGTTCCAATTTTTTATGGATTGTTTCCTTGTCGGCTCTGCTCGTACCCTTCATCCTGGCTTTCATTGCCCTAAGCAATTGGAAGTACCGAACCCCCAAAGTGATGTTTCCCAGTCTTCTGGCCTTTATTAGCGCTCTAGCTACTTTCTGCATGACGATGCTGTATCGCATCGATTCGAATGTATCTGTTGATAGAAGCTTTCTGCTATATGGTTTACTGTTCTGTATTGTTCACATGCTGACGATGTGGCTGTTAACTTATTTAATTGTTCGTATCCGAGAAAATATAGCGATGCGCCAAGAAGTCCAGCGTTCCGAGAAACTGAATGTTTTAAGCGAATTAGCTGCTTCTGTCGCCCATGAAATTCGCAACCCGATGACGGTTGCCCGCGGCTTTATGCAAATACTCAGCCAGTCCGAAGTGACTGAAGAGAAAAAACGTATTTATACGACTATGGTTATTGAAGAAATTGACCGGGCACAAAGCATTATTACGGATTACTTATCCTTCGCTAAGCCGCAAGCCGAGAAGCTCGAAGAAGTGGATGTGTCCACGTTATCTCTCAAATTAATCAATCTCATTAATCCCTACGCTTCAATGCGTGGTGTAGAAATTCAAATCGATATGGAGTCTTCTCTTCTTGTAAAAGCCAACAGCGAAAAAATGATTCAATGCTTAGTTAATTTAACGAAAAACGGCATCGAGGCTATGCCCAGTGGTGGCACTCTACAAATAACCGGCTTCAAGAAAAGCTCCAAGGTTATTTTACAAATTAAAGATAACGGTATAGGTATGACTGCTGAGCAAGTGGATCGTCTCGGAACACCCTTTTACTCAACGAAAAATAAAGGCACCGGTCTTGGCATGATGGTCTCCTATCGAATCATCAAAACTTTTGGCGGACACATCGAAGTAACTAGCCAGCCAGACCAAGGAACTTGCTTTACGATTTCATTACCTACCGTTTAAATCACTTGCTAGGATATCCATAATCCCTTTGAATAAAGGGATAGCCTTATTGCTCCCGGTTGGATCCATGTTCTTAATGACAACTGAAACGGCATATTTCGGTGAATCGACGGGTCCATAACCAATAAACCACTGATTCACCTTTTCTTGCTTTCCTGTCTCTAATTGTGCCGTACCAGATTTCCCAGCCAGCTTCCATTTGGCATCCTTTAAGCCTTGCCCCGTTCCATCGGTTACCACTTCTCTCATCCAGTTTACTAATGTGCGACTGGTCGCTGCAGAAACCCGCCCCGCCTCAGAATTTATTATTTGAACAGGAAATTTCTCCATCACACGATCCGTCTTATAGCGAATTTCTTGTACAACTCTTGGTGAATAACCCTTTCCGCCATGCAGCAAGGTAACAATCATATTAGACGCCTGCAAAGGGGTCATCCTGACATCTCTTTGACCAATGGCTGTTTGCATAAGCACTCCCTCATCATTATGCGGGGTATGGGCCCCAAATAGCTGTCCTTGCTCCTCCGTATCCAATTGATGAAGGATTTGCTCACTATCCGTCTTCCCCGTCCAGCCCACTTCATCCAATACACCAAGCTTATGCGCATAGCTCTCCAACTCAGCAGGTGTCAACCGCTGCATAACTTTGGCAAACACAATATTACAGGACTGCGCATAGCCCTGCTCTAACGTTAAAGGACCATGTCCGTCTCTTCTCCAACACGTAAAGCCATATTTCCCAAGGGCACCTTCACAATTGAAAGTTTCTTTGGGATCAACGACCCCCTTATCCAAGGCTGCTGCAGCTACAATTGTTTTGAAAATCGAGCCAGGCGCCGTCGCCTTGAGCGCATAATTGCTCCAGTTATTGCTAGCCAGATCAACTTCTGTCTGATCAAAGTTGGGTCTGCTCGCCATCGCGACGATATCGCCTTGTGCCACTTCCTGAACAACAGCAGCACCTTCGCGAATATTTAGCTTATCCATGAGAATTTCAATTCGCTGCTGCACACTTAAATCCAGAGTCGTCACTAATTTGACTGGATAGAAGGTATTGTCAGGTGCAATCATTCGGGCATCTAGGCCAGCTAACGGTCTTTTTCCTGCGTCTGTAAAATAAGAAATCGACGTCTCCCCAATGCCTCGAAGCCAAAGATCAAACGTTTTCTCCAGTCCAGCACCTCCGATTTTCGAGGTTAGCGCAACTTTTCCTTTCTCCAGATCAGCACCGTAGATACTCATCACTCTATCCGGATTTTGTCCAATAAACCCGATCAATTGACGCGCCGTCATGCCTGACGGATAACGATCCTCCATCTTCACTACTTTCAAAAAGGGCAAACCGAGGGCATTGATCTGCTCCTCCTGTTGATCGCTTAACATGACCGGTTTCCCCCCCTCAGCAGTACGCCATACTTGCGGCTCTTTCAAATCACGTGAGAAAGCAAGCCACCCAGCTGTATTCGTCCGCAAAATACTAGCCAACTGGTTTATTTGCTGAGGATTACCTTGGTAGTAGCTATTAATAGGAAACGCCACGAGGGCTTTAATGATTTTTCCTGTCATCGGCTTGAGATCTCGATCTAAGATCTCCCCACGCCCACTTTCCAGCACAAGGGCACGCTGCCTCTGTACGACCGAGTTTTTGACCAAATTAACTCCTCGAGAAGAGTAACTTTCCGTCGTCGCAATTTGTATCCAAAAAAGCTTGCCAACGATCCCTATAAACAAGAGTAAGATCGTGAGGAGAACAAGAAAAATTCGACGTTTTTCAAAAGAAGATAATTGTTTAATCCTCATGGTATTGACTCCTTTTAACTACCATAACTACTGATGCTTTCAGTATCGACATTCCAGTTGCTGTACAAACAATAAGGATCAACACAATAAAAAAATCCACCCTCCTAAACGGAGAGTGGATTACGAATTTTATGATAATTATACTTCGAATTTGGATAAAGTGTCGTTAAGCGATTTGGACAGCTGATCCAGCTTGTCCGACAATTTAACTAAGCCATCGCTGATGCTAAGCTGTTCAGAACTCAACGAAGCAACTTCCTCCGATGTAGCTAGTGATTCTTCTGCTACCGCGCTGACATTCGTCATTGCATCGGAAAGAACAACTTGTGATTGCTCGAGTGTAGAGATCGAATCACTTACCGTACTTAGCTGTGTAATGAATCCACCCATGTGGTTCGTTACTTGTTTGAAGATGGTGTCCGCTTCTTTTACAGCTAATATTTGTTCTTGGAAAATGGGTGTTGCCGTCGAAAGCACTTTCACCGTTTCATCGATTTCTTTCGTGATAGTTTCTGTAATTTGACCTACGACATCAATAGATTGTCTGGATTGATCCGCTAGTTTACGAATCTCATCTGCTACCACCATGAAGCCTTTACCAGCTGCACCGGCACGTGCCGCCTCAATTGTCGCATTCAAAGACAAAATATTCGTTTGTTTCGTCATATTATTAAGAACATCAAGGATCTTACGAATGGAACGGGTACTGTCTTTCAAGTTATCAACTTTATCAACCATCGAGCGGATCATTTCTTCCGTCAGGTTCGTTTTTGAAATAAGTTCAGTCATATACTTCGTTCCTTGCTCACTCGAGCTTTGAACATCCGCAGCAGCCGTTCCCATCTCGAGGTTGGCTCCGATTACCTGCTTCATTTGTTCGCCTATATGATAAGTCAACTCATTGCCTCTCTCAGACTCCGTCGCCAATCCTCCGGCACCATTGGAAATCTCATCCGTCGCCACAGCGATTTCTCTTGCAGCTGTAGCTGTTACCTTCGAGGAATTCGTTAACTCTTGTGCAGTTTCGAAAACAGCTTGTGCAGAAGTGCTTGTTTGTTGAACCAAGGTTGTAATCTGCTGCATCATCACATCGAAGCTGGCGCCCAGTTGTCCAATTTCATCTTGTGATTTGTAGTTCGCACGCACGGTAAGCTTTCCTTTAGCACCTTGCTGCATCAGGTTACGTAGATTAATCAGAGGACGTCCGATCATTCTAGCTACGAATAATCCGATAAGTACGGCAGCAATAGCCGCGAACAAGGCGATTAGAAGCGTATAATTAAAGATTTTCTTTGCATCCTTCACAAGCGAGCTCACAGGAATATCGCCTACGAGATTCCAACCGGATACAGCCGATTTATAATAGGCAACCAAGTGATCATCTTTCGTTATAAAGGAACCGTGTTCCTCATCTAACTGTTCTTTCGTCAGTTTGATGTCAGAATCTTTTTCTAATTCCGAAATTTCTTTATTAGCTATGTATTTGTTTCCTGCATTCGTAATAACAACCTTACTATCATCACCTAAAGACATCCCAGTGAGCTCTTTCGTCAGTAGATCTGTATTAAGCTCGATCAGAAGAATGGCTGATGTGGAATTCGTAAGTGTATTTCTCATCACACGACCAATGGCAAATGTATTGGACGAACTGCTGGAATACCCTTTGACTTTACTATCTAACCAAGCCACTTTCCCACCGTTCTCAACAATCCTCTTAAACCATTCATTCGAACTTGAATTCTCGCTAAATGCAGTTCCCCCAGAACCTGTAATGACAATTAGTTTACCATCAGGTCTGTAAAGATGAAGCGTTTTAATTGCTTTGTTCGAGAATGTCACCACATTCAATTTCTCCGTCAATTGACGAGTAACGTCAAGAGCTTCGTATGAAGATGGGTCTAAGGTAGGAATTGACGCAAGCAAATCCTGCAAGTCCTTGTTAAGCATAATTTGTAGAGATACTTCATCAAACGTTTGATAAAGGAAATCTAGCTTTTGCCCCGCTTGTGTTACAGTTTGAAGACTGGATGCAGACACTTTGTTCTTAATCACGCTTTTCGATACCGAGTAAGAAATCATACCCACAGTGAGGACGAAAAAAAGAATACTTACAAAAAACATTAAAAACAGCTTCATACCTACGGATTTCACAGGGTTTTCTACCTTGACTTGCCTCATTTCTTTAAAAGCAATCGAACCCATTTGCTTAGATTTCTTGCTTGCCACGCCAACAATACGACCCCATGGAACATTACGAATTGCTTGAACTGCTTTGTCTAAAATACTTTGAAGTTTCTCTTTCATTTTGTCACCGCCATTAGTTTCTACTTCCTGTCTATACCTTACTTTTGGACTAGATTGTAAAGGGTTCACTTTACGTTTTTTAATAATTTCGACAACCTTTACCATTATCCTTCAAAATCCGATCTAAAATTAAAATAAAAAAAGAAACTTTATCCAATATACTCGAATTTGGATAAAGTTTCCATAGTTTTATTTTCCTGTTTTTTTGCGCATCATATCCCATTTCTTTACAGGTTTGTCGGTTTGCAATCTGACCAATTGAAGTGGATGTCTAGCTGCATCTAATTCTTGACCATCTTCATTCAGTATGCGTCCAACCTTTTGCTTAAAATGCGTACCATCCGGCCCGAAAAATTCAATTTCTTGGCCAGGCTTGAAATGATTCCTTTGCTGTATGAGCGCTGTGCCCGTTTCAGCATCATACCCCATAACCAGACCAACAAAATCAAATCCAACAACTTTATCCTCTGGCTCAAAAATATGATCTTCATGTCCAGGTGCGTCATAGAAGAAACCAGTGTTCAAAGGTCGGTTTGCCGCTTTATATATTTCATCCTGCCATACAGGGTTGACCTCGAAATGCTCTGGATCGGCAAAGTAGGCATCAATGGCTTGGCGGTATGCATTAACAACCGTAGCCACATAATGAATGCTCTTCATTCTGCCTTCAATCTTGAAGCTATCCACGCCAGATTCGATCATCTCCGCAATATGTTCAATCATGCTCAGATCCTTCGAACCCATCGTGAACGCATCATCTTCTTCGCCAAACATAGGTAAATCCGTGGCCAAAGGAGCAGAAAGAGGTTGATCCTTGGCAAATAAATCGTACTTCCAACGGCATGATTGCGAGCAGCCGCCACGATTGGAATCGCGATCTGTGAAATGATTAGAAAGCACGCATCGGCCCGAGTACGAGCTGCACATTGCCCCATGTATGAAGGCTTCAATCTCAACATCGACATGAGCTTTAATCTCATCAATTTCTTCCATGCTGACTTCGCGGGCTAGAACAACTCGCTCAATACCCTGGTCTTTCCAAAACTTCACGGTTTGCCAGTTCATAACGGATTGCTGGGTGCTCACATGGACTTCCAACTTAGGAGCTACTCTTCTGCACGTTTCCATAATAATGGGATCAGCTGCAATAATCGCAGAAATCCCAACCTCTTGAAGTCCTCTCAAATAATCATCAAGGCCTTCTATATCCTCATTATGAGCATAAATATTCGTTGCTACGAATACTTTTGCCCCATATTGATTGGCAAACTCTACGGCTTCGCGCATTTCCTCCAACGAAAAGTTATCCGCATTTGATCGGAGACCATACTTCTGGCCGCCGATGTAAACCGCATCGGCTCCGTAATGGATCGCAAATTTCAGCTTCTCTAAACTGCCTGCCGGAGCCAGTAATTCCGGCTTGTTAAGCCTAACACGCTTTCCTCTTGCTCGGGCTTCTATGGCTGTCGTCATCACGATAACGCACCTTCTTTCATCTATCAATATACCTGTTCTTTGTAGAAAAACCCATATGACAACTCACGTTCAGGATCTTGCAACTTCACGATCTCATCCAACCATTCCTGTTGAAAGCTGTATCCCTCAGGATCAGCTTCATAAGCATCGATTACAGCACGATAACTTCTCACAACCGTTTCGTTGTACAGAGAAGATTTCAAAAGACCTTCGATTTTCAAACTATCTATTTGACCGTCCATTAGCTCAGGTAAATTTTCCAACATACAAATATCTTCGGAACTCATAATGTGCGTTCCATTACTATCTTCGTATACAGGATAACGCTGATCACGGCGTTCATGTTCAATGAGGAATAGCCCTCTCTCCATAGAACGATCCTGGTTAGCTGCATCTTTCCCTTGGTGCTCGATATAATTCTTCACTAACTCACGCTTAGAGTGATAAATATTGGTGATGCCATGCACTTGTACTTCAACAGCCAACTCCGCTTTTTCTTTAAAAGCCAAAACCTGCTCCATATTCAATTCTCTAGCCAGGACCACACGGGTAGCTCCTTGCTTAGCCCAATAGTTCGCAGTCGCATAATTGGTTGATGTCATCTCTGCATTCCAGTGCAGCGCTAATGGCTTAGGTAAACTACGGGCAGTCATTAGTACCGCGGGATCACCGAAAATGACGGCATCCACACCGTATTCCTGTAACTTAGCTAAATAATCATACAGCCCTTCGAGGGCATTATTGTCGAAAATATTGTTTACAGACACATAGACTTTAGCCTTCTTTTCATGTGCCCAGGACACAGCTTCCTGCATCTCATCCAGTTTCACATCTCCCGGCAGACGCATGCCGTAGCGCGCTTCGCCAATTATAACCGCATCTGCACCTGCTTCGATCAATCTTTTCAGTTCTGCCACAGTGCTGCAGCTTACTACTAACTCTGGTTTTTTCACCTGCATACCCTACCTTCTGTCAGCTTCCTATCTTACATTCGTACTACTAATTCGCAGCCTTCTTGCTTTCTGCAATATTCTTCTTATGCTCTTCAAAAGTTTCTGCGAACAAATGTCCTTTCGTCCCATCCTTCTTTGTTACATAGAACAAATACTTCGTCTCTTCCGGATAAATAGCTGCTTTCATCGAGGCGAGGCTCGGACTTGCGATTGGTCCCGGTGGTAAACCTGTGTTTAGATACGTATTATAAGGACTTTGTATTTGGAGATCCTTCTCCAGCAATCTCTCTTTGGACTTATCGAATAAATATTGCACGGTTGCATCAATTTGCAAGGGCATATTCTTCTTCAACCGGTTCTGAATAACGCCGGATACAAGTGCACGCTCTTCGTTTACAACTACTTCACGTTCAATTAAAGAGGCAATAGTCAACATCTGGTGTACGTTAAGTCCGCGCTCCTTGAGCTTGTCCTTCCAGTCTGGTGGAAGTGTTGCCAACTTCTTATCCAGCTGCTGCAGTGTTCGCTCAATGAAATCTTGTTCCGTGGAGTCCTTCTTAAACTCATACGTTTCTGGGAACAGATAGCCTTCGAGACGGTGTCTGATACTTTTATTATCAGGAATCGTTGCGATTGCTTCTCCCTTAAGCCCAGCAGGAGCATCCGCCATCTGTAGAAAAACTTCCTTTTTCCAAGGAGTCTGCTCACTTAATTTGGCTGCAATCTGATCAACGGTATAGCCCTCAGGGATCGTAATACGGATGACTTCTTCCTTCACGGTCTCCCCTTTATTCAGCTTATTGATCATTTCTTCGAATGTCATGCCCGGTTTCATACTGTACTCGCCTGCTTGAAGTCTTGAGCCCAGTTTCTTCATCTTTAAATAATACGTAAAAATCGAAGAATTTTTAATAAGTCCCTTTGTTTCAAGCTCCTTGGCGATTTGCAAAGATCCGGCGCCTTGCGGGATTGAAACCCTTACTTCTTGCTCAGAAGCAGCTACAGGCTGGAGAGCACTCGCGATATACAATCCGATACCGCCTGCAGTTCCAATGATAACGAGCAGCAATAGTCCTAAGATAAGAAGGATGAGCTTAAGCTTACTTCGTCTAGGCTTATTCTGTTCATTCTCTTGTTCAAGCATGTTGTTCACAATAATCCTCCTAAAAGTTTTGCTTTAGCAAAACTGACTTCGTAAGCGTTGGCTTTAGAGTTTTCGTAAGAAAACTAACATCGTAAGCATAAACTGAGTTTTGCTTTATACCCCAAAGCAAACAAAAACGAGCGGATGCGCTCCGCTCGGTTGTATGCTTCTTACAATTCATCCTCTTTTGGAAATACCATCTCGTCGTAGAGCTCTGAAACGGTTTCCCATTCATCGTCATCCTCGATGGTTTCCAATTCATACTGTCCGTCACTATCTGTCGTCACTCGGAAAACAGCAACCTCGTCTTCCTTCTTGAGTTCATCAGATTGCAGAACAGCATACGTATAATTTCCATAAACGAATTCTTTAAGAAGATGATACACCGTTGATTCATTTTGCTCATCAAACAAAATAATATCATCCCCGTAAGTTTTGCGCAATACGTCAGAAGGCGTCGTACTCATGCTTCTTCTTCCTCATCGAATTCAGCCATTAAGGTATTAAATGTTTCTTCAACGATATTCCATTCCTCTTCATCCTCGATGGTGAACAGCTTCAAATCCTCACCGTCATCATCCTCTTCATAACGAAATGCGTACACTTCATCGGATTCTTCATCTCCGCCGTCAGTAGGCACTACCATCATGTACTTCTTATCTGAACCGTCCACTTCGAATTTCATGATAACCTCGAACTCTTCTTCGTTGCCTTCATCGTCCGGGATGTAAATGATTTCTGGTTGTTCTTCATTCAATTCTTCTTTGGACACGTTCGTTCACCTCTTCATATTGGCATCCATATACCCTTGCAGAATGAGCTGTGCGGCCATTTTATCAATAACCTGCTTGCGTTTCTTCCGACTCACATCAGCTTCTAGAAGTGTGCGTGTCGCAGCTACGGTCGTTAAACGCTCATCCCACAAGTGTACAGGTACACTTAGTTTTTGCTCTAATTCTTGCGAAAATGCAATAGCAAGCTCGCCGCGAGGCCCTATCGTATTGTTCATATTTTTGGGCAAGCCTACCACGATTTGAGTAACACCGTACTGTTTGACAATGGCCTCCAGCCGAGCGATGTCTTCCCCAGGCTTACGACGATGTATGACTTCAAGCCCTTGAGCCGTCCAACCAAGCTCGTCGCTCATCGCTACACCAATCGTCTTGTCCCCATAATCCAAGCCTATCCATCTCATGCCGGTTCTCTTTTCCTTCTATTTGTGTTGACCCAGATAAGCACGAACCAATTCTTCAATGAGTTCGTCCCGTTCCCGTTTACGAATGAGGCTCCGAGCATTGTTATGCCGTGGAATATAGGCAGGATCTCCGGAAAGCAAGTACCCGACAATCTGGTTGATCGGATTATACCCTTTTTCCTGAAGAGCATCGTACACCGCTAGTAGCACATCTTTGGGCGATGTCTCAATTTCTTCTGCCTTTACGTTAAACTTCATCGTTTTATCCATGGAACTCATCAGGAGCACCTCACTTTCCTTGTGATACCATTGTAAATTTTTTGAAAATTAATCCATGTATACTGGTTATATTCTCTATGGGTTTAAAAATTCCTGTCCCACAGAAAAATAATTATGCAAATTGGGACAGAAGTCCTTCAACTCCGGACAATGCAGCTTGCAATTTGGATGCATCCTTACCGCCTGCTTGCGCCATGTCCGGGCGACCGCCTCCGCTACCGCCAACTGCCTGAGCCACTTCTTTAATGATTTTGCCAGCGTGGAAGCCTTTAGTCACAAGATCTGGCGTGACAGCAGCTACCAAATTGACTTTGTCATCTGCGGCAGCGCCGAGTACGATAACAGCGGAACCAAGCTTCGTCTTCATCTCATCCACAATATTCCGAAGTGAGTCCATATCCGCTGCATTAACTTGTGCAGCCAGCACCGAAATCCCCGCTATTTGCTTCACTTGGTCTGTAAGGGAACCCGCTTCGATCCGCCCAAGCTTGCTGCGCAGCGACTCGTTTTCACGTGCCAATTCCTTCACTTGCTGAAGCGCAGCTTCCACACGTTTAGGTACATCTTGAATATTTGATTTGAGCAAGCCTGCGGACTCTTTCAGTAATTGTAATTGCTGATCAAGATATTCATACGCGCTCCGGCCAGACACCGCTTCGATCCGACGAACACCTGAACCGATTCCGGACTCGCTGACGATTTTGAATAAGCCAATTTGACCCGTATTCTGAACGTGGCAACCGCCGCACAGCTCTAAGCTGTAATCGCCAACTTGCACAACGCGCACGATATCACCGTACTTCTCGCCGAACAACGCCATTGCTCCCATTGCTTTCGCTTCAGCGATTGCTTTGAGTGAAATATCCACATTCGTGTTGTTCCAAATCTGACGGTTCACACGCTGTTCTACATCCTGCAGTTCTTCGCTGCTAATGCTTCCGAAATGCGAGAAGTCAAACCGCAATCGGTCAGGTTCAACCAAAGAACCTGCTTGATTTACATGTGTTCCAAGCACTTCCTTAAGCGCTTTGTGCAGCAAATGTGTAGCTGTATGGTTCTTAATGATGTCTCCACGTTCAGCGGCAGAAACAATAGCTTCTACGGAATCACCATTACGCAGAACACCCGATACCACAAGAACTTTGTGAACGTGTTGTCCATGAGGCGCTTTGATAACATCCTCAACCTTCAATGACACTTGTTCATTTCGAATTATACCATAATCACTTACCTGACCGCCGCTTTCAGCGTAAAAAGGAGTCCGATCCAATACGACCTGGCAGGTCTCACCAACTCCGACAATGTCAACGAGTTCATTCTCATGAACGATCGCCACGATACTAGCAGTAACTACCAATTCATTATAACCAACAAATTCGCTTTTAATCGTCAAATCAGACAGCGGTCCACCTTGTACCTTCATGCCGCCTTCTTTATGACTGGCTGCTCTAGCACGGTCGCGCTGTTCCTGCATGGAAGCATCAAATCCAGCACGGTCAACCGTCAAGCCCTTCTCAGAAGCAAAGTCCTCGGTCAAATCGAAAGGGAAACCATACGTATCATACAACTTGAATGCATCAGGTCCGCTGATTTGATTCGTACCAGCTTGACGCGTCTTTTCTACCATCTCAGCCAGAATGATCAAGCCATCGCTTAACGTTTCATGGAAACGCTCCTCTTCGGTTCGGATGACCTTCTCGATAAATTCTCGTTTATCTACAACTTCCGTGTAGTAAACGCCCATGATTTCTCCAACAGTTGGTACGAGCTTATGAAGGAATGGCTTATCAAGTCCAAGTACTTTGCCGTATCGTACAGCGCGGCGCAGCAATCGGCGGATCACATAACCGCGTCCCTCATTGGAAGGCAGAACGCCATCACCAACGGAGAAAGCAACGGTGCGAATATGGTCAGCGATGACTTTGAGTGCAACATCGTGCTCTTCATTCACATGATATTTCACACCCGTAAGCTCACATGTTTTATCAATAATCGGTTTAAATAAATCCGTGTCGAAGTTCGAGTCCACATCTTGCAGAATTGATGCAAAACGTTCTAGTCCTGCCCCGGTATCGATATTTTTATTAGGGAGCGGTGTATAGCTGCCGTCCTTATTATGGTTGAATTGCGTAAACACGAGGTTCCAAACTTCTAGGAAACGCTCATTCTCCCCACCTGGCCAGCATTCTGGATCAGACAAATCACCGTATTTATCACCGCGATCATAGAAAATCTCTGTACAAGGACCACACGGCCCCTCACCGATATCCCAGAAATTATCTTCTTTGAGCTTATAAATACGCTCTTCGGGAATTCCAATTTGTTTGTTCCAAATTTCAAAAGCTTCCTCATCGTCCTCATGCACGGTGACAGAAATACGATTCGGATCAAAGCCGATCCACTGCGGATCCGTCAGAAACTCCCAAGCCCAAGGAATAACTTCTTTTTTAAAATAGTCTCCGATAGAGAAATTCCCCAGCATCTCAAAGAACGTATGATGTCGGCGTGTTTTACCTACATTTTCAATATCATTCGTACGAATACATTTCTGGGCATTTGTAATCCGCGGATTTTCAGGAATTTCGCGTCCATCCAAATACGGTTTTAAAGGTGCAATCCCAGCGTTAATCCACAGCAGTGAGGGGTCATTATGTGGGACGAGCGATGAGCTTGGCTCAACCTTATGACCTTTACTTGCAAAGAACTGCAACCACTTGGAACGTATTTCACTTGCTTTCATCTTGTTCAAGCCTCCATATTTATCAATTGTTCGAAAAACAAACAAAAAACGCCCCTGTAACATACAGGGACGAATAATCGCGGTACCACCCTGGTTATTGTATTCGGCTCACCCTTGCTTACTGCAAGAGGAAACAAACGCAATCTCCTTGTGCGGATCTGTAACGGGTCCAACCGGTGAAGTTCATCCACACTCCGAAACGAGCTTTGGGCCATCCTTGCACCGAAAGGTTCTTCCAGCCGCTACTCGCAGCAACACTGCTCAAGCGGAACCTTCTCTCTGACGATGGGCTATGGCTTACTAAAGTTTCATCAACGCTTTCAATTCAGATATAGATAAGGCAAATTATAACTATATGCTAGTACCCTGTCAATATTCATGAGCAGCTTTGGGCTTGAAATCCCAAAAAATATAGTTGACAATCATTCTCAATGGAAGTATACTACGTTTAAGTGATAATGATTTTCATTATCGAAATAAGACATATGTCAAGAATTCGTATACTTATTCCGTAGCCCATTCGTTGGTTTACGCATGGCCACACCTTTCATATCCTCAACCCTCGTGCAGAACCCCTCTGGACCATGATCCCGCAAGTCATGGCTCAGAGGGGTTCTGTGCGTCTATTCCTAATGAAACCTCATGTCGTAGGCTTATGTACATAGTGAAGGAAAACATGTTGAATGATCACCTTCATAACGGCAAAGAATGGTACAGCCAATATTAACCCCACAATACCCGCGATTTCCCCGCCTACAAGTAAGGCGAAAATGATAACTAACGGATGCATATGAAGCGTTCTTCCTACCACCTGAGGGGAGATAACGTTGCCTTCGAGAATTTGCACAGCTAAATTAACGAGAGCGACGAACAACAGCATTTTCAAAGAGATCGTTGAAGCCATAATGAGTGCGGGAGCCGCTCCAAAAAATGGCCCCAAATAAGGAATAATATTAAACACCGCCACAACGCTAGCACACAGCAAGGCATATGGCATACCAATAAGCCAATACCCCAAATAGGCAAGAACTCCTATAATCACGCAAACTAACAGTTGACCCCGGATATAATTACCGAGAGCCGTGTCAATATCAATCAGTAATTTGATTGTTTTCTTACGATGTTCACGTGGCACGATAGCCAGGGCTGTTTTCTCAATAATTTGAAAATCCTTTAAGATATAAAAGGCAACGAACGGTACGATAAAAGCGATGAACAGCATATTGATGGTATTTCCAATCTGATTCATGTAGTTCGAGATAGCCATGGAAATGCTATTTTCCAGCTTCGTAAGTGAATGATTAAATCCATTGCGCACACTGTCGGGCAGCAGTTGATTTTGATTAAAGCCGTCTACAATCGCCTGCGCGCGCATAGCCATTTGCGGCATATGCTCATTCAGTTCCGCTATTTGGGACACAAACATCGGTGTCATATTCATGATAATAACAGTCAGAGATGTGAGAAAGACACTATAGATAAGCAGTACAGCAATGGTTCTTGGCACTTTCCGCTGGTTAAGAATATTCACGATCGGGTTTAAAATGTAGGAAATAATCACAGCTATAAAAAATGGCGTCAAGATAGCTTTTATAAAGGCAAATACACTAAACATGATAGGCTTGATTTGCAGCAGCATATACAAACTGGCCAGGACTAGCAGGAGGTAGACCAGCCCGACAAACCATTTATTTTTCCAAAAACGTTCCATTCTCTTCACCTCAGTTCATCCAAATAAACATATGCTCATACAGTATATGTACAACCCGTCCAAATTAACCCGCTGCCTCATGAGAGAAACAATAAAAAAAACGCTATTTCTTAAGCGCCGCTGCGCTCAAAAAATAACGTTTCGTAATGTGTAGTATTATCGATTAATTCGCATGTTCATGGACATGAGGAATTTCTTCCTCAAAGAATAAATCATCCAAAGAACTCAACGTACCGTCTTCCTCTACTTGATACACAGACATTTTGTCTCCGTTCACACTGAGTTCAATAAAGCAACCCCAGCAGTAGAATTGATGGGAACCGATTTTTCCAATATCTTTGGAATTACAGTTTGGACAACGCATAATGCTCACCCTATTCTTCTTTGGATACGAAGAGTTCTTCTACTTCCTGAGCGCAATGTACAGGCACAATGACGGCATCTTCCCCTTTGGTTGCCGACTCTGGCATGGGAAGCCATCTTCGCCCTTCCTTTAAATCAGAAATAAACCCTTCGGACAATTCATAACCTATTATTTGTTTACCCCAATTCTGGTTTAAATAAACATCTTCTACCACGCCTAATTTGTGCCCTCCCACTGTAATGACGGGAAGGCCTTTAATTTTGCGGCTTCCTTCAAGAAAAGCATGGCACTCTTCTACATGCTCAAACTCGCGAATGACACTTTCGTTCGGTATGGTAATGGCATCCTCTCCAGCAGCGACGACTCCCTCCCACGGTATATAACGTAAGGAGGAGAACCAATTCTTCACTTCGAGCATGATACCTCGTATGTTCCAATCAGGGCCTACCAACAAATCTTTCACTTGACCTATTTGTTTACCGGAATCTACCGTTAGAACGGGAAGTCCGATCAAATCATGCGCTTTGCGCAAGTTTTATTCCTCCTAGAACCACCCGGTACTATGTAGTACGCAACCGCTTGACAATGGTTGCAATTTTCTGGGCAGCTGTTTCGATTTGTTCTTTAGAATTCCCCATTCCAAAGCTAAATCGAACCGCGGAGGCTGTAACATTTTCTGGGAGCTTCATGGCTTGTAATACGTGCGATACTTCAAGTGAACCTGAAGTGCATGCAGAACCGCTTGCGGCAGCCACGTCTTCTATATCAAGATTCATAAGAAGTGTTTCTGTTGAGATACCTGGGAAGCTGATGTTCAGAATATGCGGGATACACTGTTCCTTGTGGCCATTAATCGTAAAGCTATCAAAGCCTAACTGCTGTTCAAGTATGCTTATCATAAGCCCGCGAAACTCTGTGACATTGGATTGTATGCTGTCCATCATGGGGAGAGTAACCTCCACTGCTTTGGCAAAGCCTGCAATTGCTGCTACATTCTCCGTACCTGCGCGGCGCTTTCTCTCTTGAGCACCGCCATAGACGTGAGGTGTCAACCTCGTGTTCTTCGATACATATAAGGCGCCTGCACCTTTGGGTCCGTATATCTTATGAGCCGATAAACTCATTAAATCAACAGGAAGTTCACGAACATTAAGCGGCAGTTTCCCTAATGCTTGCACCGCATCTACATGAAAAGGAATTTGCCGACTCCGCGCTAGAAGACCTACTTGCTCGATCGGTTGAATGGTCCCTACTTCATTATTCACATACATCATGGAGATGAGTGCTGTATCAGGTCGAATAGCCGCTTCCACATCTTCTATTTGAATAAGACCGGTCGGACCTACTGGAAGGTAAGTCACCTCGTGTCCGAGGCTCTCCAATTGCTCACAGGGATGCAAAACAGCATGATGCTCGATCTCCGTCGTAATGATATGCTTCTTGCCATCCTTGTTCGCATTTATGATCCCGAAGATCGCCATATTATTGCTTTCGGTCCCTCCGCTTGTAAAAATTAGCTCAGCAGGTAAACAGCCTAACGATTTCGCCATAGAATCACGAAACCGGTTGAGTGCTGTTCTAGTAGCTCTGCCGAAGCTGTGAGTACTCGAAGGATTACCAAAAAAGGCTGTATAGAAGGGAAGCATCGCTTCCAATACTTCAGGATGCACGGGTGTAGTTGCTGCATGATCAAGATAAATGGGATTCATAGGACACCCTTAAATGTAAAACATGTAGTTGTCGTTCTTGCCTTGGTCTTCGAAAGAAATCAAGTTCGCAAGTGTAGTAGAGTCTAGCACGTCCGCAATGCTATCGCGAATTCGAATCCACAGATCACGCTTAGCCGGATCATCTTCCTCCGTGAAATCGACAGGACTAATAGGTCCTTCTAATACACGAATAACCTCGCCTGCTGTTACTTGCTCAGCAGATTTTGAGAGAATATATCCACCGTAAGCACCACGAATACTTTTGACCAATCCTGCATTGCGAAGCGGAGCTACAAGTTGCTCCAGATAATGCTCGGAAAGCTGATGCTTTTCGGCAATACTTTTGAGTGAAGTCGGTCCTTCACCAAATCGATTGGCCAGCTCCATCATGATCGTTAAACCATAGCGGCCTTTTGTAGAAATTTTCAAAGTTACACCTCATTCAACATTATATGCCATCAAGGAGTCTGATCGAGATTGCTAAAACTTCTATTGCCTACCATCTATTTTATCCACGTTCAGACACTATGGTCTTCCCTATCTTGGTACACAGCGTTTCCATTTTTCGCAAAAACATTCCTAAACATCCGTATATCGTATATATGGTATCATAAATTCCTTGTTCTGTGGGGGAAAAACAATGACATTCTCATGAAATATTTTAATTTTGAACAATAGAGAGGTATAATAGGAAGAGTTTTAAAAAAAGTCTTACAAGATAGAAAAGAGGTTCACAGCTATGAGTAAAAAAACACGTGTCATATTGGGAATGTCCGGAGGTGTCGATTCTTCGGTTGCTGCGCTGTTACTTAAGGAACAGGGCTACGAGGTTATTGGCATTTTCATGAAAAATTGGGACGATACCGATGAGTTTGGCCATTGTACCGCAGAAGAAGATGCAGAGGATGTTAGAAGAGTGTGTGATCAGCTCGACATCCCTTTCTATACAGTTAATTTCGAGAAGCAGTATTACGACAAAGTTTTCGCCTATTTCTTGGACGAGTACACCAAGGGCCGCACGCCGAATCCGGATGTGATGTGTAATCGCGAAATTAAATTCGGGGAATTGCTTCAGAAGGTCATAGATTTAGGCGGGGATTACATTGCAACAGGTCACTATGCACAAGTGAAAGAACAAGATGGTGAATACGTGCTTTTGCGCGGTAATGATGCTAACAAAGATCAAACGTATTTCCTTAATGTGCTCAATCAGCAGCAGCTGTCCAAAGCCATGTTCCCGATTGGCCACCTACCGAAACCAAAAGTTCGAGAAATTGCTGAAGCAGCAGGTCTAGCCACGGCAAAGAAGAAAGACAGCACTGGAATTTGCTTCATCGGCGAACGGGACTTTAAAGAGTTCCTCAGCCAGTACTTGCCTGCTAAACCAGGTAATATGGTCGATATTCGTAACGGTGAAATCAAAGGCCGTCACGATGGTTTGATGTACTACACCCTTGGCCAAAGACAAGGACTTGGTATTGGCGGTTCAGGCTCAGGCGAGCCTTGGTTTGTTGTAGATAAAGATTTGGAAAGCAACCAACTGCTTGTGGTTCAAGGTGAGCAGTATCCAGGACTATATTCCAAGGGCTTAACAGCCACAGATGTGAACTGGATATCATCGAGCAGACCTGTGGGCGCATATGCCTGCACTGCCAAATTCCGTTACCGTCAGCCAGACCAAGGTGTAGTCCTTACATTTATGGAGGATGGAACATGTGAAGTTGTCTTCGATAAACCGCAAAAAGCCGTAACGCCAGGGCAATCCGTTGTTTTCTATGATGGAGACGTGTGTTTAGGCGGCGGAGTTATTGATAAAGTTCATAAGTAAGTTTGATCGGCGGATATAGGAACAGGAAGGATGATCGTTTTGGTCAAAGTGAATGATGTTGGTTGGAAAGCTGCTGCTTATGAGGATGTTACGAAGATCGTGAAAGAGGTCGGTATTCTCCCTCTCTCTTCGTTCATACCGAATCATCCTTCGCTTGAATCCATAACTGTGCCTGAACAATGGCATACCGGGCTAGAGACAGATCCTTGGTTATGGCGAGATCGTCTCCCTGGTGACGGTATTGCCGCTTATGGACGGTTTTTTGCAAAGAAGCCTCTATTGATTTCTGCTGAGCTCTTCCCTTTGATTAAAAATTTGCTAGACGAGCCTTATTCTGTAGAGGAGCGTTATGCAGATGGAGAGCTTCCCAAATCAGCTGTCGAGCTTTTTCAAGCTGTTCAAGAGAATGAAGGCATCGATGTTAAGGAGCTTCGCTCCAAAATCGGGATGAAAGCCAAGGAGTCGAAAAATGAATTCGACCGCGCACTGATAGAACTGCAAAGCAAAACAGATATCGTCATAGCTGGGATAAGTGAACGCCTGAATGCCAATGGCACCAAGAACGGCTGGAACAGCACGTGTTATATGACTGCCGAGCATTGGATGGAGCTTCATGGGATTAAGGCGAATACACTTCCAACTCCGGAAGCGAAAAGTGGGCTCAGAGCGTTGCTTCAGGAACGGTTTAGTCCTGCCGCGGGTGTTTATTTGAGTAAGGTTTTTAAATTATAAAAGGTTTAGAAATAGGAGCCCAGAGGGCTCCTATTTCTGTTTACAGCACTGCCGCCAGCAAATCATATCATGCGCTAACTTGTAGAAATTTACCGCTTAACGTTCAAGTATGCAGGCCCCATTCTAAGCACAGGATAATCGCGAAAGGTGTGAGTGAATGGGTAGAATCTTAGCCGTACTTCTCATTATTTGGGTTGGTTGGTCAGGAAGTTTGCAAGCGAGAACAGTAGGTACAGAGATAAGTTCAGAGATAAGTACTGAGATAAGTACTGAGACAAGTACAGAACAAATTATTGTAAAACATAAACCTGTGAAAGACCCTGAATATGCCAAATGGAGCCGTCTTGCCTTTCAGGAGGCTGGAAGATTATACACTTTATTAGATTATAAATATTTAGGCCGTTCAACTATCGCGCCAGGTGTTGTACAGCAGCAGTTTCGCTTCTGGGTAAGGCATCATGGTGTCGAATTTCCGCTAATTGTTTCGATTCGGTACGATCCTATTACAGAGAAGGTTTTCACAATCGATATGGAGCAAGAACAAAGAGGGAACCTACCGATTTTATAATCCTGTAGGTGTCCCTCTTCTTTTTTGTTGATTGAGCTTCATCTTTTCTTCGGTTCCCTGTTCACTAGCTGCAAAAATAATCTCATTTCGAATTTCGTCAGGTAAATACTGCTGTTTCACAAAGTGACCCGGGTAGTTATGCGGATACATATATCCTTTATGACCGAGCTGTTCAGCACCTTTATAATGTGTATCCCGCAAATGAAGCGGCACATTCGCAGATTTAACATGCTCCATCAATTGTTCCGCACGAGAGATGGCCATCGGTATTGAATTTGACTTTGGACTCTCCACAGCGAATAAAATTGCCTGGGAAATGATGTACTTGGATTCCGGCCAACCTATCTTATGATAAGCGTCCATGGCCGTCACGGACTGCACCATCGCCTGCGGATTAGCAAGGCCGATATCTTCACTGCATGCGACGATAAGACGCCGCAGGAACGTCATGGGATCCATGCCGAGCTTCTCGACGGCATATAGGAACCAGAACAGCGCGGCGTCACTGGAGCCGCGCACGCTCTTGTGAAATGCGGACAAGACGTCGTATTGCGTCGACTCGTCCGCTTTCACGATAGGGCGGCGGATCGATTCTTCCGCCACCTCTAACGTAATCTGAACCGTTCCATCCGGTTCAGGCGAAGTCGTCAGCGCTGCAAGCTCCAGCGCGTTAAGTGAACGGCGGATGTCTCCACTCGCCATCCGCGCAATATGCTCCAGCGCCTCCTCGTCGACGTGGAGGCGCATGAAGCCGAGCCCCTTCACGGGGTCGGCGATGGCTCTTCGCATGGCGATGAGCGCATGCTCCGCCGTGAGGGGCTCGAGCTGAAACAGCGTCGAGCGCGACAGCAGAGCCCCGTTCACATGGTGAAACGGGTTCTCTGTCGTCGCACCGATGAAGATGAGGATGCCCTGCTCTACAGCAGGGAGCAGCGCATCCTGCCGCGAGGTGTTAAAGCGATGCACCTCGTCGAGGAAAAGGATCGTCTTACGACCGTACATCGCTATATTGGTCTTCGCCAGCTCGATAATCTCTCGCACATCTTTGACCGAAGCATCAACGGCGTTCAGCTTCATGAACTCACCTTGTGTTCGGTTCGCTATGATGTTAGCCAGTGTTGTTTTGCCTGTGCCCGGAGGACCATAAAGCAAGATAGAGGTCACTTGATCGGCCTCAATCGCACGTCTTAGCAGTTTACCTTTTCCGACGATTTGCTCCTGTCCAATGTACTCATCGAGTGTTGTTGGCCGCATACGATCAGCTAACAGCTTTCCTGTTGGTTCTTGTGAAGAAGCATATGTAAACAAGTCCATAAGTAGTTTATCCTTTACTTTGCTTTGAAAGATATAAACTCTATTATAACCCTTATACGAAATCATGTCATGTTTTGTCCGTAAAAGATCCCCCTGTTACAAACCAGGAGGATCTTTCATGATGCCATTTAAATAGACTGAGGAGTTGCATTGTCATTCTGTGGTTCCGGACGCTGGACAGGTACCGTGAAGCGAAGTTGCCCTGCTATGAATGCAGCCGCAAGTCCGACAATACCGAACATAATGCTTAAGATAAAACCATGGTTAATCGCTGTTCCCAGTGAATCCCGGAGGAAGTTCATCGTTTCCTTGGGCAGTGCCGCCCCCGTACGGATCAATTGATTAGGATTTGCTAAGGTTGCTAGCTGATTGAGAGGCATATTGTGCTCGGCTGCGCCTGCTTGAATAAGCCTGTTATAGTTATTATTGACGATAGTCGCCATAATGGATGCCCCGAGAACACCTCCAATATTACGCCAAAAGCCAATGATGGAAGAACTGACTCCAATATATTTGCGATCTACGCTGAGAGCAACTGCATTTTGAGCCACACTCATTAACGGACCAATTGCCCCTACACCCAATATGACCATCAAGATCACCATATACCATTTGCTTGCATCATGACTGACTATACTTAGCAAATAACTAACGACTATTCCAGAAATCATACTAATAGCGATAACCGCTCGGAAGCTAAAGAAACGTTGCAGGAAACCAAACAAAACAGCACCAACGATTAAAGAAAACATCATGGGGGTCAATAGACCATTTGAATTCACTTGTCCTAGTACCGCTGTTGAAAAAACAGGCAAGTAAGCAATTGCTGAGAACATAATCGCCCCTTGGCAAAGGCAAGCTAACATCATGCCTAGAACCATACGATTTTTAAATAAGGGCAAAGGTAGTATGGGTTCTTGAGCTCTACGTTCAACCATTATGAACAGAAAGCCTACAACAATGGCAACAGCCAGCAGACTCATAATTTGCCAGGAGGCCCAAGGATAATCCTTACCACCGAATTCAAGTGCTAACATGAGTGAAATCGTAGAGATAATGAGGAAACATGTTCCTACATAATCAATTTTCGGACGATGAGCCGAACGAGTTTCCTTTAGAGCAAAAAGGAGAACAAAGAAGGAGATTAAGCCAAGTGGTATATTAACATAGAAACACCATCGCCAGCCCCAAGTTTCTGCGAGTAATGTACCGATTTGCGGACCCGCTACCGATGATAAGCCGAATATCCCTGCGAATACTCCAGATAGCTTAGCCGCTTGTTTGGGATCCGAAAAAATCGTATAGATAATGGTGAAACTAATGGGGAAGATAGCACCTGAACCTATTCCCTGAACCGCTCTATATATGATCAGCTGCGTTATATCCTGGGCCGTACCACAGAGTGCCGAACCGATCAAAAATAACGAAATTCCAATCAAATAAAAGAGCTTTCTGCCAAACATATCCGACAGCTTTCCGAAAACAAGCATCGTGCTGGTGGAGGCAAGCATATACGCTGTGAATACCCAACTGATCTTATCGAAACCATTAATGTCACCTATTATATGACTTATAGCAGCCGCCGTAATTGTATTATCCAGCGCAGACATCAATAGTCCTAGCGCCATAGCCAGTATGATAAAGCCTGCTTTTTTATTACCCACTTTCGTTTTACCCCTTTTCCATTTTCAAATGACTCAACCGTTCTATACCGGCCATTAAGATTCGCAGAGTGCTTTCCATATTTTCGATACCAATCTGAATACAAATTTCCTGTGTCTGAGACATTAATGAATTTGACTTACCGTTCTCATACATTTTCCTCAAACGCTCAAGATCATCTTCGGTACTCGAAACGCCATATTCCAAATATTCAATCATGACCTCGACCTCAATAAATTCACCAAAAAACAAGCGAGTCATCGCATCAGATTTGAATTCATTGGCTTGCAAAGGACTGTACATATAGGCTTTGAAATGCTTTTGGCCTTCCTCTGTTATGGAGTAGACATTCTTATTCGGTCTCCCCTCTTGGATCACACTTTCTTTCGTAATGAGACCTTCCTTCTCCATCTTGCTAAGAGTCGGATAAATCGTGCCAAAACTTGCGTTGTAAAAATAAGAAAACACAGTCTCAAACATATTTTTGATGTCGTATCCTGAAAGGCTGCGTTTCATTAAAATACCTAAAATAACATCCTGACTAGTCATGCTGTTAGTCCTCCTTGTTTCATGATGTGTTTCTTTAGTAACAATTTACCAGATTATATATATCAAGTCAACATATAAATAACTGATATATACTTTTTCGATATAATATTCATCATTTCAATCCTTACGATACCTCCTGGCGCCTTGTGAAAAGGAACGTAGAAGCGTTATTTCCTCTATGGAAGCGCGTATTTCAGTCAAAATAGCAAAATAACGTCTCCTGGTTCCCTTAAGGATCAAAAAGGCGTATATTTCGATAAATAACGCATCGTAGTTCCTTTTACTTCGTCCGAGCCACCTAGTCTTTGCCTTATAAAATAAAAAAACGGATGCCCTCGTTTTCTTGGGCATCCGTTCTTCTATTTCTTCTTCAAACCAATTTCCAATAGTTCTTTCACAGCCACACTCACCATGATCAGTCCAGCCACAGGCGGGACGAAGGCATTGCTCGCTGGTGGTTGTTTCGCCTTGCGAATTTCAGGTGCATTCGCAGGAACGATTTGCTGCGTTACGTCCTCGCGGGGTTTCATCGGCTCTTCGGTCGAAAATACAACCTTCACGCCTTTTTTGATCCCTTCTTTGCGCAGTTTTTGACGCACCACACGTGCAATTGGATCCATGCTCGTTTTGGAGATATCCGCTACTTTGAACTGTGACGGATCCATTTTGTTGGCTGCGCCCATACTGGATACGATAGGAATCTTCCGCTCTAGACACTGTTTAATGAGATGGATTTTGTAGGAAATGGTATCGCTCGCGTCCAACATGTAATCGATTGGATAAGCGAATACTTCTTCATACGTTTCCTCTGTGTAGAACATCCGGAGCGCGATAACATCGCATTCCGGATTAATTAATTTGATTCGATCACGCATCAGGTCGGCCTTAGGCTGACCTACTGTTGTCGTAAGCGCATGAATCTGACGATTAATATTCGTGATGTCGACCACATCTTTGTCGATCAGAATAAGACGTCCAACTCCTGTACGCGCTAGTGCTTCAGCTGCGATTGAACCTACACCGCCGATGCCTAGTACGGCAACTGTGCTATTCTTCATGATTTCAAGGCCCTCAGGGCCAATCGCTAGTTCGGTTCGTGAAAATTGGTGAAGCATAGAAACACTTCCTCTTCTATGTTCTTAGGCCTTAGCAGCAGGCTGCTTGAGCGCTAAGCGAATCGACAGTTGTTCAAGCTGTTTGTCGTCTACTGTACCCGGTGCATCGGTCAATAAGTCTGTTGCGCTTGCTGTTTTCGGGAATGCAATCGTTTCTCTAAGATTCGTGCGACCTGTGATCAGCATCACCAAACGGTCGAAACCAAAAGCAAATCCGCCGTGAGGAGGTGTTCCATATTCAAAGGCTTCGAGTAGGAAGCCGAATTTCTCAACAGCTTCTTCTTTGGAGAAGCCCAGCGCACCGAACATTTTCTCCTGCACTTCACGTTGGTAAATACGCATCGAACCGCCGCCTACTTCGTATCCGTTCAAGACAAGATCGTAAGCTTGCGCACGAATTTGACCTGGATCTGTATCAAAGAAATGAATATCATCTTCATTTGGACGCGTGAACGGATGATGCTCAGCCACATAACGTTTGGCTTCTTCGTCGTACCCAAGAAGTGGGAAGTCCACAACCCAAGCATATTTGAACTTCGAATCATCGATAAGACCAAGCTCACGACCGATTTTCAGACGAAGATTACCTAATACATCAGCAACAACCTTTTTCTTATCAGCGGAGAATAGAAGCAAATCTCCTTCTTCTGCGCCCAAACGTTCTGTTAACGCAGCGATTTCAGCTTCATTGAAGAATTTCACAATCGGCCCTTTGAATTCGCCATCTTTCACTTGAATCCATGCTAAGCCTTTGGCGCCGTAACGTGCTGCGAATGGTAAAAGGTCATCGATCTCCTTACGACTCCATGTGCCGCAACCTTTCGCGTTCAATGCTTTTACTTGACCGCCGCCTTTAACGACGTTTGCAAACACTTGAACACCTGAAGTTTCAACGATATCTGAAACATCTTCGAGTTCTAAACCAAAACGCAGATCTGGTTTATCCGAACCATATTTCGCCATGGCATCCGCATACGTAATACGTTGGAATGGACGCGGGATTTCAACTTGAGCTGTTTCTTGCATTAATTTGACTACGAGTTCTTCCAAAATCTCAAGCAATTGATCCTGAGAAATGAAGGAAGTCTCTATGTCGACTTGTGTAAATTCAGGTTGACGGTCTGCACGAAGATCCTCATCGCGGAAACAGCGTGCGATTTGGTAATAACGCTCCAAGCCACTAACCATCAACAATTGTTTAAAGATTTGCGGGGACTGCGGAAGCGCGAAAAATTCGCCCGGATGCACGCGGCTTGGCACCAAGTAGTCACGAGCACCTTCCGGTGTGCTTTTCGTCAAAATCGGTGTTTCTACTTCAACAAATCCTTGATCATCTAAGAAATTACGGAATACTTTGGACGCTTTGGAGCGTAACATTAAGGTTCTTTGCATTTCCGGACGACGCAGGTCTAGATAACGATATTTCAAACGAACGGCTTCGTCCACATCTACGCCATCTTCGATGAAGAAAGGAGGTGTTTTAGCTGCATTCATAATTTCGATTTCAGTCACCTGAATCTCAATTTCACCCGTTGTGATATTTTTGTTAACCGTTTCGGCATCACGTTCTACAACTTTCCCTTTAACAGCAAGCACGTATTCATTACGAGCGCGGTCAGCAATGGCAAGTGCATCCCCTGAGAAGTCTGGATTAAATACGGTCTGTACAAGCCCGCTCCGATCACGTAGATCGATGAATAAAACGCCGCCTAAGTCGCGTCTTCTTTGCACCCAACCGTTTAGTGTAACTGTCTGTCCAACCTGAGCTTTCGTAAGCTCACCGCAATGATGTGTTTTTAGCATCATGATATGTTTTCCTCCTAATATAGGGATCTTTGAGCGGAGCTCAAAGTCTCTCCTTTGTTGGGATCTTTGAGCCCAGCTCAAAGTCTCTCCTCTTTGTTAAAGTCTACCTACTCGAAAAGCGTCTTTGCAGCGTTCGAAGCAAGATCGGCTAAACTCACAGTCAATTGACTGCCTGTATCCATCTTTTTCAACGTAATTTCGCCGCGCACCAATTCGTCATCTCCAAGAATCGCCACATAGGTGGCTTGAAAGCGGTCAGCTGATTTCATTTGTGCCTTCATTTTACGGCCCTGGTAATCCTTCTCCGCTTTCAGTCCTTGCACTCTAAGCTGGTGCAGCAGCTTCGTTACTTCCTTTTCCGCCGTGTCTCCAAGACCGATCAAATAGACATCCAACGGCTCTGGCTTCGGAATTTCAACACCTTGTGCATGCAATACGAGTAGAATACGCTCAAGACCGAGACCCAAGCCAACTCCCGGCTGATCGGTGCCACGGCCGCCAATCTGCTCAACCAGACCATTGTATCGTCCGCCTCCGCCAATCGTATCAATCGCGCCGATCCCGGCTGCTTTGTACTCAAAAGCTGTATGCGTGTAGTAATCCAGACCGCGAACAAGGCGCGGATTAATCCGATACGGGATTTCCATCGCTGTTAGATGCTCTTGAACCAACGCGAAATGCGACGTGCACTCTTCATCCAAATACTCCAAAATTTCTGGAGCACCTTCGCCATACTTTTGATCTGTTTTACAATCAAGAATACGCATCGGATTCCGATCAAATCGGGACTGACAATCTTTACAAAGCAAATGTTTCACAGGTGCGAAGAACTCCTGCAGTTTCTCACGGTAAACCGTTCTAACAGCTGGTGTGCCGACGGAGTTAATTTCAACGGTTACTTCCTTAAGACCAATTTCTTTATAAAATGTGTAACCAAGAGCAATCACTTCCGCATCAATGCTTGGATCAACGGACCCGAAAGCTTCAATGCCGAACTGATGGAACTGGCGATATCTCCCAGCTTGCGGCTGCTCATAGCGGAACATGGGTCCAATGTAATAAAGCTTCGTTAAATCCGGAATCCCATAAAGCTTATTCTCGACATAAGCCCTAACAACACCGGCTGTTCCTTCAGGACGAAGCGTCATGCTGCGGTCCCCTTTATCGAGAAAGGTGTACATTTCTTTGCCCACGATATCTGTCGTTTCGCCGACACCTCTAATGAACAAATCGGTTTCCTCAAATATCGGCGTACGGATCTCTTTGTAATTAAATCTTTGGCACAAATCTCTCGCTTTGCTCTCTAGGTACTGCCACTTCTCCACCTCACCGGGAAGAAGATCTTGTGTGCCTTTTGGCTTTTGGATGCTCATGTGCTTGACCTCCTCTTATCAATCATTCCTGTCAAATAACAACAAAAAAATCTCTCACCCCCGACTAACGTCAGGGACGAGAGATTTGATTAACAAATTCACCCGTGGTACCACCCACATTCAGAAACGCTGCAATCGTTTGCCAGAGGCAACGAGACAGAACTCTGCTCTTTACGGATAACGCCCGCTACACGCACAGCTGCTACTAGGCAAGTTGACATCAGCCAATATGCATTTCCCAACTGGTCCTCGGGGAGGTCTTTTCGTTCGCTCATCATAGGAAGCTTGCAGCCTAGACTTCCTTCTCTGCTTATGTGGGGGCGACTTACTTTGTCCCTTCAACGGATCACAAAAGTATCGAATTACATTATTGTTTATTGTAAACATTGGCAGATACAAAGTCAAGAGATAGAAGTACTAATCCTCCTATACCTCCACTACATTAATTAATGTAAGTCCGCCCATTTTTGCAACTCGTCCATAACGGGTTTTAGCCCTTTTCCTTTGGGGGTTAATTCATACTCAATCCGAACCGGCGTTTCTGGGTATACATGACGGATGATGATCTCCGCAGCCTCGAGCTCCTTGAATCTCTCCGAAAGCATGCGATCACTCATACTTGGGATGAGAACTGATATATCTTTAAAGCGCTTCGGTCCAGAAAGCAAGACATGTACAATTAATCCTGTCCAACGCTTTCCTAGAAGTTCAAAAGCATTCTCGAATTTGGGACACAGTTGATAGTCTTCCATTTAAATCATCTCCTTATAAACAATTTTAGCATAGTCGCTTGACAAAAGTAAGTGCTTCGTAATAATATACTAACATAAAGTAAGTTATTAAACAAAATATATTAAAAGAGGAGTTGTTAGTAATGGCGTTAGGTCTTCTTATTATTCGTTTAGTGATCGGTTTATCATTCGCGGCGCACGGTTCACAAAAAGTATTTGGATGGTTCGGTGGCTATGGTCCTAAAGGTACGGGAGGTTTCTTCGATTCTATTGGAATCAAGCCAGGTGTGCTCATGGCTGTTCTTGCAGGTTTGGCGGAAATTGCAGGTGGGCTGCTCTTCGCTGCAGGTCTTTGGACATCATTAGGTGCTGCCCTTATCGTTCTAATTATGCTTGGGGCTATTATTAAAGTTCATGCCAAAAACGGTTATTGGATAACTTCCAATGGTATTGAATACAATTTAACATTAATCGCTATCGCCGTTGGTGTTGCACTTATCGGAGCCGGTGAATATTCTTTAGATGCTTTGATGTAAAAATAGTGCTAAGCCGTCCAGCTCAAGCTGAGACGGTTTTTTTGTGTAAAGAAAATAGCCTGCAGCACAAGGGCTGCAGGCCTCAAATAAATATATATTTTAAAGGGGGTCGACTATTATTATATCCGCACTTGATTAAAGGGACATGAAAATTAAGTTACAATTTCATTACAGCATTTTCTCCGTATTTTCAATCATTTTCATTTATTTTCACCGTATATTCAGACCATTTTCACATATACATGTACAACAAGGCAGATGGCCTTGAATTTATCATCAGGAGGCTGTAACAATGACAATACAAAACGAGTTTCAAGAGGAACGGCAAGATCTAGTGGTGCTTTTCTCTGAAGATTCCGAAATCGAAGCCGAAGTTGAAGACGAAGTAGCTGAAGAAACAGCCGAAGAAGAGGCCATTGAAGAGTCGGACGAAGCTGAGGAAGCGGAAGATGAAGCCTCTGATGAGGAAGAAGTAGAAGCTGAGGATGTGTCCGAGGAGGATGCCGAAGCGGAAAGTGATGAATCAGCCGAAGACGATTCGGAAGATTCAGCGCAAGCTGAAGAGGATGCTGACGCAGACTGAACCCGTTAAGCATGTAAGCGTAATCACAAAAACTTCCTTAGCTTCGAAACGTTAAGAGCCTTAATGCCACATCTTCAAGCGGCATTAAGGCTCTTAATTGTTGTTCTATGGCTTACCTGTAACACCAACTTTTAAATCTTTTATAAGCATATACGTGTCGGCATTCGTTAGCTTTTGCTTGTCGGTAATAAGTTTAACGGTCGTTTCTGTGAGGAGCTTATTCTCCATTAACTTGGATTGTGCTTCAGCGGAGGCAGCTTTCAGTCCTAACGCTTGTGTGATTGTATAACAGGCCTGCTCTAGGGTAAGTGGTATTTTATCTGCGTTTTGCAGATTCGCTATAGCCTGATTGACATCCCCAACCCAGGCATCAGGTTTCATTTTCCTCGCACCGCTGACGAGATTAACCATCCGCTTTGGATTGGCCGCGTCATCCAAGTGAAAGTTATTGTCATAAGCGCCTGAAGCTAAGCCCAGCATCAGAGCGGATTTCAAACCTTCATAGGATTTATGCTCCATAAAAGGTTGAGGCTTGAGCGCAATAGGCTGAAGCTCCATGCCTTGTTTAATCAAATGATCCTGCAATTTAGCAATAACTTCTTTGGAGCCGGATAATTGACGGAATGTCATTTTTTCTTGCTTAGCGAACATAGCAGCAGCGCCTGCCGCTTCACCTTCAGCCATCCCAGTTGGCATTACTCGAGCACTCCCGTGCGGAAGCGTATCGTAGCTAGCTGCTCTGCCAACAACAAGCAGTCCATCTACTTTCAGTGGTACAATGCTGCGGAAAGGTATGGCGTACTGTGTCGGAGAACATACGACGTTACCGGAATCGCTTGGTGTCACACGTTGGATATCTACGGGATAAGAACCGAAGCCAATACGGTCCCATTGGTCCCCATTCGTACATACGTCAACTATGTTCATTCGGTATTCGCCCTGTATATGCCGCGTTTCACGCACATATAACTCAGAAGCAGTCCCCGCTAGCTCTACACCGGCAAACTCGGGAAAAGTTTTCTGCATGTAGGCAACCACATTCGGTAATTCTTGATTGGCAATATCAAAAGCATCTTGAACAGATTTCGGATTAAATGTATCTACCCCAAATATTTGCAATGAGTTCACAAGTACCGTATTATCGTTCTCTCTTCCCATGTTCAAGCCGCGCATTTTGGCACGTTCTTTATTAAGAGCTGGATAATTACTCATTTCTTTATAGCCCCAGACACTAACTTCATTAACGCCAGAATTCACGTCATCGTCTCCATTTAGACGCTTTGCCATCAGACTCCATACTTCGGGAGTAATGTTTTTAAGACGAAAAACTAGTGTAACGGCCATTCTTGACTGAGGATCACCCAAATCTTCTCTTCCAAATGTAAAAGGAACACCCGCCGCAGCTGCAAAATCAGCATCTTGTGTGGCATCGATGACAGAGGCTGACTTCACCGTTTGTTTGGTTCCATCTGACAAAGTAAGTATAACGCCTTGTAACTTTGCATTTCCTGAACCTGATGACTCAAGAATAGGTTCTATTTTTTGCATGCGTAATAAAACATCTATATTTTTCTCTGCACGAACCAAGTCGTAGAAAGCATTTGCAGCTGTGTTAACATCGAAGGAATCACCCTCGATTTTACTGTACCACTCTGAGAAAAAGCCCTTGTTAAACACCTCATGTTTGCTGAGCGGATTCGCTTTGGGCGCGTAGTTCATATCAATCGTATTAAGACCACCATGCGTCATCAAACCACCCAACATAGTCCGATTCCGGCCATCAACGAGCAGTGTACTTAATCCATTGCGAGCAGCCGAAACGGCAGCAGCAACCCCCTCCGGGTCCGTACCTACAACAATGACATCGTACGCATCTTTAGCTTTCTTTACTGATTTCACTTCTTGAATAGCTTGCTTAACTGAGCTATGTGCACCATGTGAAAGGTGTTTATATTGATAGTAGAGAGATGCAGCTGCTGCCAACACCGCAAGTACAATCAATGTCCCCATCAACCAAAGCCATCCTTTGGATGTGGAGTTGTTACGATTCGAATTTGCCATTAGGACGAAAGCACCCACCTTGTCTTCTGCTTTTCATACTGCTTACCGAGTAAAGTTTTCAATAAGTTTCATGGAGCAGTTGATTAATTTCTAGCCATAAAACACCAAATGTTAGTTTACCACATTTCGAACATGTATAGAAATTTTGCGCCAGTAACAAATAAAGCCGCGCATGGCTGAACGAACAGCACGCGTGGCTTTATGGTTACCGATAGGATTTTTTGGGAATGCTTTTCATCTTTTCTTGTTCGGATGTGAATTCTGCACTAATTTCTACATCCGCGAGCGCAGGTGCTTGACTCATCCGCTCAGCAAGAGTGGTATGGAGCAGTTGCTGCTCTGGTGCCGTCATGGCTCTGTGTTTGATCGATCGACGCATCTGGGTGCTCCTAACCGCTAGTATATACACATTCAGTATAACCAGTCGGCTAGTTTATTATCCTTCAGAGCAACCTATTTGCTGTCGATAACCAACGTTACAGGTCCCCAATTCGTCAAAGATACATCCATCATTTCCCCAAAAGCGCCCGTTTCCACATGTAAACCTAGAGACCTTAGCAGCTCATTAAACTTGTCATATAGCGGCTCAGCAAGCTCTGGTCTTGCCGCTGACATGAAATTGGGCCTCTTCCCTTTACGGCAATCGCCATACAAAGTAAACTGTGAAACGGATAAAATTTGTCCTCCCGTATCTAGTACGGAAAGATTCATTTTGCCGGATTCATCTTCAAAAATACGCAGCCCAGCCACTTTATCCGCCAAATACTTCGCATCCTGCTCGGTATCGTCATGGGTAATCCCGACTAGCAGCAGCAAACCCTGTTCAATACGACCAATGGTTGTATCATTTACAGTTACTTCGGCACGTTTACAACGTTGAACAACTACTCTCATTGCCTTTGAATCTCCTTAACTTATTACATAGCCTAACTTTGCATAATACGCTGAACGGAATAGACATCCTTGACACGTTTAATTTTCTCAACAACGGACTGCAGATGGTCTATATTTTTGATTAAAATGGTCATATGAATCGTAGCCATCTTGTTCTTATCGGATCGCCCGGATACAGCGGAAATCATCGTTTTGCTTTCTGAAACAGCTTGGAGTACTTCGTTTAAGAATCCACGGCGGTCATGACCAGTGATTTCGATCTCGACATTGAAATTGGATTCTACAGCTTCGGCCCAATCGACCTCAATGACCCGCTCCTCTTCCCCCATAGTTGAAGGGATGTTCGTGCAATCAGAACGATGCACGGACACGCCGCGTCCTCTCGTGATGTACCCAATGATCAGATCGCCAGGTACTGGATTACAGCAGCGTGCGAAGCGGACAAGCAGATTGTCGACGCCTTTGACACGGACACCGTTAGTTGGACGGCTTTTGCGCTCGGATGAAGTCGGAGCTTTGACCTCCTTGACCTCACTAGTAAGCTTCAGCACCTGTGCTTCTTCGGCTTCCTTACGCAGCTTCTCGGTTAACTTCGTACATATTTGTGCAGCTGTAATACCGCCAAAGCCTACGGCTGACAGCATATCTTCAATATCGCTAAAATTAAACTTCTTCGCGGCTTCAAGCATTTTATCGTCGCTCATCAATGTCGGAGGATCGATCGCCAATCGTTTGAGCTCGCGCTCAATCATGTCTTTCCCTTTTTCAACGTTCTCTTCACGCTTCTCTTTCTTAAACCACTGCTTGATCTTACTTCGAGCGTGAGAGGATTGCGCGATTTTAATCCAATCCTGACTAGGTCCGTACGAGTGCTTAGAGGTCAGAATTTCAATAATATCCCCTGTTTTCAACTTGTGGTCCAAGGGAACGATCCGGGAATTTACTTTGGCGCCAATTGTCCGATTACCAACTTCTGTGTGAATACGATAAGCAAAATCCAGAGGTACAGAACCGGCAGGAAGCTCGATAACTTCCCCTTTTGGCGTAAAGACGAAAACTAGGTCTGAGAAGAAATCCATCTTCATGGATTCCATAAATTCGGATGCGTCATTGGTCTCGTGCTGAAGTTCCAGAATTTCACGGAACCAGCTCATTTTGTCCTCGAAAGTGCCCGAAGGTACTACAGAACCGCCTTCTTTGTAGGCCCAATGCGCAGCGATACCAAACTCTGACGTTCTATGCATCTCCCATGTGCGAATCTGAACTTCTAACGGCTCTCCCTTAGGCCCAATCACCGTTGTGTGTAAAGACTGATACATATTCGGCTTCGGCATCGCAATATAATCTTTGAAGCGTCCAGGCATTGGTTTCCACAAGGTATGAATGATACCTAAAGAAGCGTAGCAGTCCTTGATGCCATCAACAATAACACGAAGTGCCATGAGATCGTAAATCTCATTGAACTGCTTACCGCGGGAGCTCATTTTTTTATAAATACTGTATAGATGCTTAGGTCTTCCCGAAATATCTCCCTGAATGCCCATTTCATCCAGCTTTTCTTTAATGCTGTGAATAACGTCCTCAATATATTGCTCACGCTCTGTGCGCTTCTTCTGCATAAGGTTAACGATCCGATAATACTGCTGCGGATTCAAATAACGGAGGGCGATATCCTCCATTTCCCACTTAATTGTAGAAATACCGAGTCGATGCGCAATCGGACAGAAAATCTCCAGCGTTTCCTCCGCAATGCGGCGCTGGCTCTCTTCAGATTGGTACTTCAATGTCCGCATATTGTGCAAACGGTCCGCCAATTTAATGAGAATAACGCGAATATCCTGCGCCATAGCAACAAACATTTTGCGGTAGTTCTCGTTCTGCTGCTCCTCTTTGGACTTGAACTTGATCCGTTCCAGCTTCGTCAAGCCATCCACTAGCATCGCGCAAGTTTTCCCGAATTTATCTAGAACAGTTTCCAGTGAAACTGTTGTATCTTCAACGACATCATGCAGAAGCGCAGCAATAACGGATGTGACATCCATCTGCATGTTCACCAATATATCTGCAACAGCGAGTGGATGCAGAATATAGGGCTCACCCGATTTGCGTACTTGGCCATGATGGGCTTCATCCGCAAATTCATAGGCCTCCCTAATCCTCTGCAAATCATTCTCTTTCAGATAGGTGGCGGCCTTCTCCAGCAGCTGCTCTATACCCATGCATCTACCCATTCCCTTTAATCGATTTTTATTCATTATGCCTGCAAGGCAGGCTCCACGTCAACTGTTCGCTCCATACATTCGACAAAAAACAGCATTTTCTCGCAATTCACTGAACGTATTCCTGAAATGTTAGCTTTCATTGTATAAAAAAGAATCGAACACGAACATTCGATTCTTAACTTGAACGATTTCATTTTAATATTGAACTAAGGAAACCACGTCAATCCCATTAAACTTACTTCTACCGTCTAAGTAGGATAACTCAATCAAGAATGCAGCACCTACAACTTCTCCACCAAGCTGATTAATCAAGTCGATCGATGTTTGAATCGTACCACCTGTTGCAAGTAAATCATCCGCAATCAATACTTTTTGACCGGGTTTAATCGCATCTTTATGCATAGCTAATTTATCTTTGCCATACTCAAGCGCATAGTCAGCCTCAATCGTCTCTCCAGGCAATTTACCACTTTTACGAATTGGAATAAAGCCTACTCCAAGTGAATATGCGAGCGGAGCGCCAATTACGAAGCCACGAGCTTCAGGACCCGCAATAACATCGATTTGTTTCTCTTTAATTAATGCTTTCATCTGATCGATAGCTTCTCTATATACCGGTCCATTTTGCAATAACGTTGTGATGTCCTTGAAACGAATGCCTGGTTGTGGAAAGTCCGGGATAACGCGAATGTGCTCTTTGAAATTCATATAATTTCCTCCAAAATGTGATTTTCTTTTTTTATTTGAAAGGCAATCCATTCCTCTAGCTCTTTGGCTGAGGAGTACATAACAATGGATTCAACTTCCTGGCGATGCAATCTATGTTGATACAAGCGGGAAGCAGTTAGATCTCTCTTTGCAGGTGATGCATGCAGTTTAACGAAGCCGCCTTGTCTTTCAACAAACCCAAGCTCCTCAAAAACGGATAAAATAAATTGAATCATTGCAGGAGAAAGACCCGATCGTTTACTAAATGAGGTCATTAATCGTACATCTTGAACATTCAGCGATCCCTCTTTTTGCAAAGTGCCATATAACATTTTAAACATGTCTCGAGATGGCAGGGTACTGCCGCTGTCAGGCCCTAGCTCGGCAAATACGGGATAACAGCGCATCATTCCGCTGGCTTGTTGAAGCACACTCTGCAGGCTAGCAACACTGCGTGGGATCGTGTACAGGATAATATCCTGCATGTTGGCAAATTCCAATTGTCCAGCTGACTCATTACCCGGTCGTAATTGTTCATTATCTTGAACAATCCAGTAGGGCACTGCTCCACCTAACTGAAACGCAGTTGATGTGAATAAGGCTGCATCGGCTTCGTCGAACAGAACGATTGCCGGCGTTATTGTACGGTTATTATTTCCCGCAGCAGTCGTGCTCTGAAGTACGCTTAACTTAGTGCTCAATTGTCCTGCTCCACGCCAATCAAACAGCTGCATATGCGTTATACGAAGATCCTGCATCATGATTTGCGGCTTCCGCACACCGTTCCACTCGTTGATGGAAAGCTCTCCTAACACATCTACCTTAGCGGCAGGCGCGATCAGACCAGCCAAGCTCCCTTTGCCGAATCCGACAGCTTCCACGGAACAGCTTACTTCTTCCTTCATTTGGGAGAGAGCTAGCTTGAGATGCTGTTTCTCCTTGCCCATCGTCCGGATATCGCCGAGCGATAAATCGGTGAACATGAACCTCGGCGCAGGATTGCCCATACCGAACGGCGCGAGCTTCTCTAACTGCTCAATACTTGCAATCGGAACATCTGACAAGCTGCACACCGCATCTGCTTTCAGAAGTGGAATGAAATCCTGTTCTGTGAGTGCAGCAGCTGCTAGTTCGTTCAGCTTTTGAGTGAATGCCTCCAGAAGGCTGCTGTTCAAACTCATACCCGCAGCTGCTTGATGGCCACCATAGTGGTCGAGCATCTCTTCACAAGCTGTCAAAGCTTTGTGCAAATCGAAGCCGGTAATCGAGCGAGCAGAACCTTTGGCCATTCCCGTCTGTGGATCTATGCTTAGCACTAAGGTCGGACGGTAAAACTTCTCAACGATCTTCGATGCAACAATACCGACAACACCGACGTTCCACTGTTCCTTAGCGACAACTATTACTTTATCTAATCCTTTGGCTTGCTGCTGCTCAGCTAGAACAAAAGCTTCTTTCACCATGTCCTCAACGATAAGTTGACGTTCCTTATTCAGCATATCCAGTTCAAAGGCAATTTGCTCTGCTTCTTGGTCATCCGATGTTGTGAGCAGCTTCACGGCAATATCTGCGGCTTCCAATCGGCCGCTTGCATTAATTCTGGGCGCCAGCGAGAAACCAATATGAGATGCGGTAACTTCTTTATTTTCAATACCAGAAACTCCAATAAGTGAACGAAATCCTGCGTAAGTAGAATCTTGCATACGGAGCAGTCCCTGTTTCACGATTAAGCGATTCTCCCCGGTGAGAGGCATTAAATCAGCAACCGTACCAAGCGCTGCAAATTCCAGAAGTTCTTCAGGCAATCGATCCAGCAAAGCATGAGCCAGCTTAAAAGCAACGCCTACACCTGCAAGATGTTTATAAGGGTAAGAGCAGCCTGGCTTCTTCGGATTAATGACGGCTAAAGCTTGAGGCAGTATTTCAGGAGGCTCATGATGATCCGTTACGATAACATCTAGGCCTATTTCCTGGCAATAGGCTATTTCTTGAACCGCACTAATGCCTGTGTCAACGGTGATTAGTAGCGTGACGCCTTGCTCTTTGGCTAATTCGATCGCAGAACGATTCAGCCCATAGCCTTCTCGAATGCGATGCGGGATATACGTATCGAAACGAGCGCCTAAGCCTTTTAACAAATGAGCCATCAACGAGGTGCTGCTTACACCATCTGCATCGTAATCACCATAGACACGTATGAATTCATCGTTCTGAAGAGCCTTTCGGATGCGTTCAACTGCTGGTAGCATCCCGTCAAGCAGATACGGGTCATTATAATAGTGGACTCCGCCATGCAAGAATTGTTCAGCATCTGGCACCGTGCGTATATCTCGAAGAACAAGCATTCTGGCAACGAGTGGGTCTATTTGCAGCTCGCGCGCAAAAGTTTCAACGAGCATTTCATCCGCATTTCCTATGCTCCATCTTGCCTTCGGTGCTAGCACTTGGGTAGTGTCCTCCTTAGAGTTTTGCTTTGCAAAACTTTCTTCGTAAGCATTAGCTAAGAGTTTTCCGTATGGAAAACTGTCTTCGTATGCATAGTCTTAGCGTTTTGCTTTGCAATGCGCTTTTTTAGTGAATAACGGAAGATTCATTAAGTTCGGAATCCGTATTATTTTTGTAAGGATATCCTGCATCATAAGGGTTTACTTGAACAAAAACATCGGAAACATGATGGAATCGTTTCATCAACTGCTTTTTAATCTTTTTGGAGACTTCATGCCCTTCCCAAACAGATACCCTTGGATTCACGCTAATTTTGATAACGACAACGACATAATGGCCATGTTCCCTTGCCTGCAAATCATCGACGGTTATTACGCCTTTAATCATTTGTACGGCAGCAATCAGTTCAGCGGCATCTTCCTGCAGCAATACGTAATCCGATTTCGTATGTAAAGCTTCCTTAAGTAACGAATATCCCATCTTCACCACCATTAGAGATATAAATAATCCCGCAAGTGAATCCAAATAATAAAGGAAAGATAGGTTTAGGTAATTGCCCATTAAAGCACCTAGCACACCTATGAGAGCTACAATAGAAGAGTATATATCGGAACGGTGTCCCCAGCTATTAGCAATTAATTCCTGAGACCCCAAACGCTTGCCCAACCTGTATGTATATTGAAACATCATCTCTTTTACCAAGAGCGAAATCCCAATGGCAACAAGTGCATACACCTTAGGAGCATGCTCTACGTCGACCCATATGGATTTGATGGTTGAGATGCCCAGTTCAACACCTAGGACTAGAATAACTATCGACAGCAGAATAGATGTGATGGATACCTTCTTATCTTGACGATTAGGGTAAGCTTCTTGAGGCACCACTTCTGCAGCTCTTCGTTTAATTAATGCATCAACAGAACTTACTGCCTCAGATGCTGAATGTACCGCGTCAGCGAGAAGTGCTTTACTTTGCGACATAAACCCAACAATAACCTTGAGACAGGCAAGAGCTACATTGCCGGCAAGACCTACCCAGACAGTGAGTTCTGTCTTTTGAAAACGCTCGTCATTCACGTGTACACTCCCCCTGAACGGATACAAAGGCCGCGCAACATTCACGCGGCCGGTTATTATGGTTATTACGCTGCAGCTTTCTTTTTAGAACTACTTAAAGATTTTCTTTTCAATAAATACCACAGAGAACATGCAATGAAAATAGACGAATAAGCTCCACTTGTTAAACCGATTAATTTCGCAAGTGCGAAAAGTTTAATGGACTCACTACCGAAAATATACAAACAGCCTGCGGCTAACAACACCACTAATACGGTATTGATGTTACGCGCCATCGTCTGCCAGATACTATCGTTGACTAATGCAACGAGATCCGCGTCCGTTTTGAGTTTAGCAAATCGTAGATTTTCACGAATACGGTCAAAAATAACGATTTTATCATTGATGGAATAACCGATTGTGGTCAAAACAGCCGCTAGGAACGGTAAGTTCACTTCAAGGCGGAAAATCGCAAACACGGCGATAACCATAAAAGCATCATGAAGTATGGCAATAATCGCTGCTACGGCAAAGCGCCATTCGAAACGAATACTGACATACAAACAAATCAAAACGCTGGAAATGGCAACAGCATATACCGCTTTAAGCAACAATTCCTTCGCTAATTGTGGATCAACGGTGTTGATTTCTTTGGAAACCTCAGTGCCATAAGCAGTTGCGAATGCTTTTTGGATTTTATTAACCGTATCATCATTCAAAACATCATCGAATCGGATGGAGACACGATCACTGTTATTACCGCCGATTGTTGGATCCGCAAAGTTCGATTTTACATCGCCATTCGTTGTAAGAGTATGTAAAATCTCTTCAACCTTGGCCTTGTCTAGTTGCTTGCCAACGACAAGATCAATATTCGTTCCTGCTTTAAAATCAACACCGAAGTTCATGCCTGAGAACAGCATAACGGCTAGTCCAATAACAAGTAAAGCTATCGAAACGACAAAAAATTTATTGCGGTTTTTTACAAAATCAAACTTTTTCTTAGAGTCCACGAATGTCTGCCTCCTTCACACCGAAATAACTTGGCTTTTTCAGCAAGTTGCCCCGTATGATAAGATGAAGCAGCCATCTGGAGAACAATACGTTCGTTAAGATACTGATAATAATACTCATCATCGTTATAACCGCGAATCCACGAATGGCGCCATTCCCGACATAATAAAGAACAATACCTGCAATTAAATTTGTTACGTTAGCGTCCATGATCGTACGAAGTGAGTGTTTGGATCCCGACTTCAAGGATGAGAGAATACTCTTACCTGCACGGATCTCCTCGCGTATTCTTTCATAGGTGATAATGTTCGCATCAACCGCCATACCTGCTCCCAAGACGAGGGCCGCAATACCTGGAAGCGTGAGTGTCGCATTCATAAAGTCAAATATAGCCAGTAGTACCCATACGTAAGTAATCAGTGTAAAGGCAGCCACAAGTCCTGGCACACGGTAATACAGTACCATGAAGATAAAGATTAAGATCGAAGCAATCAAACCAGCTCTAGCCGTTTGGTGAAGCGATGCTTGGCCTAAAGTGGCATCCACACGCTGGATATATTTCTCTGTTAATTTCAATGGCATCGCACCCAAGTTAATCATCTTGGCTACTTTCGTTGCTTCCGCTACACTTGTTTGTGTAATAATCGCTGAATCACTGTCAATGGGAAAATTAACAGATGCTGTCGACTTCACTTCATCATCCAAGTAGATGGACAAGGTACTTCCAACAAGCTTAGTCGTTACTTCTTTAAATTTCTCTCTGCTTTTCATCTTGATTTCGACAATCGGTTGCTTCGTATTCGGATCGTAGCTTAATTTAGCCGCGTTTTCTACGAAATCTGTCCCGTTCATATAAACCGTTCCATCCGGACCTCTGAAGGTAAGTACCGAAGGCTTAGACATTAAGCCTCTAACTTCTTCCTCATTTTTCACACCCGCAAGACGTACACGAATGCGATCCGTTCCTTCCGGATAAACCTCAGGTTCGGCTACACCAAGGGAGTCAGCTCGTTTCGCAAGACTTTCTGCTGCTTGCGTAAGCGTTTCCTTCGTCAATGGTGCACCAGCAGCCAAAGGCTCTGCGGTGTATAAAATTTCAAACCCGCCTTTTAAATCTAATCCAAGCTTAATTCGATCTACTAGACTAGGGCTTGTTGCTCCGATCGCGCCGAGAACAATCACAACCGTTAGAAAAAAGAACGATATTCGTTTCCAATCCACCATCTCTTGCTTGTCTCCCTTCCATACTCAATATGCCTATTATACTCAGGTCTGAAAATCGAGTCAATTTAAGTCGTTTCACGTAAAAATAAGCCCATTCTTAGAATTGGGCCCCTCTATACATACTAATCGTCATCCAGTTCATGAACGCCGTTGATTTGAGCGACAAAATGTCATTTACGATTTGATGGAGCGAAGGGACACCTGTTTTACGGTATTTGTCACTAACGCAATCCCATATATCTTTCCCGCTCACATGTTCGTAGCCAAGCATAATAAATTCTTCAACTTTGCTTAGACATAAGCTTTCGATAAGCTCATTGAGTTCTATATCCGTAAGGGAAACCTCATCTTCATCTGAGTCTATGGATGCTGTCTCGCTAACCTCTGACTGTTCATTCTTAATGTCCTCAGGATGATGAGGTACTTGATCGTTATCTTCTCCGTTCATTGGGAGAACCTCCTAAGGTCTGACTTACCTGTACTCAATTAGAATAATTCGCTGTTCATCCACCATTTTCCTGCAAACTGCGACCTGTCCACAAAATGTTAGCATGAGCTTGGCCAGCCTTCGCATAGTCATAGGATATGACACGTATCGGAAGAGGGAATGGCAGTGACCAAGCAGTCGTTTATTAGAGGCACGATGATCCTGTTAGCCGCAGGCATTTTGAACCGTATTCTTGGCTTCATACCTAGAATTACATTACCGCGTGTCATCGGTGCTGAAGGTATCGGTATTTATCATATGGGCTGGCCATTCTTGTCCGTCATCTTAACTATTATAACAGGTGGGATACCTGTCGCAATTGCTAAGTTGATAGCAGAAGCAGAGGCTGAACACAACGAAACGAGAATCCGCAGTATTCTAAAAATTTCGTTAGCCATTACCATTTGTCTCAGTATCGTATTTACGATCGCTTGTGTTGTAGGAGCTTCGTGGATTACATCTCATTTATTAACAGACTCACGAGTTTACTACACATTCCTGTGTATGAGTCCAATGATCCCGATCATCGGAATCTCCGCTGTGTATCGCGGCTATTTTCAGGGAAGACAGAATATGATCCCTACCGCTACTTCTCAAATTATGGAGACACTCATCCGTATTGTCATGGTTCTCGTTTGTTCGTATGTCATGATCCCCTATGGGATCGAATATGCAGCAGCCGGGGCAATGATGGGTGTCCTAGCAGGAGAAATTGGCGGCCTCGTCGTCTTAGCCATCCATTTCAAGTACGACAAGAAAGCATCTCCCAAAGCTCCTATCGCGCAAATTGGTGCGAATAAAACGAATGGCCGGCTTACAAATTTTCGTAGGATTATGCGAATTGCTATCCCTATAACAGGCAGTAAATTGATTGGGGCAAGCTCCTACCTGTTTGAATCCATTCTGATTGCACAAAGTCTAGCGATTGCCGGTATTTCAACTTCATTGGCTACAGCCCAATATGGTGCCTTACAAGGGATGATTATCCCCATCATACTTCTGCCTAGCGCTCTTACGATGTCATTGTCGGTCTCGCTCGTTCCCTCTTTAAGTGAAGCCCTTGCCCGTAAAGATATCAAAACGATTCACATGCGGCTGCATCAAGCCTTGAAACTGGCTTTAGTAACCGGCGCTCCATTCGCTGTTCTTATGTTCGTTCTGGCTGAACCGATCTGTACCTACATGTACAATCAACCCGATGTAGGGGTCATGTTGAAAATGATGGCTCCTATCGCGATATTTATTTATTTTCAAGCTCCGTTACAGTCCGCCTTGCAGGCATTGAATAAGCCAGGAGCCGCTTTAATCAACACCTTGATTGGCTCATCTGTTAAGCTTATTCTTATCTATTGGTTAGCCAGCAAGCCGGAAATGGGCATACACGGAGCTGTTTTTGCCATCAATGTGAACATCGTCTTGGTAACGCTTCTGCATTGGAATAGTGTTGTACGCCTGTTGAAATTTCGTATGGAAGGCAGTGATTTCGGTAAAATTGGAGCGGCTATGGCGCTTTCCGGGCTCTGCAGTTACTTCGTCATGTACACGCCTTGGACTTCAACCGATTGGCTTCGTTTTTTAACCTCATTTCTAATAGGGTTTATTGTGTATTTAATGTTCATTACTGTATTTCGCCTAATTAGCTTAAAGGATATAAGCCGGCTTATGAACATGGGCAAAAAAATCATTCGCTGATGAGCAACTTATCTTTTTCGATCTAGAAACATTCGCCCTTTATGATCAATGGAGAAGTAAAACACTTCTTTAAAATCACGCACTCCTTTAGCTTGGAGCTGATTTTTCAGCCAAAATCTGGTTTTTCCTATTTTATCCAAATTCTCATCTTGCACTTTACCATCCATAATGAGAGGCAGCGGAAGTCCTTCATAGCGAATCGTCCCTTTTATTCCATCACTGACTTCGGCTGTCTCAGGCTTTGTAACTTCCACAGTCTTTGTCTCTGTCTCTTTTACTTTTCTTTCCAATACACTTAATTTCCCCGAAGGTTCTAACACCGCGAACTCCACGTCTGCCACATTGATAATCTTATTTTGTCTTAGCTGCTGCATCAAATCATCTAAATTATATCGATGCTTCTTCATTTCCTCCCGGTCAATCTTACCTTTGTTGATTAAGACGCTCGGTTTTCCGTCAAAAAGAACTCGAACCATTCTACTTTTTAACGTAATAAATGCAATTAAGATTTGGATGAGCACCAGCGTTGTCATAGGGACAAGCCCATCCATGAGTGGTTTCTCGGTATCCTCAATAACAAAGACTGCAATTTCTGCAATCATAATCGAGATCACAAGATCAAACAGCGAAAGTTTACCAATTTCACGTTTCCCCATGATCCTTAACATGAGAAAAACAACAAAATAGATCAGCACGGTACGTAAAAAAATGGTCAGAATCTCCATTGTTAGCCTCCCCTGATTAAGCTCTTGCTTGTTCCCGGAGTTCAATGGTATTCTGACCGCTCATGCACTTCATCATGCAGAATTTACGTATTCAATTGTTGGCAATTCCTACAGAAACAACTTGAAATAAATAGTAGCTGCTATGAATAAAAGCAGGGAAATTGGGGCTGCCACGATAAAATAGCCACGTTGAGTTAGCCCTCCTCCTTCCTGATCAGAAAGAGCGGCCGCATACATGCTGGTCATAGAACTCAGAAGAGTTACCCCGCTCCCAACGGCAGTTCCAACGATTAAGGACCACCATAAGGAGGAAACGGTTGAGATACCATTTGCATTTTGCAGCATGCTGCCCATATGATCTACGATTGGAATCATGGCTGCCGTATAAGGAATGTAGTCCATCATGGCAGAGCCAAAGCCAGTAAGCCATAACAGAAGAATGGATAAGAAGGGGATGTTCCCTTGACTGATTTCTAAACCTCTCATTGCAATAAATCCGCTAATCCCCGCATATGTTAAACCGCCAATCATGATGAATAATCCAAAGAAAAAGAGCAATTGTGTTTCTCTCAAACCTTGCCATACAGAAAGATAATCTCTTCTTTTCACCAATTGGACTAGTTCTTTATAGTTTAAAGCCAATAAAGTCACTGCCCCACATGCAGCAATATACGAAGCATTCCATCCAAGAACACCTTGAAGGAACAAAGCCAACAACGTCAGTCCGGTGATTAAACAGCTCCCAGCAAGGAACCATCGATCTGAAGCCAAATAAGAGGCGGGTTGTAAAGTAAGCAGCTCTCTTTTATACGACTCTGCCACAATCATCTTCTTCCCGTAAATCAACCATATTACGAGATATACGTTGGCCAGCAAGATAATTACAAGAGGCCCGAGCTTTATAAGCATTTCCCCATTTGATATGTTCTCTGCAGCTCCAATCATTCGGTTAGGCAAATTCCCCATGAGCGTTGCAGCTCCTCCAATATTCACGGATAAGAGAATGCTAATCAGAAAAGGGACTGGTGACAATTTCATCATTTTCGTCGTCTTCAGCAAGATGGGCACCAGTACAGCTATAGCTAGTAAACCGTCCAAAAGCGCTGATATGATCGCAGAAAGGACTGACAAACTAAGTAGAACTGTAATTGGCTTTAAACGAAACTTTCGTAGAATATGACTTGCCGTGTAATCGATAATACCGGTTTTCTGAAAAACGCTTGAAATAACAAATAAGCTTGTAATAAGTAAAAGAACTCGCCAGTTCGCGTAAATTGTAACTGCCTTTCCAAGAGGAACAATACCCACAATTACCATCAGAAGGGCTCCACCTAATACTGTATACATCCGATCCCATTTCTCAATCAAGATACAAACATAAGCCGCGGCAAAAATGATTAAGGCAATAATAGCTTGCCATAAAGCTGGACCTTGAGAAAATTCCGTCATAATTATCCACTTCCCTTTGAACAGTCTGTACTAATTCTATGTGCTTGGCCATACAATGATGTTAAATGAAAAGAACGAATATACGAAAGGATTGGTGGCCTGTGAACCCTATGAAAACGGTCAGCCAGGTTCGAATAACGTCTCCTTTATTTTCCGGACTTGTTTATTCATTAAGCATGATGACAATTGGAACCATAGTAACGTCTTTATTTCTTCTTTTAACCAGCACACAAGAGAGCTCTCTGCATATTTTAACTACGATTATTCATGCAGTTTCTTTATTTATTGGTGGCTGGGTTTCAGGCAAAAGAGCTGGAAACCGCGGCTGGTATCATGGGGGTATTGTTGGTTTTGTTTATTTTATCCTCATATTTTTGGTGGGATTTCTTGCATTCGATGCAGGTTTAAATCTTCAATCCCTTCAATTACTATGTATCCTTTTCGTGTCAGGAGCATTAGGTGGAATACTCGGCGTTAACACGCAAAAATAAGACGTTTCCGTGAAGATATCACTTTCCCCCTTAGATTGTGGTATAATATCATAGTTATTGCCGCAAATAATTTCCAATATTAGGGGGAAAACACCATGAGCCCTTTTCATTCTATGACGCATGCAACGGTCTATATAGTGATTACTGTTTTAATTTTCCTGATTGCTGCGACACGCAAAAGTCCATTTAATATTGCTGGAAGCTTTGTTCAAGAAATATTTACTTCTCGAAAGTATCTCATTCACTTTGTGGCACTGATTACGATCCTATTTTTTAATAAAGTCGAGATGTGGGTTGAAAAAAGCATCGATATCAAAACCGATTTCACCAAGTCGATCTATGGCATTGAAGGCAACTTTGTTTCAGCCATTCAGCACTTTTTCCATAACGATACATTGACTTTAGTAAGCAGTTATTTTTATGTGGTCATTTTTCCTGCTGTAATGATAGCATCGATTGCACTTTATACGTACCAAAAAAATTATAAACTTTTTTACGCCATTTGCTACGCACTCATGTTCAACTATATGATCGCTATTCCATTCTATCTGTTTTTCCCAGTTAACGAAGTTTGGTCGTTTCATCCTAATGTTAAGCTTTTAATCCTAGATGTGTTCCCAACCTTTGAGCAAGATTATCGGCCACTCTCTGGACTTGATAATTGTTTCCCAAGCTTGCATACATCGATCTCGGTTTCGATGGCAGTAATTGCAGTGAAGAGCCGCAGTACGTTTTGGAAAATATTCGTTCCTTGCTCTTCGGCATTTATTATTTTCACGATCTTTTATCTGGGCATCCACTGGTTGTCTGACATGTGTGCCGGAGTTGTGCTTGGTGTCGTAGCAGCCAGAGTTGGCTTACGCATTGCCGACGGCCGTCTCGTTCTTGGCGAGCAAGCTCTGCTAAAACGCTTAAAGAATAATGAACTATAATCACTTTGTAGAAAACCAAATAAAAAGCGAGAACCTGATTGAAGGATCTCGCTTTTTTATTTTATTCTTTTGCTGTTGTTTGAGAAACAGCATTGATAGCAGAACGATCAAATGTCATTTTTGTCGCATCGTTGACACGAAGTACACAAATGTCGTCTGTGATTTCCATAATCGTTCCGTGAAGCCCACCAATGGTAACGACCTTATCCCCTTTTTTCAATCCTCCAAGCATTTGATTACGGGTTTTCTGTCTTTTCTGCTGTGGACGAATAAGTAGGAAGTAGAGAACAACGAACATGAGCACTAAGGGCCCGTATGTATACAAATATCCTACCGCACCTGTATCGGCAGTTCCTTCAGCCAATAGAAACATAGGTATCCTCCTCTCTTAGAATCCTCTTTCATTATCATTCAGCCCATATGCTGCAAAGAAGTCATCGCGGAAATCAAGTAAACGATCTTCCTTAATAGCTTCTCTGACTTCACGCATAAGCTGTAGTAGAAAGTGAAGGTTATGAATGGTAGTCAATCTGATTCCGAAGGTCTCATCCGCTTTAATTAAATGACGAATATAAGCCCGGCTGTAGTTGGTACAGGTATAACATGTACATTTGGGGTCCAGCGGACCAAAGTCGGTCGCATGCTTAGCATTACGAATAACAAGCCGGCCTTCGCTAGTCATACATGTCCCATTCCTGGCTATCCTTGTTGGCAATACGCAATCAAACATATCGATACCGCGGATAGAGCCTTCAATTAAAGCATCTGGCGAACCTACACCCATCAAATAGCGAGGTTTGTTCGCAGGCATAAGAGGTGTTGTATAATCCAGTACTTCGTACATCAAATGCTTAGGTTCTCCAACACTCAGTCCACCAATAGCATACCCCGGGAAATCCATGGAAGTCAACTGCTCGGCACTCAACCTGCGAAGATCTTCATGCATGCCTCCTTGAATGATAGCAAACAATCCTTGATCATTCGGTCGACTATGACTTTGCAGACAGCGCTCAGCCCAACGCGTTGTACGCTCAAGTGATTTCTTCACATATTCGTATTCTGCTGGGAAAGGCGGACATTCGTCAAATGCCATCATAATATCTGAACCAAGCGCATTCTGAATCTCCATGGCTTTCTCTGGGGAAAGAAACAGCTTGTCCCCATTCAAGTGAGACTTAAACTGTACGCCTTCTTCTGTAATCTTACGCATGTCACTTAGACTGAATACTTGAAACCCGCCGCTGTCTGTCAAAATAGGTCGGTCCCAATTCATGAATTTATGCAAACCGCCAGCGGCTTTCACAATATCATGGCCCGGTCTGATGAAGAGATGATATGTATTACTTAAAATAATATGAGCATCCATCGTCTTCAATTCCTCAGGGCTCATTGTCTTGACCGTCGCCTGTGTGCCAACTGGCATGAAGGCGGGGGTTTCAATGACACCGTGAGGGGTGTGAACGCGTCCAAGACGTGCTCCGGATTGTTTACATGTTTTGATTGGTTCGTAAGTAACTGCTGCTGCCAATACATCCACTTCCTAACTTCCTATTCTAAGCGTCTTTCTGATCAATGAACTTAGTAAATTAACATGGCATCTCCAAAACTAAAAAAGCGATACTGCTCTCGAACAGCTTCTTCATAAGCTTGCAACACATTCGTTCGCCCAGCTAATGCGCTAATCAGCATAAGCAGGGTTGACTTAGGCAAGTGGAAATTGGTTAACAAAGCATCCACCACACCGAACGTATACCCCGGATAAATAAAAATGGAAGTCCAGCCCTGTGAAGGCTGAATAACTAATTGTTCCTTAGCGTCGTCACCTGCTTGTTTACGGCTCAAACCAGCTGCTGTTTCTAACGTTCGCGCAGATGTAGTCCCCACAGCAATCACACGCTTACCTTTCATTTTTGTTTCATTAATTAGTGCTGCCGTTTCAGGTGACAGCATATAATACTCCTCGTGCATTCGATGCTCTTCAATGGTGTCTACGGATACAGGTCGGAATGTCCCAAGCCCGACATGCAAGGTGACAAATGCAAGACGGACACCCTTAGCTTGAAGTTTATCCAAGTAGGCTTCGGTAAAGTGCAGCCCTGCCGTTGGTGCAGCAGCTGAGCCTTCATGCTTGGCATATACCGTTTGATAACGTTCCCGCTCGGATAACTGCTCCTTAATATAAGGAGGAAGCGGCATCTCGCCTAATCGGTCAAGAATCTCATTGAAAATGCCCGTATAACTAAATTGGAGCACACGACCACCCATATCTAGGGCTTCCACAACTTCCGCTGTTAATAAAGGTTCTTCTTCCTCGGCCCCATCGGCGTTCACGCCGAAAACAGCCACAGCTCCTAATTGCATGCGTTTCCCAGGCTTTACCAAAGCCTCCCAACGATCCTCGCCCAGGGGCTTCAGGAGCAAAATCTCCACTTTGGCGCCGGTGTCTTTCTTCGCACCAAAAAGCCGTGCTGGAATGACTCGTGTGTCATTCATCACGAGTAAATCCCCGGCTTCTACATAATCAATTAGCTGCTCAAAAGTCCGGTGACTAATCTCACCTGATTGTTTGTTCAGCGTAAGCAGTCTAGACGCCGTGCGATTAAGCAGCGGCGTCTGGGCAATCAATGATTCAGGTAGTTCAAAATCGAAAGCTTCTACATCCATGTTGTGTATTCATTCCTTAGTTATGTTGACTCCAGCATAGTAAGTCTGAAGTATTTTCTTATAATCATAGCCTAATTCGGCATAGCCTCTTGCACCCCATTGAGACATGCCAAGTCCGTGTCCAAAGCCTGTTCCACGGAAAATGAACTGATTGCCTTGACCTGCCGTTTGCGGATTTGGAGGGGTCACTGGGGCTACCGACGAAGACACTGGTTTCGACTGTCCCGCTGTACCTAAAGCCGTTAAATCGGTTATCTTCAAGGCTGTAGGCTGTGACTGACCACCAGACAACACATAAACCGAATCAGAGCCAGCACTACTTGTCTCACTACTTTCTGCACCAGCAATAGCTAGGCCACTAGGAGCTGGGGTATTACCAGTATAACTTCCTGCTTGTACAATTTCAAACCGGGTGCTGGGTAATCCCCCAAGTGCCGTACGTAACGCATCGGGATAAGGTACCTTCACCACAACTCCGTTCGCTTTAAGTTCGGTCACCCTTCCTGAAGGCCCTCGCTTCGATATTTCAAGTGATTGCAGATCTCCGCTTACAACTACATCTGCTGCGGCTAATTTACTTTTAATCTCATTTGCTGTGTATGGACCTCTAATCCAAGAATAGGCATTCGATTCTTTTTCTTGGCCTAGTACTAACACTTTCTCTTTATTGGAAAGCCCCGCAATTGGAGGATTAGCCGCATTATCTACATACGGTGCCGTGCGGACATTCACACCTTGTTCCGTGGCCTCGTAGTAAGACGCGCCTTCTTTCCCCTTCTGGCCCGTGTCTTTGAGGTACATGCTGTGCACGTAGCCCGTTCGACCATCGGATAACTGAATGCGATACCAGATGGCTTTCCCTTTTTCAGCACCATCGTCAGGGCTTGGCACACTGCGCAAATAGGCTGATGGATTCCCCCATACTTCAGAGGGATCCGCTGTCATCCCGCCTGAATTCGAAGAAAATACAGGTGAAATCAGTCCATTTTTATCTGATATTACTTCGTCCTTCGTAGCATCAACAGCTTGTATTCCCGCATCAAATTCCTTTTGAATCCCAAAGTAAGCCTGATCTAACGTTGTATCCGTAACGTGTGCAATCTCATACCTATTCCCTTGTTTGATCGCAAACGTACGGGCAGCTACTGCTTGTGCCTTCAACGCCTCTGATGGCCAACCTGAACTAAGCTCCGAGCCCACGACAGCATATAAATATTGCTCCATCGGCACTTCATTCACCAAAGCTAACCTGCCATGATAGGTACTGATCTCCATGTCTCCGCGGTAACTTCGGTCAGCACGCTCCTTGACTGCAATTCCCTGACTCTTCGGATGAATCACCGTCTTTTGATCCCCTGCTGCCGCAGCATAATGAGGCACGGAAATGGAGCCATTGGAGGAAGCCGTTACATCCGACCTGCGAAGCAAATAGGATAATTTTGTATTCACGGGTTGTAAAGGCAAATTGGGAGTCGCTCGTAATGCTGCCTGTTTGACAGCTTCTAATTGTCCAGAATTAGCTTCATTACCAACCCATACGCTATAGGTTAGTTTACCCGCCACATCTTCTTGCATTGCAATATCTGCATCCAGTCCTGCTTGGTTAAACACAAGCACCTGCTGCAAAGCTGATGACTCATCAGCATACGTACCCGCACTCCAATGCAGCGGGCCTTTAACTACAGGGGGAACCGTTTTCGTTAACGCCGCAACAGTTGTATCTTTAAGCGCTTGCGCCGCTGCGCCCTCGGCTTCTTCCTTAGAAGGGAAGCTGCCGTAATAAACTTGGTACAAAGTTCTGCCTTGTTTCACTCTACTTAACACATAACTATCTTCCGGCATCGCAGCTAATTTAGCATATAAAGCTTTGGCTGATGTGTAGTCCATCGTTTCGAGCATAATCATACTATACTGATCAATCGACATGCGAATCGAAGCATCCGGAATCGAGACCCACGGTTTAGCAGCAGTACCGGCTGAATTACGTACAGCAATATCCAGTCCGCCAGATGCCGTAAGGGTAACTACAGGCTCTACTTTCTTATATTTCGTCGAATCTATCAAAAGTGCAACACGAATCTGATCCAAATGTTTGATCCCCTCTGCATTTGCATGGGGCTCTAGCGCAGGGAATGTTCCAAAGGTCAAAGCAGCCGTCGTTATCAACGCTAATCTCTTAGGGGTAAGCAGCTTATTTCTCCAATTCATTCGACACGTTTTCCTTTCTTTCGCAGCATTCTACTAAGTTAGACTCTAAGAATTGGAAGAAGTTTTGTTTGATAGAATTTTAATAGGCAAAAAAAATAACCATAAACCATCCCTATGTGAAAAAATTCTTTAGCTAAGCTTATAGGACTTGGGCTTGGGAGGTTACCAATGTTGTAGTTGTTTCTACAACATTTCACACGCCTAAAGGCTATTTTGCCTGTTGAAGTTGCAGTTTGTACAACATTTCTACCCCATTTGTTGCGAAATGGCTTTTATTGGGCCTTATTGTTGTACATGATGCAACAATGAAGGGAGAGAGGCGAGATCTGGGCAGAAATTGTTGCACTTTCTGCAACATCATTCAACCGAGAATATGGATTCATTTCATCCAGCAACTTCAAATATTGAATATATGATGATGAATTCCAAATTTAAGCCACCTCATTGGTGAACGAGATAAGATGAATGAATCGACAGTCTCGTTTGTACTTCCACTACCTAGGGAAAACAAAGAAACTTTCTTTTATCACAAAAGTTTAGGCCGAAAAACTTTCTTGCACTGCAATACTCAACTGAAGCAAAATACCACTTTTGTACCTCTAAGCTCGACGGCAAAAACACTCCCTAGCACAGCACAACTCGACTGAAACAAAAAAATCTTTTGCCCGCCTTTCAGCTGCGACAAAAGATCACGAATTACCGTTGTTCCGGCACCGGTAAACCTAAATGATGATAGGCCTGAGGTGTTACCATCCGGCCTCTTGGGGTACGCTGCAAGAATCCAATTTGCAGCAAATAAGGCTCGTAGACGTCTTCAATCGTCTGACTCTCTTCACCGATGGTGGCGGCAATCGTTTCGAGCCCGACTGGGCCGCCCTGGAAGCTTTGAATGATGGCGCGCAGCATCTTATGATCAATCTCATCAAGTCCAAGGTCATCGACCTGAATGAGCTTGAGTGCCTCTTTGGCGATGTCCAGCGTGATAATGCCATCGCCTTTCACTTGCGCGAAGTCGCGAACCCGCTTCAGCAAGCGGTTCGCGATTCGCGGTGTTCCCCGCGAGCGCATGCCGATCTCGCGCGCAGCTTCACCGACGATGCCGACCTGCAGGATGTCGGCCGTTCGGCTGACGATGTAGGTGAGCTCCTCCACCGTATAAAACTCCAGCCGACTGACGACCCCGAAACGGTCGCGCAGCGGCGCAGAAAGCAATCCGACGCGTGTCGTCGCGCCGATCATGGTAAACGCCGGCAAGTCCAGACGCACCGAGCGCGCGCTCGGCCCCTTGCCGATGATAATATCAAGGGCAAAGTCCTCCATCGCCGGATACAACACCTCTTCCACCGTACGGTGGAGGCGGTGAATTTCGTCGATGAAGAGCACATCGCCCTCCTGTAAATTCGTCAGGATGGCAGCCAAATCACCCGGCCGCTCGATCGCAGGGCCGGAGGTCGTTCTGATATTCACGCCAAGCTCGTTGGCGATGATGTTGGACAGCGTCGTTTTGCCGAGCCCGGGCGGTCCATAAAGCAGCACATGATCAAGCGCTTCCTTACGCAGCTTGGCAGCTTCTATATAGATTTTGAGGTTCTCCTTCGCCTGCTTCTGGCCGATATATTCGGCCAAATAACGAGGACGTAGGCTGTACTCAATCGTGTTGTCCTCCATCATTAAATTAGCCGATATAATCCGGTCATTGTCCATGTTGATCCTCCTAAAAGTTTTGCTTTAGCAAAACGAACTCTATAAGAATTGGCTAAGTCAGCCCAATCCTCTTTCACTACATCGTATACAAAGCTTGCAGCGCAAGCTTCATCAACACATCAACAGAATCCGACGGATTCGCTTTTGGCTTCACTTGCAACCAAGCACGATCAGCTTCAGCTTCCGTGTAGCCAAGCGTCATCAACGCTTCCTTCGCTTCGCTCCAGGCATGACCGCCGTCGCTAAGCTGCGCCGATCCGACCACGCTTAAGGCTACCGCAGCTTCCGGGCTTGAGAAGCTTACCGAACCCAATTTGTCCTTCAGATCCAAAATAATCCGCTGCGCAGTCTTCTTTCCGATGCCGGGAAGCTTGGTTAAGAAGGCCAGATTCTCCTGGCTAATTGCCAGAATCACAGCCTCTGGTCTTCCACCTGCAGCAAGAATCCCCAGCGCAACCTTTGGGCCAATTCCCGTTACATCGAGCAATAAGCGGAACAAAGACTGCTCATCCCGTGAAATAAAACCGAATAGCAAGTGAGCATCTTCACGCACATGATAATGAATGAACATTGTCACGTCTTCACCTTCTTTATGCGGCAGCGCAAAGGGATTCGGGCAGAATACACGATACCCTACGCCATTCACATCCAGCACAGCATAGTCGCTCTCACGCAGCGCAACTTTTCCTCTTAAGAAATCTATCATCGTTTCCCGACCTCATTTATCCTAGATTGCAAAGCCGAAGAATGCGCATGACAAATAGCAATCGCAAGCGCATCCGCCACATCATCAGGTTTAGGTATTTGCGATAGTTTAAGTAAAATTTTGACCATTTCCTGCACTTGATGTTTCTCGGCATTCCCGTAGCCGACTACGGATTGTTTGACTTGAAGCGGTGTATATTCAGCAATTGGCAACCCAGCCTGGACACCCGCAAGAATCATGACCCCCCGCGCTTGTCCTACAGTGAATGCCGTCGTCACATTCCGATTAAAGAACAATTTCTCTATCGACATCGCGTCCGGTTTATATTTCTCTATTAATTGCGTCGTAGCATCATAGACATCTTTCAGCCTGATCCCAGGATCCGTATGTGCTTCGGTTTGAATTGAACCATACTGCACAGGAATGAGCTTACTTCCGATCTTATCAATAAAGCCAAAACCAACAATCGCGATCCCCGGATCAATACCTAGAATACGCAAAGCAATTCTCTCCCATCTTTTAAAAAAGCGAACATATGTAGTCATTTCATTATAGCAGATAACAAAAAAAAGAGATAGACTCAGGAAACTCCCGATCTACCTCTTCCGTACATCTTACTATCACCTAATCAAGGACTTGTCATGGCCCGTTCAGCCTCTTGAGGCGGCATGGCATAATCGCTGAAAGTTGATAATACGCTATTATACTCCTCCAAATCAGTGACGCGGATCCCCTCATGGAGCTGCTCCACCGTTTCGCGTGGAAGACTGCTTTCTAAATGCTTAATATTCAATTGAAAAAATGTTCGAATCACATTATCCTTGGCTGGCGTTCCATTAAATAGCGACAGATTACTGCTGCCGTCAATGCCGAATACCGCCTTTTCCTTGCATGCCGGCGATAAATCATCAATATTTTCGGTAAAAGTGACCTCTCCATTCGCCCCTATGCTCAGCAACCAGTTTGGGTGCTTCATTTGCATTTTCAATAATTCTTGAGGGGTCTGCAGGCCCAACTGACTGCGCTCTTCGCCACAAACATAAGTCTTAAGCAAATAGCTTTGCCTGCTGTCCGTTATACTTTTCAGCGTTGCCGTCGCTTCTTGAAGACGTTGATCGTCCACCGGTGTAAGACCGGCAAAGGTCGATCTAACTGCTCCACCAGGGCTATCACCAGCACTTAGAAGGCTCCCAGTTGCATATAATATATAGCTAACCATAACGACAGCAAAGAACATTCCTAAAGTCAACCAACTACGTTTCCAGCGCAGTTTTCTTTTCAAATGCTTCAAAAATTGTCGTACATTCACCGATATCCCCTTCTATTCTCGTTTTTCCGTATTGTTTCCATTTGCATGTGACACTATACATCATTTACCATAGAGGGAGAATATGAAACCAATCAAGACGGACGGTGAAGCCCAATCATGAAAGGTAGAAAACGAATCAAACGTACAACACTCCTAATTATAGGAGTTGTCCTATTATGGGGGGCAGTCGCCATTTGGAATGAAGTACAAAAAAATAAGTCAGGTGTAACCTCACCACGCTCAACTTCAGCCTCCTATCCAACTCCAGCACAGAAAAGTCACCAAACTTCCATGAATTCGGTAACAAATGGGTATAAAATGAGCTCTCCCTAGCTTTAAAATTTGACTGTAGCCACAAAAATGATATAGTCAGAAGTAGATGAAATATTCACATACTTAATCAGGGAAACCGATATATATTTGAATCAGAGAGACTTTGAGCTACGCTCAAAGATCCCAAATCAGAGAGACTTTGAGCTACGCTCAAAGATCCCTATATTAGGAGGGGAACAGCATGAATGTGGCAGAACTTCAATTAATTCAATTATCCAGACGGGGCGACCGCAACGCTTTCGTGGAGCTAGTCGAGTTATACCGTAACAAAATACAGAAACTTGCTTTTCGTATGCTTCATAACAGACCAGATTCAGAGGACATTGTTCAAGAAACATTTATCCGTGTTTATTTGAACCTAAACCACTTTGATGAGAGTCAGAACTTCTCTACTTGGATTTATCGAATTGGTAAAAATGTCGCCATTGACTTGCTGCGCAAAAAAAGACCTGTTCAATCCTTAGATGCCGAGTTGAACGATTATGACGATGATTACAGCTATTACAGTAAGCTTGCAAGTCAAGATCAGTCGCCTGAGCACGTTGTTCTCCAAACAGAAGTTCAAGAGCATATGCATACATCCATTAATAAATTAGCTGACAAATATAGAAGTATCATTACGCTTTACTACCTGGAAGAGCTCTCCCTTCAGGAAATAAGCGAAAAACTGAACTTGCCGATTACAACAGTGAAAACTCGTTTACACCGCGGACGTGAATTGCTTCGCAAAAAATGGGGCATGAATTTCGTTATCGGTTTAATGACTTTTTTCACATTGGGTATGATTGCCTAATCCATAGCATAACGAAACTAAGAAGCCTCCTATTCCACAAATCCTGTGGTTTAGGAGGCTTCTTGTTCATTTTCAGAAGTTAATCCAAGGTGCGTTTTGCTTGGCGTCCCGCTTTTCAGAAGCTCTCTGCTGCCGTTTCAAGAAAGCGTTGAGTGCTCCTGTACCTGACAATTTCACTTTTTTTGAAGAACTGCCGCTGCTTGACCTATCTGCTTTTTTATCGGAACGGATGTCAATTTCAACAACTTCTTCTGTATCTGTCTCTTCCGCAAGCTCATGCGTGTGGACTTGTGGCATAATAGGTGACTCATATGGAGCTTGATAATGAGCTCCAGCATAAGGAATCCCATAAGGATCATATGGATTATGCCCAGTATGATGCATCTCAAAGGGAGCCTGCGCCTGCTGGAAGTCATACGGATTATGTGCAGTATGCTGCATGTCATAAGGAGATGCTGGTGGAAATAACCCAGGAACTGTAGGGAAGCCATGCTGATAACCATCCCACGGACTTTCTACTGTTCCGGTTGGATAACCCGCCGGGAATGTCGTCCATGGGTGTTCCATCATCGATTGGCCACCGCAGCCACAACCATCTTGACTCATTGGATAGGAGGTTGGCTCTGCATGATACGGAAATTGCTCATATGGAGACTGCTGATACGGTGAAAAAGCCGGATATTCTGGTACCTCCTGTTGCTCGGAACCTGGATAGGCAAATACCTCAGTCGCTTTAATGTGAAACTGCTTGAAGGGATGGACCGCTTGCTGCTCGTAGGGTGTTTGGAGACCTATAACCCCAACTTCAGGTGCTGGAATGACTGGTACAGAGGTCATAGGCGAAGGTACAAACGGTTCCTCAGCCTGCGGCATTGATTCTACAAATGGCGCAGGCGGCGTTTGACTTATCGGTTCTTCTGCAATGGGCATAAATGGTTGCTGATGTGAATCTGCAACAGGCCACTGCTGAGCTGATGGGACTTGAGCAAATGGTACTGTCGATGGCTTAGTCACCGATAAAGGCGTAACTCCTACATGTTCATGATGCATCTTGGGCACATAAACAATTTCTCCCGTCATTAGGACATTAGGATTCTTCAGTTGAGGATTCGCCTTAATCATCTCTTGAAGGGGTACATCCCAAGCCTTACCCAGTTTCCATAAGCTATCCCCTTGCTCCACAACGTGTTTATAAACGTAATCTGAAGCAGGTGGACCTACTGGTTTCGGTTTGGAGGGTATTTTCACCTTCATCCCGATGTCAAGATGGTCCGGTTGTTCAATTTGCGGATTAAGTGCGATCACTTCGTCCAACGTGGTTTGATATTTTTTCGCAAGCTCGTACAGGGTATCGCCCTTTTTGACAATGTGGATTTTCAACACCATACCTCCTTAGAGTTTTCGTTAGAAAACTTGCTTCGTAAGCATAGACTCGAGTATTCGTTAGAAAACTTGCTTGGTAAGCACAATCTCGAGTTCTCGCAAGAAAACTTGCTTCGTAAGCATTCGCTTAGTCACAATGATATTACAGTTTATGCAGGTTCCTAGGCTTTTGCCCCTTTTGGACAAAAAAAATCCCTCGCGTAATGAACGCAAGGGAAGAACGGTATTAACTCGTGTATGAATAACTCGGATAGCAACCCAAAATTCGTACCTGACAGCCAATCGCTTCAATCTCCTGAATGGCAGATGGCAGGAGAACGGAATCCAGGGAACCAACAATATCGATATAGAAATAATAATTACCAAGTTTCTTCTTTGTCGGCTTGGATTCAATCTTCGAAAGATTTATTCTGCGCCAAGCGAAGGCAGAGAGCACCTGATGAAGCGCACCCGGGTAATCTTCTGGCAGCGTGACAAGAATGGTTGTTTTCATGTTTTCCGAGGACTTCAGCTCTGACGCTTCGGTACCAACAAGCAGAAACCGGGTCATGTTGTCTTTATGATCCTGTATTTCTCTTTGCAGCATAGGAACACCATAATTTGTAGATGCAATAGCCGTTCCGATAGCAGCCACGGTAGGGTCCTGCAGCGTCGATACAATACGTACTCCCTCTGCCGTGGTGCTTATTTGCTCAAACTCTGCTTCGCTCAAATACTGCTTCATAAATCTACTGCACTGTGCAGGGACGACTTGATGAGATAGCACCTTGCGAATATGTCCGTAGGGGTTCGAAGCTTCCGTTTGTCCGTCAGGGTTCGGATACCCGATGAGATTCATATCAATGGGAAAAACCCATTCTGCCCGAATGGGCAGATCAACCTCATGAACAAGCCAGTCGACATGTAAATGAACAGAACCTTCAAGCGTATTTTCAATGGGAATGACTCCTAATTCCGTTTCGCCTGACGCTGTTGCATTGAACACTTCTGAAATTAGCTTGTATGAAACGTAAGTAAAATCTTCACCCAAAAAATGACGGGTGGCTTCTTCCGAAAAGGTACTTGGTCCTAAGATGGCAACCCGCTTCATGCAAGAACCTCCCCTTCAACGAGGGATAACAGATCCCCGTCACCTTCTTGTAACAGAACGGTCGCCACGCCTTCTCCGCTCGGCTTTAACCAAAGCGTCTCCGCCTCAATCCCTTCCTTAGCAAGCGTACCCTTCAGGAATGCCTCCAGCTCCTCTTTCTGGCCGCTTCGTGCATCCACTAGCGCAAGCATCGTCGGTCCAGCTCCGCTGAGTGCAACCCCGAGCGCACCATGATTCTCCGCTTGCTCAAGCAACGTCTTCATGCCCGGAATGAGTTCTGCACGGTAAGGCTGATGCAGCGCGTCCTTCATGGCATGACGGATCATTCCCAGGTTGCCTGTGCTTAGCGCGGCAACAAGCAAAGATGAATGGCTGAGGTTGAACACCGCATCCTTCATGGGTACTTGCTTCGGCATGACACTTCTCGCCTTCTCTGTAGCAAGCTGGAACGCTGGTATAGCCACCAGCACTTCCAAATTCGCGTCCGGCTCAATTCGTATAGATTCGGCTTTCTCTCCGTCCCAGAACGCAACCACGATCCCGCCGAACAAGCTGGCCCCGACATTGTCCGGGTGCTTCTCCAAACGGCTCGCGATTTGGAACAGCTCATACTGTGTGAGCTTGTTCCCGATTAGGGCATTGGCGCCGGCTAGCGCACCAACAATGGCTGACGCGCTGCTCCCCAGACCGCGTGTGAGTGGAATATCGCTGTACATGGAAATGGCCAGCTCAGGGTGAGATACGCCCGCCTGTTCAAACACCATCTGCGCGACTTTATAAATTAAATTGGACTTGTCCGTTGGAATTCCGTTCATCTGATCGCCGATTAAGTGAATCGTCGTTTCATTCGAAATCGCCATGTCAATCCAAGCATATAAGTTCAAGGCCATCCCCAGTGAGTCAAAGCCAGGACCTAAGTTTGCCGTGCTTGCCGGCACTTTCACTCTTACCTTTTTCACTGCCTTATAACTCATTTCGAAATTGCGCCTCTTTTCAATAATTTAGCCTTCTACGCGATAGACGCTTTTGATGGCGTGAATAACATCCATAGATTCGAATTGTCTCAGCACATTTTTCATACTGGCTTGGTTCGCATCATGTGTGATAATAATAATTTCAGCCTTCGGATTGGTCTGGTTCGGATGCTGGAACACAGACTCCAAACTAACTTCGTGCTGAGCGAAAATTTGCGTAATTTGTGCAAGTACACCTGCTTTATCTTCAACATGCAGAAGAATAAAGTTTTTGGAAGCAATCTGTGCGTCCGTCTTCAGCTTCATTTCTTTGTATGGCGCTAGCACCGTACGTCCATTCACGCCCAGCCTTAAGTTGCGCACAACGGCAACCAAATCTGCTACGACAGAAGTTGCTGTAGGCAGCTCGCCTGCTCCAGCACCGTAGAACATCGTTTCGCCCACTGCTTCACCTGTTACATACACTGCATTAAATACACCATTAACGGAAGCAAGCGGATGCGAGTTTTTCACCATAGTAGGCTGTACACTCACAGAGATATGACCATCATGATTTTCAGCAATTCCAAGCAATTTCACTTCGTAGCCTAATTTTTTGCCATATAGAATATCTTCTTTGGATACTTTCGAAATGCCTTTCGCTTCAACATCACTCAGAGCGACATTTGCGTGGAAGCCAAGTGTTGATAAGATGGTCATTTTACGAGCTGCATCCAACCCCTCAACATCAGATGTCGGGTCTGCTTCTGCGTAGCCAAGATCCTGTGCTTCTTTCAAAACATCGGCATAAGCAGCGCCTTCTTGACTCATTTTAGTCAAAATGTAATTGGTTGTACCGTTCACGATACCCATAATCTTCGTAATACGGTCCGAGGAGAAGCCCTCTACGAGTGCGCGAATGATCGGAATACCGCCGGCAACACTAGCTTCGTAAAATACATCGCAGCCGTGTTCAGCTGCTTTTGCCAAGATTTCAGCGCCATGCATGGCCATAAGATCCTTATTCGCAGTTACGATGTGTTTGCCATTGCCTAGCGCAGTTAAAATATGCTCTTTGGTTGCAGCAACTCCGCCCATAACTTCAACGACAACATCAATTTCACTATCACCGATAACGTCCCATACTTGTTCAGTCAGTTTATCTGCATCCACGGAGATGTTGCGAAGCTTTGATTTATCTTGTACCAAAATTTTTGAAATTTCAATGGACGAGCCTGTTTGACGCTGTAAATCCTCTTGATGTCCTTCGATAATGCGGACTACACCAGTTCCTACTGTACCTAATCCGAGCAAACCAACCTTAATGGGTTTCATGTATGTTACCTCCTGAATATATTTATCTATTTTAACTGCCCTGACCGATGACCATGGCACGCTTGACCCCGTCTTGCGCTTGAAGTCGATTAAGCAATTGACGAATCTCTTCCCCCATGGAGGAGGTCTCTACCGAAATGACGACATTCGCCATACCCTGCAGAGGAATTGTCTGATGTATCGTTAATACATTCCCATCCAAATTAGCAATGAGAGCAAGTACACGAGACAGAATCCCGGACCGATGCTCCAAATCCATGGATATTGTGATAATGCGCTCTCGTTCCAGTTTGCTAAGAGGGTGAATACCATCCTTATACTTATAGAACGCGCTGCGGCTGAGCCCGACTTGTTCAACGGCATCGTGAATCGTCTTCACTTCTCCCCGTGCAAGCAATTCCTTAGCCTGAGCTGTCTTGAGTACTCCTTCTGGCAATATATCTTCCCGGACTAAGTAGTACCTCTCAGGACCGGTGTGCTTGATCGTTTGTAAAAACTCTTTGCTTTCCGGCACTTTACCGCCGTCCTCTCTGGAAAGACCAATGTTCCTCTATAGAGGACATTATATCGAATCATACGGATTGAAGCAATAGGCAATTCACATCTTATTCTTTCATCTTTTGCAGCACCTAACTTCACTATGATAAGCTGATAGTACTAGATTAGAAAGGGATCGCCTCCATGATTACATTACGCATGATGTCTACGGCTCTCCTATGGAACAGCCAGAATGAATTACTAATGATGAAACGCTCCTTAACGCGTTCACTATCACCAGGTTTATGGGCTGCTATTGGCGGTCACCTGGAGCCAAGTGAATTGAATAACCCGCGGGCAGCCTGTTTGCGCGAAGTGTGGGAGGAGACTGGCATTGAGCATGATGAAATCCAAGGGCTGCGCATGCAGTATGTTTTACTTCGATTGAATGGTCAAGAAATTCGCCAGCAATTTTTTTATATCGGAACGACAGATGTGAATCCGCGAATCGTTACACCCGAAGGGGATCTGCATTGGATTCCTAAAGATCAGGTGCTGGAGCGCCCAATCCCTTTTATTTTTCGATGTTTGCTTGAACATTATTTCAGCGTTGGCCTTACTGAGCACCCATGGGTAGGTTCGGCAGGCATTCAACTGGACACAGGTGAACCTACTATTCACTGGAACCCTTTAGTAGATCCCCTGCAGACTTAAAAAGTATGAGAAAACCTCTATCGAGGTCATTCAAGGATGAGCGACCGCGTTTAGAGGTAGGTTTTATCGCCAATAAGAAAGCGGTTTTCGGGAACCGAAAACTTATACTTTCTTATGTGGTAGCAAAAAAGGCAGACATCGATTTCTCGATGTCTGCCTTTTTGAATGGCTAGTTATAACGCACTGCCCCCAAATAAGAAACGATACTCCCAATGGCGATTCTCGATGGAATCAATCCGAACACCGCCGCTGTCCTTGGAGTATGTCGACAAGATTTGTCCATTTCCTAAGTAAATAGCCACATGTGTGATGGTCTGAGTAGACTTATTAATGCCGCTGTAATTCGATTGGCTTGTCCCTTTGTAGGACATGAAGAACATGAGATCGCCAGCCTTCAGATCGTGCCAATTTGTTTTGGCATGCCCGAGAGATTTCACATAATTCCCTTGGCTTCTAGAGTCACTTGGCAGCTTCTTTCCAATACCGTCCAAGAAAGCTTGTCGGACAAAATCAGAGCAATCAAACGTCCTTGTATTATCACGACTTGATCCGTATTCATAGGGCGTGCCTAGATACTTTTTACCCGCTGCAATAATTTTTTGAACATTTACACTTGTTGAAGCTCCAGAACTACTACCGGAACCACTATTCGAGTCGGAATCCCCAGGCGCTGTAACACCCGATGCTTGTATGTATTTGGCGCTTGTGCTTATGTAACCCTCGCGGCCGTCAGAAGCTTTTACTTTATACCACCAACTGTTCACTTTGGACAGAATGGTAACTTTCTCGCCTTCCTTCAGGTACCGGATACGCGTAGAATTCTCATTTGCACTTTGACGAAGACTGACACTGCTAATAATTTGACCTGTTGATGCGGCCGAAGCTTCTTTAGGTAAAGGAATTGTTACAGCACCAAAGATAAGGGCTGGAACAAGTACGAGGGTCAATAGTTGTTTTTTCATGATGTTTCCTCCTAGCATTTTGTGTTACAGAACGAGTCTCATTCACATCTTCTTCTATTTCACCAGGACCAAACTCCGAAAGTTGTTGTCCTTCATATCTATTCGTAATATCGGCCTCCTTTGGGTGGGTAAGATCACAATAATTTAGAAACTTACCTCTAATTCCTCTAGTTGATGGAAACAAAAAAAGCCTTCCTCTAGCTGAATACAAACCAGCACACAGGAAAGCCTTTATCCAATTTTGGCTGAGGAGTCACGGATTTTCGGATGATCTTGAAGCGTAAAGTGATGACTCTGATCCACCCAGCGCTGCATGACTTTGTTGGCTTCTTTTCTTTGCAGCAGCGATTCCGCTAATTGAAATCCTTCTTCATAACTACCCACTTTATCAAACCACATCAATCGAAGTCCCGTATTAAAAATGACATGATCACGTTCTCGCTTCAAATCCTCTGAATCTTCTCCAGCAATAATGCGCCGTACCATGGCAACCTGATCATCTTTACTTAAAGGCTGCAGGGGCTCACTCAGAAAACCAAATTTCTGCGGTTCAACCACTCGCGACTCATCTCCCCAGGGGGTTACGATCCTTATCGTACTGTTCTGGTAGATCGGCAGATCCTCGGATCCTTCAATCCCATTGACAATATACACATTTTGAAAACCAGATCGGATAGATATGGGAATCAGAGATTCCATCGCTTTCCGCTGATTGACGCCTATTATCATATTCATTGAACGTACGGGATTTATGACTTTCTCAACGGTATTCATCACGGTTCGCAATCCTAACTGCTCGCGAACCTGTTTCAGCTTCCCTAGCGGCGGACAAATCTGATCTGTGTGAAGAAATCCAATATGCAGGTGAAACAGCAACGTTTCCCATGCTTTCACTGACAAATCTATCGCAACACCGAAGCTTTCTAATAGTTCTTTCATTGCGGTCCCCTGTCTAGGCGGAAGCGAATCACCTCCATGCAGTACCTGAGAGAAACCCACTGAAGCAAGCAGAAGGCTAACAGGTAGTGTGATGGGAAAATATTGCCGGCCTTCCGTCGGTCCCGCACAATTGAGTGAATCCGCAAAAGTATGGAAATTCAAAGAGTAGCTGCGGAAAACATCAATGAAAGCCATCAGCTCTTCTTCAGCTTCCCCTTTCATACATAGGGCCATTAAGAAAGCTGCGCATTGAGCATCTGTAGAATCTCCTCTGGCCATCTCATGTGCTGCTTCTACAGCTTCCTCATAAGATAAATCACGTGACCCTTGCCTACCTGTTCCCATTGCTTGAATCCATCTTTTCATCAAAATCCTCCTTTCTCCTATATTCACAAGGTAGTCAATGTTATATTAAATGACATAAAATTATGCTAATTAGTGAAATCGTAATCCTTTTCTTTATTTGTGTCAAGTTTCATGACATATTATCGCGTTTAAATGTAAAAGAACGGCTTTCGCCGTCCTTAGGTAAGAGTATTTATTAAAGTTGAAGCAATGCATGCTGCAACTCGCAAGAAGTATTTGCTTTAGTAATTGTAGTTGTAGTCGCTTTAGTATTCGTTTACTTGTCCTTGCAGTGTTGTATTTTGGTCAACATTAGGCAAGCTAATCTGCGATTTCCACGACAACCAATAATCAAAACACAGAAATCAAAACACAGAAAAATTATACAAAAAAAACACTCATCCTGAGGATAAGTGTTTTTCATTATTCTAATGCTTCTCATCGAATTCGAAGTCAAAATCACCAATTTGGATCGTCTGTCCATGGACAGCTCCACGTTTACGCAATTCGTCATCGATTCCCATATTACGCAAAATTCGAGCAAAACGAGCAATGCCGTCCTGTGTGCTGAAATTCGTTCGCTTGATCAACTTCTCAATAGAAGGACTTTCAACAATGAATACATCGTTCTCTCGACGTATTGTGTAATCATTCTCCTCGCGTTTCTCGAAGCGATACACCTTACGCTCTTCTTTATCAGCTACGCCCTCAACTTCAGGAGCATTCGGGATACTTTCTACAATGTCCGAGATCTTGTAGAGAAGCTCCTGCACACCGCCTCGTGTCAAAGCAGAGATCGGATAAATCTCAAACTCTTTGCCATCTGCCGCCATCTGCTCTTTGAACAAAGCCAGATTGTCCTCTGCTTCCGGCATGTCCATCTTGTTGGCAACAACAATTTGCGGACGCTGCTCCAGCTTGGCATTATAGAGCTTAATTTCCTCATTAATCTTGAGGAAATCTTCGTAAGGATCGCGGCCGTCTGCAGCAGACATGTCCACGACATGAACAATCACTCGCGTCCGTTCTACGTGACGCAAGAACTCATGCCCAAGCCCCACGCCCTCGTGGGCCCCTTCAATAAGACCGGGAAGGTCCGCCATGACGAAGCTGCGTCCATCGCCAACATCCACAACCCCGAGGTTCGGGGTCAGGGTTGTAAAGTGATACGCCGCAATTTTCGGTTTTGCGGCAGAGACAACCGACAATAGCGTGGATTTTCCAACGCTTGGGAAGCCTACTAAGCCGACGTCGGCCATGACCTTCATCTCCAGCACAACCCAACGCTCCACGCCTTCCTCGCCGTTCTCAGCAATTTCTGGCGCTGTTACGCGCGCTGTTGCGAAGCGTGTGTTGCCCCGGCCACCTCGACCGCCTTTGGCCACGACAACCTCTTGACCATGACGCGTCAAGTCGGCAATAACCTCTTGCGTGTCATCGTCGATGATGGTTGTACCCGGCGGGATGCGTACAATCATATCCTCCGCATTAGCGCCATGCATGGACTTGTTACGGCCCTTCTCGCCGCGCTCCGCCTTAAAGTGCTTCTGATAGCGGAAATCCATCAATGTACGCAGACCCTCATCTACACGGAATACAACATCGCCGCCATTTCCTCCATCGCCACCTGCCGGTCCACCCTCTGGTACATATTTCTCACGGCGGAAAGCAACTAAACCGTCCCCACCGTCGCCACCTTTAACAAATATCTTCGCTTTATCAACAAACATTTCTACACCTCAACTAAGGAGAGACTTTGGTCTTGGACCAAAGATCCCTTTATTATGTACGAAACGGTAACCGTAATGTGATGACCGCTTCTTCCTCTTGCCATTCACTCTGCTCAAGTGAATAAGAATCCACTTTCGGAAGCAGGGTTGCCTTCACGGCCTTTTCAAGTTGCTCCCTGTTATAGGGGCCTTGATATACAAAATCAAGCAGTAAGCCATCTTCTTGAACATCAAATTCCAAGCTGAGTGTACCGCTTTCACCGTCACTTGCCGCAGCATGCTCTTGGACGCATTCCACGGTTTGACGAACCAATCTTTCGATGAGGCCGTCATGCAAAGGAAGTTGTCCAAGATTGATTTCTTGATCTAATTCAACTTCCAGCTCTAGTGATTTTGACTGGACGCGAAACAGCAACAAGAAAGCAATTAACGATGGAATACCTAACTTGGAGAGATTACTTTCCTGCTGCATAGTCATTTTTATTTTTTCCATATAGGGCTGTAAATTATCAAACTTCTTTAACTGAATATAACCAAACAAAATTTGGGTATCGTTCATCCAATCGTGACGTGAGCGATTTATAACTTGTATTAACTTCTGTTGAGACTGATGTTCCTGTTGACGGAGCTCTTGGCTCCATTTCTCTTCCAATCTACTCGCTTCCAACTTGAATGCAGTATAACCACTGATGACGACGATGAAAAATAATGCGCCCCTGACAATCCAGGGTTCCATAAACATCATTCCAGTCAATCCTATGAGCACAAGTGCTATTAAATATACTTGCGTACTACCTGCTCGTTTCATTCCCCGTTCGCTCCGTTCTCCCTGCTTTGTAACCGTTCATCCAGTATATCACGATGTACTAGCAAACTTCACCAAACAAATGAGAAAACCTCTGCTTTCGGTCATTCGAGATGAGTGACCGCTTTCTAAGATGAGAGACTTTGGCATCCGACCAAAGATCCCTATATAAGGCTTGTTCTGTAGTTAGAAAAAAATCCCTGGGCGGGCTTATCGCTCGCCAGGGATTCAAATTACGCTTCTAAAGCTGCAGCCACAGGAGCTACATCAACTGGGTATACGCTCACTTTTTTGCGATCGCGGCCCCAACGCTCGAATTTCACTACGCCTTGTACCAAAGCGAAAAGTGTATCATCCGAACCGATGCCTACGTTCGTTCCTGGGTGAATTTTCGTACCGCGTTGGCGGTAGAGAATGCTTCCAGCAGTAACGGTTTGACCGTCAGCACGTTTAGCGCCAAGGCGCTTAGAGTGTGAGTCACGTCCGTTCTTTGTGGAACCCACCCCTTTTTTGGAAGCGAAAAACTGGAGATCCAATTTCAACATGGTGTTATCCTCCTTTGTGATAGATTGTTTCAATCGTTATATAGTCACCGTAATTATCTGCAATGGTTTGTAGCATGACGACCATCGATTCAAGAATCAATTGGACTTTATTCCATGTCTCCGGAACAGATCGTGTACTCTCTGGAATGGTAACATCCATCAAGCCTCGTTCCATCTCGTGAATAGGAATCACACCCGTCAGCGATTCAATCGAATTATAAGTACCGAACGTTACCGCCGATACTGCAGCGCAGACCAAGTCTTTGCCAGGTACGTCATATTCAGCATGGCCTTCCACTACAAAAGATGAGATTTGAGGTGAATCCGGTGCAAGACGCTCTATGGTCACATAGATCATAAGGCTGCCTCTTACGCTTGGATTTTCTCAACTACTACTCTTGTGTACGGTTGACGATGACCTTGCTTTTTGTGATAGTTCTTTTTCGGCTTGTACTTATAAACGATGACTTTAGCGCCTTTGCCGTGTTTCTCCACTTTCGCGGAAACTGAAGCACCAGCAACCAATGGAGCACCTACTACTAAGCCGCTCTCTTTGGAAACCAAGAACACACGATCAAAAGAAACAACTTCACCTTCAGCTGCGTTCAATTTTTCGATGTAAAGAACATCGCCCTCTTGAACTTTGTACTGTTTACCACCTGTTTCAATAATTGCGTACATTTTCATTACCTCCTCATGTCTCAGACTCGCCTTGTCCAGGTGACGGTAGGATCAAATCCAAATCCGTGCTTAGACCCGATTCGTGCGGTTACAGCATGCCTAAACAACACACTCCGAGTATTATATCACAGAAACATTTTGTAATGCAATTATTATTTCCGCTTACGCGTCATCTCAAGCAGACCTAGCTTGGTCCAACCCACAATAATCGTTTTGGAGCGATCCTTACGCACGGCTTGTGTGATGTTCTCCATCACGGCTGCTCGATTTACTTCCGAACTCATGTCTATAAAATCAACAATAATAATGCCTCTTATATTACGAAGCCGCAGAAGCCTTGGAATTTCACTCGCCGCTTCTCGATTAATATCGGTAACTGTCTGTTCTAAATCAATGGATCCGGTGTACCTTCCCGTATTCACATCAATAACGGTAAGTGCTTCGGTTTGATCAATGACCAAATATCCGCCGCTAGGCAGCCAAATTTTACGTCTAAAGCTTTGATTCAGTTCTTCCGTGACACCAAATTGATCAAACAAAGGAATCTTGCGGTCATAAAAAGCTACGCGCCCTCGCCAACTCGGCTGCTGCTTTCGTAATAATTGTTTCATCTCTTCGTACACCTTGGCGTCATTGAGCCAAACTTCATGAACGTCATCTGTAATGACATCTCGGGCTAATCTTGGCAAAAGATCAAGATCCTGATACAGCTGTGCAGGTGCGTGTACCTCTTCCATTTTGGAGACAATGGCACTCCATAATTCTCGTAAATTTTGCAAATCATCACGAATCGCTTCTTCACTTTGACCAATAGCACCCGTTCGTATAATAACACCTTCACCAGGCAGCAAGCTGCCTTCAGCAAGCTGTTTGAGGCGCTGCCGTTCTGCGTCCAAATCAATTTTACGGGAGATTGCAATATAATCAGCGTCTGGCATGTAGACAATCCAGCGGCCAGCAATAGAAACATGTGTTGTTACTCTTGCACCTTTGGTACCTTGCGGATCCTTCGTCACCTGCACCATCAGCGTCTGACCGACTTCGGCGAGCTCCGTTATTGAAGGTTTAATCTTAGGCTGCTTGTCCAAGTGGACGGGTAGGAGGTCGTCTATATATAGAAAGGCATTCTTCGCAAGACCGATATCGACGAATGCCGCCTGCATGCCGGGAAGGACGTTGACGATGCGACCCATGTAGATGCTGCCTGCTCTTTGAGAATCAAGCGGATACTGCGTATCATACTCAACAAGTCGACTTTCTTCAAGCAATGCCGCTTGTGTAAGATCAGGTGCGCAGTGAATTATAAGTTGCTTCATACACGTTCACCTCAACAGTTATTTTACATGAAAAGATCGGAAACTGCACTCCCCGGTTTTTTCCCATCCAAATAACCGCTCACTAATTGCTGTTCCGGCAATACGGCTTGTATGCGCCCCGTTTCTCCTACGATATAGATTAAATGATATTTTTCCCTCATAAAAAGCTTCAATGTTTCCGCCATTGTGCGATGTCTCGTAATGATAATTGGCTGTGCTAATGTCCCGCGGCTCAAAAGCCTGCTCATTCGGGTTCCGCGCCCCATAAGAAAACGAAAAAAGTGATAGGGCAGCTGCCGATAGGCGTACCAATTGGATACAAGCAAGAAAATACCGATAACTAATATATTGAGCGGGAGGTGTCCGCTAATCAGTTGGATAATGGCTATTGCAATAATGGCCAAGCTTAATATCATACTGATCCAAGTTGTATATAAAATTGTGTTATGGTAGGACAATAAATACCCTAACAATGACTGCATCACTTTGCCGCCATCGAGCGGCATGACTGGAATGAGATTAAATAAGCCAATCATTATATTTGCCTCAATGAAATAATCCCACCAACTGCTTGCGCCCACGTCCACCCATTTCATCAGCAAAGCAATAAGAATCATCCATACATGCTGCAGCGGCCCAGCTAGGGAGACAATAAGTTCTTCACGCGTTGGAGCCGTTCCAAGCTCATCAACGATCAAGACTCCACCAAAAGGCAGAAGCTGCACTTCCCGCACCCTCCACCCAAAGCCGCTCGCCGCAGCCAAATGACCAAGCTCATGAACCAGTACGATGCCAAATAACGTAACGGCCTCCAGGAAGTAGCCTGTAATGGCAGAGCCAATCATAATGAGTGTAAATAGGGGGTGGAATCGGTACGTAGTTCCGGCCCATTTAATCAAAGCTGATCACATCCGATGGGTTGACGGGATGCCCGTCCTTCGTAACAGCAAAGTAAAGCGTCCCCTTTGCAGGATCCTTCTTGGAAGCCTTACCGACGGGTTCACCAACTTTCATCCAGTCGCCTACCTCAACACTGGCCTCACTCAATCCGCCATACAAGGATTGGAGACCTCCTGGATGGCGAATCACAATCGTTAAGCCCGTATCTGCAGCTACTCCGGAGAAGATGACCTGACCTGTATCCAGCGCATAAACCGGTGCAAATTCAATGGTGTTCAAATTAACTCCGATATGAGAAGTTCCGTCATATCGCGTAACAATGCTTCCCTTTGCTGGAGTGAAAAAGGTGCGCTTAGTGGCATTCACTTTAATGGCCTCATTCCCTTCCCGATTGAAGCTGGGAATGAACGAAGGTGACCCACCAAACTGATCGCTATACCAAGCGGACAGCGACGAGAAATCGTACGACTGTGTAAGCGAAGAGGTCACGAATTGCTTCCCTTTATTAGCCCAAGGCTGATTAAGCTGGAACATCCCGTACAGCGCTGCAAACAATACGCAGCTAATGAACAGCTTGACCGCAATCTTACGAGGCGAAGGCGGAGCTAATAACCCTCTTTCACCATCCCTCAAATAATCTCGCCCAACCAAAGCTGGGTCCATTAATAATTTTTGCTGCCATGCATACTCAGGATCTTCCATTCGCCGTTTCCATTCTGGATCCACATAGTGAGATATTTCGGAATGGTGATGTATAGGCAATGAACTCCCCCTATTTCGAGTGGGTATCATTGGACTTCCACTCCCGTTAGAAGGATCTGACGTTTCGCGCAAATTGCGAAGTCGTTCTATCCTCCGCTGTTTCACTTTATCTTTGACTTCCATGGAAGCCCCTCCCCATCGTTAACCTTTGTACAGCCTATGAGAAGAGGGACAAGATTATGTGGACAAAAAAAGCCCCTGACCAAAGGTCAAGGGCACTGCATTCCTAGATATTCAGAAAAATTCAGGTTCGCGTTCCTGATGCAGCTTTACGCTCATCACGAGGCCTAATGAAAGCATATTAATCAGTAGAGAAGTTCCCCCATAACTGACGAAAGGAAGGGTGATTCCCGTTAACGGCATGATACCAATCATCATCCCGACATTTTCAAAAATTTGAAAGACGAACATGGAAACCACACCGACTACAACATAAGCTCCGCTAAGCTGAGTACTTTGGATCGAAATGAGGATCATACGGTAGATGAGTAAAAAATAGATCAACAAGAGGACAGCAGACCCGCGGAAACCGAATTCTTCACCAACTACGACGAAAATCGAATCGGAATACGCGAATGGAATGAAATTACTATGAACAGAGGTGCCTTTCAGAAAACCTTCGCCTTCCAAGCCTCCTGAACCGATCGCTCTTACCGCATTACGAACCTGATAATTATCATCAGCAGACACCTCTTGGGGATAAAGGAACGTATCAATACGATCCATCCAATGACTGAAACCATAACCCTTAAGCAGTTCAAACAAGGAGTGATGGAAATACTTATATAACGTCAAAAGCAAGAAACCAGCGCCTATGAGTACGACGGTGCTAAGTAAGACATGCGAGTATTTAATATTACCAATCCAAATCATTCCCAACAGAATGATCACAAAAATGATCGCATTCCCTAAATCAGGTTGAATGAGGACCAAAATAAACGGTAATAACACGGCTGCACCGACTGGGATAATATCATTCTTGATTTGCAGTAAATCACCTTTGCGTCTTGCCAGTAGTGCGGTAACAGCCACGATTAGAATTAACTTCACTAACTCCGCTGGTTGAAAGGTTAAGCCGCCCGGGAGTTCAAACCAGCCGCGCGCCCCATGAATTTTCGTCCCAAAAAAGTAGACAGCGACCAAAGAAAAGATGCCGATACCATAAAGATAGGGAGCGATTCTAATTAATACTCGATAATCAAATAAACTGCTTGCAACGAATGCTGCTAGACCAACGCCGTATAAGACCAGTATTTTTGTGATACTAACGTTAATTTTTGGATGATCGACAGATGCACTGTACACAAGCATCGTGCTAATGACCATAAAGGCAATCAAAATGACAACAATAGGAATATCTATGTTTTTCAGTTTGGCAAGCACGGGTCTATCATCCTATTCCGATAAACTTTTTCATACGTTTGACCCAGCCGGTTTTGTCCTCCAATTGCATGAGCGGCACCGTGTCGCCCAGAATACGACGAGCGATATTGCGGTAAGCAATCGCTGCGCGCGACGACGGATTCATTACGGTGGGTTCACCTAAGTTGGCTGCTTTGATCACATGCTCGTCATCTGGAACTATCCCTAACAAATCGATGGCGAGTACCGAGCATATTTCATCAATGTCCAGCATCTCACCTTTCTTCATCATCATGGGACGAATGCGGTTAATGACTAACTTAGGTGAGGAAATTTTCTCATTCTCCAGCAAACCGATAATGCGATCAGCATCACGTACAGCCGCATTTTCCGGTGTAGTAACAACGATCGCTTTGTCTGCACCGGCTACGGCATTCTTAAAGCCTTGTTCGATGCCAGCTGGACAGTCAATTATGACAAATTCGAAATCTTTTTTGAGCTCCAAGATAATATCTCTTACTTGCTCTGGGGATACGGCATGCTTATCCTTCGTTTGAGCAGCTGGCAAAAGATAAAGCTCATCAAAGCGCTTATCCTTAATCAATGCTTGCGGCAAACGGCAGCGGCCTTCTGCAACATCCACAAGATCATAAATAATACGGTTTTCCAGACCCATGACCACATCCAGATTGCGCAGACCAATGTCGGTATCTACCATACAAACTTTTTTCCCTAAAAGCGCTAGTGCCGTTCCAAGATTCGCAGATGTCGTTGTCTTACCAACGCCACCTTTTCCTGAAGTGACGACGATTGCCTCTCCCATATTTCCTCACCCCACACGCTATTTTTACAATTACAAATGATTATTTTACATTCGATTCCGGCCAGATACGATGAAGCTGGTGCAGCTTATCGATTTCCATTTTACCTTCTTTTACATAGGCAAATTCCATGAAAGCCTCATCGATTCCCCATTCATCCGGTGGACGACTAATAATTCCGGCAATCCTAAGCTGCGTGGGACGCATATGAGAAGCAGCAATAATCGCATTCTCATCGCCATCTACCCCTGCATGCGCCATGCCGCGAAGTGATCCCATTATATAAATGTTCCCTGTAGAGGTAATGGTTCCGCCAGGATTAACATCGCCTAAATATAATAAATCACCCTCGTTGTGTAGGGTTTGTCCCGACCGAATCATTCCTTTGAGCGTTGTCATAGAAACCGCAGACTCTTCTGCAGCTTCCTCTTTAGGCGACTCACTTTCGATCGATTGGATAAGCAGGTTGCCTTTTTGCCGGATGACGGACCGAATTTCTTCCTTCTGTTCTTCGGTCGCTTCTCGGCTGCCTAATTTAACGTGCACATGAATAATCGGTCCAGTCAATATTTGTTGATGCGTTTTCTCAAGCTTGTGCTGCAGCTCTTGCAGTAAATCTTGCCATTCGCATGCGTCATTTAGCAAAAAAACAAGGCCATCCTTGACCCCTTTTATCATCACATGGTGCTTTGTTACGGACATAATTGCGCTACGACCTCCCAACCTATACATTTCGGTTCATGTCCTGAATTCTCCTGCCTAGAGCCTGGAAAATTAATCTTCGTTTCCGGACGGCACAATCCGCTTTCCTTCAAGCAGCTTGCGGATAGGAACGTAGCAAATCAAGGCGATGAGCAGATTAAATAGAACACTCGGAAGCATGTAGTGGGTGAGAGCAAACTTCAAATCAATATCAATGAGCTTGAACAACCGATTAATTCCATAATTAATAAACTCAAACAAGAGCAAACCAACGCCAGTTATGAGTAAATTATAAAAAATCAAATTAGGCTGCCTTCGCTGTGCCAGTCCGGCCAAATAACCAGTAAGCCCCATACCGAAGGAATATACACCTAGCATCGATCCATAATAGTTAAAGTCGTGCAATAGTCCGAACAAAAGCCCATAAATTAATGCGGTATGACGATGATGAAAAAGTCCGATAAACAATATGAAAACAAGTGTTAAATGGGGTGTAACATTAACGCTAGATTGCCATGATGAAGGGATCAGCCAAACAAGCAAAGTTCCTTGCAGGATAAACAAACCGAGTAGAATGAGCCACAATAGATGTCGAATCACTTAACGGCTCACCTCATTTCACTTCCGGGACTTCGACAACAAACACTTCTCGGATACGATTGAACGAAGCTTTGGGCTTCACCATAACCTTGTATGTAATGCCGAATTCCCCTGGACCTATGGAAGAGATTGTCCCTACCTCAATGCCCTTAGGAAATACTTGCCCCATGCCGGATGTAATGATCGTTTCCCCGATCTTCATATCGTCCGCATGTTCAACCTTGTTCATCACAAGCTCGCCTGTTTTGGAGTCATAAGACTCGATCATACCGAAGGGTTGACTCTCATTCCCCTTCACAGTGACAGCAATAGCCTTAGAGTTATTATCGGTGTCATTGGTTTCCGTGAGTAATTGAACATTAGAGTGAAAACCAAACACCTTACTCACCCTGCCGATCAACCCATCTACGGTCATGACGGCCATATTCTCCTTGATGCCATCTTTGTCGCCTAAATTAATGGTAACCGTGCTATTATACGGATCCGGATCAATGGTTACGACCTCAGCAATGCGATACGTATATACGTTAGCCTGACGCTGTCTTTCTGTGAAGCCAAGGGCCTCCATTAATCGCTTGTTTTGTGATTCTAGCTCATTCAAACGCTGTGTATCTCGTGCATACTGCGTAAGCGTCAGTTTCAACGTCTTATTTTCCTCGTAGATGACTCTTAGCTGCCGGATATCTTCGAAGAAACCCGCTACCTGCGCAGCGGGCTTGTAGAGTAGTCCTTGCGTCCATGATACCGAGTCTTTGACAAATTTCTCCGGCCATGTCATAGGTCCCCGGTTCCCAAGTGTCAGTCCCATCAATATAAAGAAGCAGACTAGACCGAACATCAGAAAAATCAGCCTCTTGTTGCCCATAAATTTAAACAAATTAGCACCTTCTAACGAATATTAACGCTTATATCTCGAACTGGATCCTGATCTACTCTTGAACAAATGGATATTTTCCAATGCGCGACCCGTTCCAATCGCCACACAATCTAACGGATTATCAGCAACGAGTACTGGCATTCCGGTTTCTCTGGCAAGCAGTCGGTCAAGATTACGAAGTAATCCGCCGCCACCCGTCAGTACAATTCCGCGATCCATAATATCCGCTGATAATTCAGGCGGGCATTTCTCGAGAGTAACCTTCACAGCGTCAACGATCGCATTCACTGTGTCCGTTAATGATTCCGTAATTTCATGCGATGTAACACTTAGCGTTTTGGGTAAGCCGGAAACAAGATCCCGTCCTCGTATTTCGAGGGACTCCGGCTCGTCCATTGGAAGTGCCGATCCGATTTCCATCTTAAGCGTTTCGGATGTACGTTCCCCGATCATCAAATTATACGTTCGTTTAATGTATTGAATGATGGCTTCGTCCATTTCATCGCCGGCGATACGGATGGAACGGCTTGTTACAATCCCTCCAAGCGAGATGACAGCAACCTCCGTTGTTCCCCCGCCAATGTCGACAACCATGCTTCCTGTTGGTTCCCAGACAGGAAGATCAGCACCGATCGCTGCTGCGAAAGGCTCTTCAATGGTGTAAGCTTCGCGAGCTCCAGCCTGTTTCGTCGCATCCTCAACAGCACGCTTCTCAACAGCTGTGATGCCTGAAGGCACACAAACCATGACATTCGGGTGGCGCGCGAATAACCAACGCTGCTTCTGTGCTTGTCTTAAGAAGTAGCGAATCATCGTAGCGGTCGTCTCAAAATCAGCAATTACCCCATCCTTCATTGGACGAATTGCGCGAATGTTTCCTGGTGTACGACCGATCATTTTTTTAGCGGCATCTCCGACAGCCTCGATTGTTTTTGTATCAGTACGTAGAGCAACCACGGACGGCTCCCTAACGACAATTCCTCTGCCTTTTACATAAACCAGTGTATTCGCTGTACCTAAATCAATTCCTAAATCTTTGGTAAAACCACCGAACATGGTAGTTGCTCCTTTCCTATTGCGATATCTATTATATTACATAAAGCCTTGTTCCTTCAAACTTATGAATCTCTGATCACCAATGATAACATGATCAAGCACTTCAATACCAATTATAGTTCCCGCTTCCATTAGCCGATGAGTGAGCTGTATATCCTCCGGACTTGGCGTTGGATCACCGCTTGGATGATTGTGCACACAGATGATCGAAGCACTGCTGCGTTTGATTGCCGCACGAAACACTTCGCGAGGATGAACAATAGATGCGTTGAGGCTGCCCATCGATAATGTTTCCTGCGCAAGCAAATGGTTCTTTGTATTGAGAAATAAGCAAACGAAATGTTCCTTCTGCAAATAGCGAAGATCTTCACTCACTAAATCTGCAATATCCTTGGGAGAACGAATAATAACTCGCTCCGCAAATGTACTCTTGGCCAATCTTCGACCAAGCTCGATCCCAGCTTGAATTTGCAAAGCCTTCGCATCGCCGATTCCTTTGATTTGGGTAAGCTGGTCTTTGCTCATGTCAACAAGGCTGCGCAGCCCGCCGCTTTCACTTAATATACGACCTGCTAGCCTCAGCGCAGACTCCGACACCGTCCCTGTTCGAAGTAAAATGGCCAGGAGTTCTGCATGACTTAATGCACCTGCTCCGTATTGGAGCATTCGCTCTCTAGGTCTTTCCTCCTGTGGTACTTCTCGTAGCATCAAGCTTGTGACTTCCATGAATTCCCCTCTTTCATTATGTAGGTTGTGTTACTTATTCGCATCCCATTCATTCGGATAAGTGCCCATAAAACAAAAATAAAGCCCGCGGATTTGTAAGATCCGAGGGCTTCTAGGACAATTGCTCTTTATTCGATTGTGGACACTCGAATGCTCTGATTTGTTCCAGCATACTGCCGATGGTATGTCCATCAAAGTATATTTCCATCTGCTTCTCTGCGTCAATGAAAACCTTCCCCATCAAAAAATCCATTTTAGATGAAATGACGCAGGTCTTATTCTCATCACCAGAGCACCAGCTCGGTTTCAAGGAACCATGACAAGTTAGTCGGTAAATTTCGCCGAGTGTCACCTCGTCCGGATTGCAGCTAAGTATGAATCCGCCACCGATCCCTTCTTTCGTAGAAACGTAACCTGCTTTTCGTAGAAAGCCCATAACTTTACGTATACGAGCAGAATGGGTGGATACATTCGCAGCAATTTCTTCACTGGTTGCCATATGATCGGGCAAATGAGCCAGAAATACGAGACTGTGGACGGCTATTGTAAATTCGCTGTTCATGGCCAAATACCTCCCAGAAGAATGCGAAGTCATGTCGCTTACTGTCATTGTAACCGTTACAGATTACACAGTCAATGTATGCGTCCTACTTTAGACATAATTTCCAGCTAGGATCAAGTGATTATAGAACTTGAATTTCAAAGCTTAGCAGCAGATCACTGAGTAGAGAAAGCGGCAATCCAACAACGGTAAAGTAATCACCTTCAATCGATTCCACGATCGTTGCTCCGATCCCTTGAATCGCATAGGAACCTGCTTTATCCTTAGGTTCTCCAGTGGCGATATAACGATGAATTTGTGCGTCAGACATAATCTTCATCTTCACATGAGTCACACGATGAGAGACAACCTGCTTACCTGTAGCCGCGTCCACACAAGCAACTCCACTATAAACCTGATGCGTACTGCCTTGCAGTGCTTTAAGCATCCGGAAAGAATCCTGTTCATCCACCGGTTTACCCAAAACTTCATCTTGATAGACAACGACGGTGTCCGATCCGATGATGATTCCTTCTTTTTCACTAGCTTCAAGCATTTCTAGAACAGTTGAAGCTTTACGCAAAGAGAGCACTTCTACGAGTTCAGATGGCGATATTTTTTCTTCGACGGTCTCATCTGCGTCACTCACTCGAATGATATAGGGTAAACCAAGTGATTGAATGAGTTCCTGCCTCCGCGGCGAAGACGAAGCAAGAATAAGTCTTTGTTTAGGGGAATGACTCAAAAGAAACAACTCCTAGCTGATTGTTATTTACTATGGTTTTCTTAATGCAATCCAGTTACACCTTACGATACAGGAGGTACGCCCCTACTAATCCAAGAATACTGCACAGGTTTAGTTTCACCAAAAGATGGAACTCATATTTCACGACTTGTAAATCAGCTTTGGGCTCCCATGAAATTTGTGCCGATTTGGTCAAAAATGCGAGAGCAGGCACTGCAGCCAGCAGCTGGCCTATGATAATCCCGGTAATTAAGCCGACGATTAAAAATACGATCAATGTGAAGGTACCTTTTTTCATTCCTGTCATCCTCTCTTTATGTACAAGCCCTATTATACGGGTAGACTCTTCTTTTTTCCAAGTAAAAATAGGATAGGGTGGCGTTTCTTACCAGCTTACAACGTAAGCCGATCCTAGTAAGATAGTTAGCGGAGGGATTTCAACTTATGACTCTACTTAAAAGACTTATCCTTTTATCCTTATTCCTTACATTTGCATTTCCTTATCAAGCCTTCGCTTACAAAGTTGTCCTCGATGCCGGACATGGTGGTAGTGATCCTGGAGCGACCGGTATAAACGGGTTGCTTGAAAAAGATGTCAATTGGGACATCACCCAGAAGGTACGGGACGAGCTCGTCGCAAAAGGTTACGAAGTCGTCTTAACAAGAACAGATGACTCCTATTGGTCACTTGCGCAGCGAGTCGAATTCACAAATGCTCAAAAAGCGGATTTATTCGTATCTATCCACGCCAATTCGCATCCGGACGGCAAAACGAAGGGAACTATGGTTCTCTACTACGACAATGATTATCCGCAAGAAGACTATCCAGCAAGTGAAACGATGAAAAAATTAACTCCGTATAGTAAAGACCTCGCACAGCATGTTTTGGATTCTCTACTAGCTGCAGCCGGCACCAAAAACTTAGGTCTCATTCCAAGTGCCGTTTATGTAGCCAGAATGGGAACAATTCCGAGTATTCTCGTGGAGACAGCCTTTCTTAACCAAACAAGCGACGCAGCTTTGCTTGCAAGTGACTCTGTTCGGTCTAAAATGGCTGCAGGTATTGCGGATGGTATTGCTGCCTACACACCGCCATTGTTCACAGATTCACTTGGTCATTGGGCCAGAGAAGCGATTTTGCGGATGAAAAATAAAGGGATCATCGAAGGCATAGCTAATCGTTATGAACCGGATCGTGCTTTAACAAGAGCGGAATTTCTCACATTAATGGATCGGGTATTTACATTCAGCAAGTTGAAAGCCGTCTGTGAGCCGAGCGGAACTGTGACATCCAGCGTTTATGGCTGCCAATCTGCCGCTGAGCAAAGTTACATAGACTTGCCGTCATCTCATTGGGCAAACCCTGTATTTGCCAAAGCCAAAAACTTAAACCTCTTACAGGGCTACTCCGATGGAACGATTAGACCCAATCAATCGATCACGCGAGGCGAAGTCGCTTTTCTTTTCGATCGCCTTTTGCAAATGTCGTCTATAACAACGAATAGCCAGCCCGTTCCGGCAACAGAGTCTTCCGCATCATTCAACGATGTACCTGAAGCATTATGGAGTGCTAAGGCCATTTATGCACTTAGAAATAAGGGCATCATTGATGGTATAACGGATACCGAATTTAAACCAAGTCAAACGATTACCCGTGCAGAGATTGCTGCCATGCTCAATCGCTACTACAAATAAAAAGCAGTGTGTTCAAACTCCTGAGAGTTTTGGGCACACTGCTTTTTCATTAAGATACGCTGATTTTCTTTAGCAGCTCTCTCTGAGCAATAATGTACTGCATCATGGACGATTGAGCTTGCCATAGCATAGCAGTGGAAGGACTCTTCTTGTATTCTTCCATGGATTGAACCGCACTGTTGATCGACGTTGTCATTTTTTGCACGAATGACTTCGTGTCATCACCTAGCCCCTCGCCTAGCGAGGCCGACAATGTCGTAAGCAGCTGATGCGAAGAGCGAATCGATTGCAACGATGTTTCAGCCAGCGGGGTTGGCTTCGTCTCAGCCAAATGAACAAGCGCCAATCCATTGATCGTATTCACCAGTTTATCACCTTCGCTAATGAAGGTTGGAACCGACTCCGGTTTTGAACCGCTCCAACGAATTCCTGTGGCCGCAGGGATATCCATATTTTTCATATAAACTTCAATGGTTTTATCCGTTGTTTGCACTTGTTCTCTTAGAGCGAGAGCGTCATCTCGGTTTTTGGCAAATCCGACGAATACGGTTAGCTTATCTGTGGTGTCAAGCGCAGTGGCTAGTCCTTTCTTCTTCAAGGTATCTTGGATAGCTTGAGCTCCCTGTAAATTACTAAACACACCATTTTGAAGGAAAGTATAGGATTTCGCAGGAATTTGAACCGCTGTGACCGCTGAGGCTGAAGCAGGAAGGGAGGATGCTTGATCTGTCGTCGTTTTAGTTGCTCCTGTTGGCGCTTTCGATGGAACTGCTGCTTGTACATTAGGTGAAGCAACTGTAATCGTATGATTACTCGATGCCGTATCTTTGGTATCACGATCGCTTGAAAACATGGAGAGAACAAAGAATCCAAACGCAATCCCCGTCACCACCGCTCCTGCCACTGATGTAGCAATTCGAATCCAAGGAGTACTCGTTGATTTCGCGTATCTGGCACCTGTCCCCGCTTCCGTATACGGCTCCTTAGACGTCCAGGTTGACCACTCATCCCGATGTCGGTCAGAAGTAGGCTCAGCTCTCTCTGTTGACGGATTTCTTACCGTTGGATTCTCTCGGGCCGCCTGTGACTCACGAATGATCCGTTCCACTCGCTCACCTTCTGATTCAATCTGACTGTTCCAGCTTCCAAAATCCGTCGTGAACGTATTTAAAGCATGAGGTTCAAAGATTTGTTCGACTTGCTCCCTCTCCGCTTGATGATAAGGAGTCACCTCATCCGAAGTATGACGGTCAATCGTAGAATCTATAACCTTAAACTCTTCCTGATAGAGTGGTATCACTTTCTCCTCTTGATCAGGTACGCGCGATGCTCTACGGGTCGATTCCGACCTTTCTTGTGGATCGAAACGGTAGGTTATTCTTGCTTTATTCTTATTCATCTCTCAATCACTCCTCGTAATATTTATTTGGAAACGGGCATAGCGCCGCGTCGTCTTGTCCAAATCTTCTGTTACTAGATTATGATTGAGAGAACCCCATTATGTTTCTTTCAGCAAAAAAAGACCGCCTCCAGCCATTTGGCTTGCAGCGATCTTTCTTCTAACTATTCGCTTCGTACTTTTTACGCAGCGATTTGGCTAAACCATCCGCTGTTTTCCAGATGTCGCCCGCTCCCATGGTTAACACCAAGTCACCAGGCTGCACATGCTGAATCAGATAAGTAAGTACCTCATCTCGAGTTGCCATATGCTGAACATTCGGGTTGCTGTTACTGCGGATCAATTGGGTCAGCTTGGCTGAATCTATTCCCTCAATTCGCTTCTCGCCGGCTGGTGAATAGATATCCGTAATAATAACCTCATCAGCTTCATCGAATGAGCGGCTGAACTGTTCAAATAAATAATAGGTTCTCGTGTAACGTTGCGGTTGGAATACAGCTATGATCCGTTTGCCTGTTGCTTTTGCTGCGGAAATGGTAGCTTGAATCTCCGTAGGATGATGCGCGTAGTCATCAATGACCAATATATTCGCAACTTCTCCCATCACTTGGAACCTACGCTTTGCACCGCGGAATTCTTGAATGGCTTCTGCAATGTTCTCGAAACGGAGTCCTGCTTCCAGACAAGTGATAAGTGTAGCTAGTGCATTATACACGTTGTGTTTACCTGGTACGGACAAGCTCACCTGACCGAGTTCCGCCCCTTTGAACTGAACAGTAAACGTAACCTTACGATCACCTAACGTAATATCGCTTGCAACATAATCAGCCTCAGTATCTATACCATACGTAATAACTTCGCTTCCAATATGCGGAATCATTTCACGTAAGAACGTATCATCATTACAAACAATCGCTCTCCCGCCAGGTCTAACTTGACTGAGGAACTGCTTGTAAGCTTTCTTTAAATTCTCGAAATCACCATTGTAATTCTCCAAGTGATCCGCTTCTATATTGTTCACAAGTGCGAGAGTCGGGTGATATTGAAGAAAGGTTCCATCACTCTCGTCCGCTTCTGCTACGACGAATTCACCCTTGCCAGCCTTGGCATTACTGCCAACATTCATGATCTCGCCACCGATGATATAGGTCGGATCTATGCCACAAATCTCCATGACTAAAGCAATCATTGATGATGTTGTTGTTTTGCCGTGGGCCCCGGCTACCGCAATGCCTTTGCGCTCGTTCATGAGCCGAGCAAGCATTTGTGAGCGATGAATAATCGGAATATTCAATTGTTCCGCAGCTTGCATTTCTACGTTATCTTTGGCCAGAGCGGTTGAATACACAACTAAATCGGCTCCTGACACGTTCGTAGCTTCATGTCCGATGAAAACTTGCGCACCCTTCGCTTTCAGCTTTTCTGTAAGCTCTTGCTGTGCCAGATCGGAACCAGATATCCGGTATCCCATTTCCAGCATGACTTTGGCAATGGCACTCATGCCGTATCCGCCGATGCCTATAAAATGTACGTGTTCTGCTTGACTCACGCCGTTCTCACCATCCTTTTTCAGAATCGGTTTGATAGGTAATCCAAGAACGAACATCAGAGATTAAATACAGCGTGCCGGATACGACCGCCAGATCATCCTGCTCAGTTCTACTTGTTAGTGTTTCTAAGGCTAGCTTCCAATCTCGCTCGACAATGATATCTACCGTTCGATTCATCTCACGCAGCAGCTCACTTGCAATCCCAGCAAGCATAGAAGCGTCGCCTTTTTTATGAAAATCAGGTTCCGTAATTATAAGAGTATCCACCAATGGTAGTATATGCCTTAAGTAGCCTGTATGATTCTTCGTCGAAAGCATTCCTACCATCATATGAAGCTTCCGGTACGTATATACACTTTGAAGCGCGGCAGCCAGTGTTGCGGCCCCTTCAGGGTTGTGAGCGCCATCGAGTAATATACGAGGCTTGCTCGAAACCATCTCAAGTCTGCCCGGCCAACGTGTCTCCTTGAGTCCTTTGAACAGATCTTCATCATCTACGATGCACGCATAATATTGACGAAGAACTTCAAGCGTCATTACGGCCACTGCTGCGTTCTTCAATTGGTGTTCTCCGTTTAGTGAAATCGGCACACTAGTAATATTTCGAAACGGCCCGCTAAAATCAAAAGTTTGGCTATCTAGCTCACTTGTCACATTCGTGAAATTGAATTGTCCGCCAAGAGAGTAGAGTGTTGCTTTTTTCGCCTTGGCTGTTTGATCGATCACACGCCAAACCTCATGGGGCTGGACAGCGGTAATGACGGGTACACCAGCTTTAATAATTCCTGCTTTCTCTGCTGCTACTAATTCGAGTGTATCTCCCAAGATTTCCATATGGTCATGGCCGACATTCGTAATGATGGTGACGACAGGATTCACTATATTCGTGCTATCCAGCCTTCCCCCGAGACCTGTTTCCCATACTACGTAATCGGGATATGCCACTTTGCCGAAATACATAATCGCTAGTGCGGTCGAAATTTCAAACATTGACGGAGGACCGACCTCAGTCTCTGCAATTTCGTCTACGATTGGCTTCATATCATTCACCAGTCTGAGCAGCACGTCGTCTGGAATGTCGGACCCGTTCACTTGGATACGATTCGTATACTTCTCCAAATAAGGAGAGGTGAATGTACCCACGTCATACCCGCAAGCCTGCAACACAGAAGAAAGATAGGCACATGTAGAGCCTTTACCATTCGTCCCAGCCACATGAATGAACTTCAGCCTGCGTTCGGGGTGCCCTAGTTTCTCCATTAACATCTGCATTCGTTGAAGTCCCGGTTTTATGCCGAGCTTCTCCATCCGGCCGACAATCCAAGCAATGGCTTCTTGCGCGGTCTGGAATTCAGCCGAAGGGGTGTCTTTGATTTTATCCATCGATCTCATCCTCATTTACTATATGAATCAGCTTGTTTTCGTAACTAGGCATTCGTTTGTTTTACCGCAATTATCCTTTTAACTCCGCCAATCGAGCGATCACTTTGTCTCGCTTATCGGCATAATCAGCAAGCTTTGCTTTTTCTTCCTCGATGACCTTGGCTGGCGCCTTGGCCACAAAGCCCTCATTGCCCAATTTCTTCTCGATACGCTCTACTTCACCGTGCAAAGATTGTAATTCTTTATCCAAGCGTGTGAGCTCTTGCGCAATGTCAATAAGACCAGCCAGCGGCAAGAAAAGCTCTGCTCCTGTAATGATAGCCGTCATTGCTTTCTCCGGAGCTGCCATCTCTGCGTCGATTTGGAGCAGGGATGTGTTACAGAAACGCTTCAGGTATTCTTCATTGCTGCGGAGTATGCTCAGCGTTTCGCTGCTAGCCGGCTTTACAAGCAGTTCAACTTTCTTACTCATCGGCACATTCACTTCGGAACGAATATTACGAACGGAACGAATTACGTCCATCAAGAGTTCCATCTCACGAACAGCGTCAGGCGATTCGAAAGCCTCATTCTCTACTGGCCAAGATGCAAGCGTAATGGTCTCTCCCACATGCGGCAGATGCTGCCAAATCTCTTCTGAAATGAAAGGCATGAACGGATGAATCAAACGTTGTGTATGATCAAGAACGTAAGCAAGTACGGACTGCGTTTTACTCTTAACAGCTGCATCTGCCCCATATAAGCTTAATTTACTAAACTCAATGTACCAATCACAGAGATCATCCCAGATGAAATTATACAGCAAGCGGCCAGTTTCTCCGAATTCATAGCTGTCAATTAGACGCGTCACGTCACGAACGGTTTCATTCAGGCGGTGCAGAATCCAGCGGTCTGCCGTACCCAGTTGACCCGTTAAATCAATATCCGCTGCGTTTACACCTTCAAGATTCATTAAAGCAAAGCGAGATGCATTCCATATCTTATTGGCAAAATTCCGCGCTTGCTCTACACGTTCTAGGCGGAAACGCAGATCCTGCCCAGGTGTGCTGCTCGTCGAAATCATATAGCGCATGGCATCAGCGCCGTACTTCTCGATAACTTCAAGCGGATCGACACCATTGCCGAGTGATTTTGACATTTTGCGCCCTTCGGAATCCCGTACAAGACCATGCATCAATACATCTTTGAACGGAATTTGATCCGTAAATTCAAGAGCAGTGAAGATCATCCGAGCTACCCAGAAATAAATGATATCATAGCCCGTAACCAGTACATTCGTCGGATAGAACCGCTTCATATCCTCCGTCTCATTCGGCCAGCCTAACGTGGAGAATGGCCACAATGCGGAACTAAACCATGTATCAAGCACATCGTTGTCTTGGTTCAAGTTCGTGCTTTGGCAATGCGAGCAAGCCATTGCGTCTTCACGCGTTACCGTGATTTGTTTGCAATCCGCACAATGCCAAGCTGGAATACGATGTCCCCACCACAACTGACGGGAAATACACCAGTCACGCACGTTTTCAATCCAGTTTAAGTAAATTTTCTCGAAACGATCCGGTACGAAGTTAACGCCTTTGCCTGATTTTTGTACATCAATCGCTTGATCAGCAAGCGGCTGCATTTTCACAAACCATTGCGTAGATAAATAAGGCTCGATTACTGCGCCGCTGCGCTCGCTATGACCTACTTGATGAACGTGTTCCTCTATTTTGATAAGAACACCTTGCTCTTTCAAGTCAGCGACAATTTGCTTGCGGCATTCAAAACGATCTTGGCCTTGATAAGGACCCGCATTCGCGTTCATCGTGCCGGATTCGTCCATAACCAGAACTTGCGGCAGGTTGTGACGTTTCCCGACTTCGAAGTCGTTCGGATCGTGAGCCGGCGTAATTTTAACAGCACCGCTTCCGAACTCTTTTTCAACATACTCATCCGCAATGATCGGAATCTCACGATTCACGATAGGCAGAAGTAGCATTTTGCCGATGAGATGCTGATAGCGCTCATCCTTGGGATGAACAGCGACAGCTGTATCCCCGAGCATCGTCTCAGGACGAGTCGTAGCAACAACGATTGAACCTGTCCCATCCGTCGTTTTGTATTCTAAGTGATAGAGAGCGCCTTGCACCTCTTTATATTCTACTTCAATGTCAGATAGCGCTGTACGAGCCGCTGGATCCCAGTTAATAATATAATTCCCGCGGTAGATGAGACCTTTCTCATAAAGGCTAACGAATACTTCGCGAACGGCTTGCGATAGGCCCTCATCCAAGGTGAAGCGTTCACGCGAATAGTCCAGTGAGAAGCCCATTTTGGCCCATTGCTCACGAATCGTGTTCGCATATAGCTCCTTCCACTCCCAAACCGTCTCCAAGAACTTCTCGCGTCCAAGATCATAACGTGATTGTCCTTGCTCACGGAGCTTTTGCTCAACCCTAGTTTGAGTAGCAATACCTGCGTGGTCAGATCCAGGCAGCCAAAGCGCGTCATAACCCTGCATCCTTTTGGTGCGAATTATAATATCCTGAAGTGTGAAATCAAGCGCATGCCCGATATGCAGCATACCCGTAACGTTCGGTGGCGGGATCACAATGGTGTAGGTTTCCGCATCAGGACGGGTGCCCGCTTTGAAAAATTCATTTTTAATCCAGTAATCATACCACTTGCGCTCAGCTTCTTTAGGATCATACGTAGTAGGCATTTGCAATTGTTCTTTGGTCTCATTAGCTTCTGTCATAAGATTACCTCCATTACTATTATCTCTGTTAAACAAGCTTATAAGGCCTGTAAGTCATCTCACATCGGCATCCATTCAAACAAAAAAAGCCCTCCGCCCGCAAAGGACGAAAGGCTTGCTTCCGTGGTACCACCTTCATTCCGCGCAGCTTCAAAAGAAGCGCGTGGCTCTCAAACAGATAACGGCTGCGGCCGGCGAATGCTAATGCTGCTCACCGCTTAAACGGATGCATACAATCACATTCACTACTCCAGGGCGACTTCGTTCGGTTGCTTCCTATGGAACCTTTCAGCGCTACCAGTTCCACTCTCTGAAGGGCTTACCGACTACTACTCCCTATCAACGTTTCCAATATTACTCAAAATGGTTTACATCATATGATATCGAACATTTGAAATAGAGTCAATATATCATTCCAGTATTACCGTTTATGTATAAATTATGCTTGCTTCCGATAGATGTTACGAAAATGAAATAAGAGCCCCCAGCCGCTAGAAGCAGCCAGAGGCTCTTGCCTATGTAACCTGTTATTTATCTAGGCAGATAAATAACCTGACCAACTGAAATTTCTTGATCACTCATTCGGTTCAGAAGTTGAAGCTCACGCGGGTTGAGTTGATATCGTTTGGCAATAGATTCCAACGTATCTTCTTTTTGAACAATGCATAGTTTTAGTTTCCTGAACTCTTGTGATCCTGTGCTGCTCTGAAGAAATAGTCGCTTCCACTCTACAGCATCTATTCGACTCTCTTCCGCAAGTGCAGCTTGCGCTTCTGCTTCTGCATTCCGCTTATCGGTAAGATACGAGCCTGCCTTAGAAAGTAGCGATTTAATACCGTACGGGTTGATGTCCACAGCCTCATCCGCCTTTTTGCCAAAGGCGACTTTGAGTTCTTTCTTATCTTCCGTAACCACCGTGCTTTCTTGATGGGGGGTCACTTTTAATTCGGTTTGTTCAATCTCCACGACAACGACACCATCGTCAGCATTAACCTCATTTTGAACGGGAGCAACAAATGGAATAGCAGCAGCAATAGACGGTACATTTACAGGTTCTCGTATGGTTGGAATTGCCTGTGGTTCCTGCGAAGGTTGCGGCTGATAGGGCATAGGTGGCACGGAACTTGGGATGTTAACCTCATGAACGAAGGTAACTTCCTCTTCTTCCCGCCAGTTCTCCGGCGGAGCCGAAACAATTTCGACACCTTGTAGGGAAAGAACACCTGTAACGTTCAGACTTCGTGCAGATAAAAGATCAATATCAAAATTTTCAATTTCGACCTGAATATCTTCCACACGATGAATGCGATTTAAAGGTAATGTGATCTCGACTGGAATCAGATGCTCTAGTGATCTGGGAGTATCCCTTTCTTCACTAAAATAATTACCCGTGAGCAGCAAGTTTCCTTTCAGGATTGCCTGATCATCCAAAGTAATTACCTGAATATGAGGAAGCAATTCTACATCATTTAATTCTTGTATCCCCGCCAAATCTTCTTGCAAATGAACGCGCTCATAGATATCGAACCTTAAACCTGGTTGTTGTTCAGACACCGAATTAATCCTCCCTTCCATCAAATCCAGATGCTGGACAGCATTCGGATTGTTTGGCCATTTACTTGTTTGTCTCTAAAAGTATATGGGTAGGGTGGGCTAGGCATGACTACATTTTTACAGGGCTGAAACTTCTTCTAGTAAAAGCTTGAAATCTTGCGGCAGCGGAGCATGCACGATGACCTGCTTTTGAGTAACCGGATGATCGAATAAAAGCCTCTCTCCATGCAAGGCTTGTCGATGAAACAAACGCGATGAACCCCCGTAAAGAGAATCCCCTACTAATGGGTGGCCTAAATGACTGAGGTGGACTCGAATTTGATGGGTTCTCCCTGTTTCTAACTCTAATTCCACGAAAGCTGCTTTCTTCATTTGCTCTATAACCCTATAATGCGTTACCGCTTGATCACCGCTTGGTGAAACTCTTCGTTTGCCTGAGATATAGCGATCTTTACCGATAGGTTCATCTATCGATCCCTGCTTTTTCCGGAATACGCCTTCAGCTAGCGCCACATAGCGTCTATCAATCCGTTTGTCACGCATCGCTTCATCAAGAAGCACATGCGCCCACTCATTTTTGGCATAAAGTACAGCTCCGGTCGTATCTTGATCTAAACGATGGATGTGCCGAACCCCGCAAGCCTGGCCAGTCGATTCAAAATAGTAGGCTACCGCTGAAGCCAACGTACCGCTTTGCCCTGCTTCTGCTGGATGTACGGACATGCCTGCCGGTTTATTAACGACAAGGCAAAAGTCGTCCTCATACAAAATGCCAAGATCATAAGACTCCTGTCTGAAAGCAGCCTTCTCTTCAGGAAACGCATGGAGTCGAATTTTGTTATCTTGAATCCGGATAAGGCCTTGAGAGGCTAGTCGAAGAAAATACTTTCTAGGAACTGGCAGCATAACTGCTAATTCTTCGATAGCTCCCGGTTTAAGCGGTTTCCATAACGGATTTGGAACCGGGAGCTCCAACCATTCACCGCTGCGCTTCCACTCCGTCATTTCAGTGTTCCTTTACGAAAAGATAAATAGATTACGAGCAAAATCACTAGAAAGCCAAAAATAACGGCCATTAAATCTATTGGAAAATCAAAAAAGTAATATCGTTTCATAGAATCCATGACTCCTTAAGAAAATAGGGATTATGTACACTTTATTTTAACAATTACCAATAACTATTGCATGCTAAAATATGATAATATAAATCTTGTATTGTTTTTTTTCGACATTACTTATCAAAATATCTAATACCAAATAGAATAATAGAGCAGGAGAGGACAACCTTGGGTAGTTCAATATTAGAGCATTTTCGGAGTTATAGTTGGCTGAAACGCACTTTTCTCATTATAGCTGTTTGTACTTTTCTGAGTTCAAGCTTCTTATTTCTAACTCCTCCTGGGAAAGATTTGCGCGAATATTTGGCTAAAACGGTTATTACCACGCAGCATCGTGACTGGGCCTGGATTTTCGTTGGTGCTGAACGTAGAGATCAAATGGTTCTTGAAATGCAAAATTTGACCGAAATCAACTCTGTTGAAAAACAAGATTTGCGGGCGGTTCAATTCAATAAAAATCGTCCTTTGGAGAGTCTTGTAAAAGTCGAGGACATTTCCGGTCAGTTCTGGAAAGGTAAGAAAATGTATGTGTATGACCCACGAACCATTCGTGTTGTCGTTCCCGGTAAGCAAGGTGAAGGGGAGCGAATTACATCCATGGTGCAGCGTACCGGTGCTGTCGCTGGCGTAAATGGCGGCGGATTTAATGATCCGGACGGATTAGGAAACGGATTTGCCCCAATTGGAGCTATTATGTCCGGTGGGAATATACTTTATACCGACCAAGAAGGCAGCATTGCTCAACATATTGTAGGATTTACCAAAGAAGGAACGCTTATTATCGGTAAATACACAATTAACGAACTTTTGAAGCTGGGTGTTACGGAAGCTGTATCCTTTTACCCACGCGTTATCGCTAATGGAAAACCGCTCATTACGAGCGGTGACGGAGGATGGGGACGCGCACCTCGTACCGCTGTCGGACAAAAAGCCGACGGTACGGTTATCTTCATCGTGATCGACGGCCGGCAAACACACAGTGTAGGCGCAACTCTCAAAGAAGTACAGGATATGTTCCTTGAAGATGGCGTCATAAATGCTGGCTTCTTGGATGGCGGAGCTTCCTCCGAGATGGTATACAATGATGAGTTGATCACGAAACCTTCTAGCCGTTATGGAGAGCGTCGCTTACCTTCCGCTTTCTTAGTTTTTGATCATCCCGACCAAGTTAAAGTGAAGAACGTTTGGGAAGGACTTACGACAATCGATCCAGGCGGTGCTTATGACCACCCTGACTTCTTGAAAGAACAAGCAACTAAAAAAGCGAACCCGCCTAAAGCAACAGCTACACCGAAGTCAACAACGTCTACCAAGCCTGAATCCAGCAGTGAAGCTGGTAAAAACGGCACATCTAATCCACCTTCAGGATCAGATAATGGGACGGTCAAACCAAGTTCATCAGCGAAGCCTGAAACTTCACCGACGCCTTCACCGAAGCCAAGTCCATCTCCGAGTACGGGCACTGGCAACGGAAATGCAGGCACAGGTTCTGGCACTGGCATAGGAAGCTCTTCACCAGGAGCTTCCACATCATCAAAGCCAAGCCCGACGCCTACACCGAATACAAGCCCTATCCAAGGGCAAACAAACAACGGGAATAGTACATTGCCATCTCCAACCGTTCCTCCTACAGTAAAAACAGAATAAATTCTTCTACATAAATCGCAAAAGACCTGGCCGCATTGGCCAGGTCTTTGTATGTTCACAAACTTATAATCGTTTCAAAGCTTCGCGATGAGCATCGATTGTGGCATCGATATCTTCATCGGAGTGTACCGTTGATACAAACATCCCTTCGAATTGCGAAGGTGCAACCGAAACTCCCAAATCCAGCAAATGGCCAAAATAAGCATTAAATTTAGCCAGATCAGATGTTTTGGCTGTATCGTAATTCGTGACCTTCTGCTCGGTGAAGAATGGACATATCATGGACCCTACTCGGTTTATTGTGCTTGCTACACCAAATTCAGCTGCATTCCCAGCAAATCCAGCTTCCAGCTTCGCGGACTTGCGTTCCAGTTCCTCATACACATTGGGCTCACCCAATAAGGATAACGTAGCGAAGCCAGCTGCCATCGCTAGCGGATTACCGGATAAAGTTCCCGCCTGATAGATTGGACCTGCAGGAGCAATCTGCTCCATAATGTCCAGTCGGCCTCCATAAGCGCCAACAGGCAGTCCTCCGCCAATGACCTTACCTAGACATGTTAAATCAGGCGTAACGCCGTACAAGCCCTGAGCGCAGTGTTTATGCACACGAAAACCCGTCATTACCTCATCAAATATTAGCAAGGAACCATATTGCTGCGTAATCGTACGTAAACCTTGCAAAAATCCTTCTGCTGGAGGCACTACGCCCATATTCCCTGCAATCGGCTCTACAATTAAAGCGGCGATTTCTTCCCCAAACTTTTCAAAGACTAATTGGACGGATGCCAAATCATTGTAAGGCACGGTGATCGTATTCGAGGCTACGCTATTCGGAACCCCTGGACTATCCGGAAGGCCTAATGTAGCTACACCTGAGCCAGCTTTGATCAGCAATGCATCTGCATGTCCATGGTAGCTTCCTTCGAATTTCACGATCTTATCACGCTTCGTAAATCCGCGGGCTAACCGTAGGGCGCTCATGGTCGCTTCCGTCCCTGAATTCACCATGCGAACCATATCAATCGACGGCACGCGTTCTATAACCAGCTTTGCCATTTCCGTTTCTAGAAGCGTCGGAGCACCGAAGCTCGTCCCCTTCTCGGCCGTACTTTTAATGGCTTCCAGCACGACAGGGTGAGCATGTCCTACAATTAGTGGGCCCCAAGATCCTACATAATCGATAAAAGTATTGCCGTCAATATCCGTTACGCGAGAACCTGAGCCCTTCTCCATGAACAAAGGTGTTAAACCAACTGACTTGAAGGCGCGAACAGGACTATTCACTCCACCAGGAATGATCTTCTTAGCTTCTTGAAAGGCAGCTGAAGAGCGCGTGTCGATTCTGCTCGAATTTTCCATAATTTCATACCCCCAGTAAACGATCTATGATAAAATGAGTTGACTTACAACATATAAAGGCGGTACCCATATGATCGAAATCCTCAAAAAAGTACCTTTATTCTCCCAATTGAATGAAGAACATTTCAACGCTCTAGCTCAGATCTGTACGAAACGCTCCTTTACAAGGAGTACCGTCCTATTTTCCGAAAAAGAAGTTGGCTCTGTCTTTTATATGGTCCTCAGCGGCTCCGTCAAAATTTTCACAACAAGCAGCTCCGGTGAGGAAAAAATATTGTCCATCTGCAAATCAGGCGAAAGCTTCGGTGAACTTTCACTGATAGATGGCAAGCCGCGCTCTGCTTCTGCCCAAACGTTGGAAGACAGTGTGCTTCTCACATTGACAGGACAAAATTTCCTCGATCTGCTACGCACTCATTTTGACATTACCTTGGGCATTATGCAAGAGCTCAGCAATCGACTGCGTGATACGAATCAACAAGTGTTTGACTTGACCTTCTTAGACGCGAGAACGCGTGTCATCAAAAGTTTGATCACAATGGCCAATAAACATGGGCTGCGTAACGGATCTACGATTACCATTAAGCTCGTGCTTAACTTTGATGAAATATCTCAACTAGCCGGCGTGCAAAAAGCGACACTTATGCAGGTGATTCGTGATCTTGAAGAAAAGCAAATCTTAACCATTTCATCATCCGATTTCAAATTAGACCTGGCCAAACTTCGTTAAATCGAACTAGCTACGGCTTCCTGTGACTGGTTTTGGACCAGGTCTGCAAGCTGCAGAGCAGCCTCTTTACCTTGCCTTATACAGTCAGGAAGACCCACACCATGAAACCCGGCGCCCACGACAATGACTTGAGGCATAGCTGCAGCAAGCTCTTCACGAAACTGTGCAATCTGCTCCAGATGACCGACAGGATACTGGGGCATGGAATGCATGAGGCGAGTTACATCCGTAAAGAGCGGTTCCGCCTTTAGTCCTAGCAATTCTCGAAGATCATGGCGAGCTTTGCTAACTAGTTGTTCATCCGACCACTCCGGCCATTTTTGCTCACCTGAACGACCGATATAACAGCGCAGAAGCACCTTCCCGTCTGGGGCTGTGTGCAGCCATTTGGCAGATGTTAAGGTGCACGCCGTAATCGTCCTGCCCTCGGTTTTGGGTACTAGAAAGCCCGACGCATCCAGTTCAAATGGGATATCTTTGCGATCGAAAGCCATAATTACATTCGCCACAGAAATGTACTCAATCTTCTTAAGCTGATTTGCTGCGGGCAGATCTGCTAACAAATGCGCTGCCTGATAAGTCGGCGTAGTTAGGATAACGCCATCTACCACTTCACTATGCCCATCTTCAAAGATAACCTCGGCTTGCTGCTGCCCCATTTTACGAACAGATATAACCCCAACGCCATTTCGCAGATCCACAGTCTTTAAGGCGTCTTCTAAGCCCGAAACCAACGTCTGAAGTCCCTTCTTGAACGTTACAAAAAGCGAGTTACGAACACCGGAAGGTAAGTGAGCACTCTCTTCACTCACATTTTTGCGGCTCGCCATCATCCCTAGAATTAAACTTCGATGCTTCTGTTCCATCGCTCGAAACTGTGGGAACGTTGCTTTCAAACTAAGCTTAAATGTATCACCGGCATAAATCCCTGCTAGAAGCGGTTCCACGATGCGCTGAAGCACTTCTTTCCCTAATCGGCGCTCCAGGAAATGCCCAAGCGATTCATCCGTCGATAAATCGCGCTTAGGCAGAATCAAATCGAGTGCAGCTCGCATTTTACCTAACGGGGAGATGAGGCCCGTCTTCATGAACGGTGTCATCTGCGTGGGTATGCCGAGCACTAAGCCAGGCGGCATGCGGTGCAGCTTGCCTTGACGTACGATGTAGGTCTTTTTCGCCCCAGGATTCGTACCTGTAAGCTCTTGTTCAAGCCCAAGATCATAAGCCAGATCAATAATAGGACGCTTCCGTGCAAGGAAGGAATCCGGACCCTTTTCAATGACGAATCCTTCTCGCTCTATGGTATGAATTTTCCCGCCAAATGTCGGGGACTTCTCCACCACAGAAAGCCGAAAAGGGGCTTCCGCCGACTCCAACCTTTTCTTTAAGTAAAAAGCTGCGCTAAGCCCCGTAATCCCCCCGCCAATAATCATGTAGTGAGGAATCCTAGTACTCATGATAAACGGGTGACCTCTTTCCATTTCTTGTAGACAACATCACTCAATGTTTCCAGGTATAGAGGGTCTGTATTTAGTGATTCTGTTCGTTCCAAATGCAGTCCAAGTTCCTTAGCCAAAGCCTGTGCTTCAATATCAATATCGTAGAGAACCTCCAGATGATCGGAAACAAAACCTATCGGACATAGGAGAACATTTTTGACGTTTTCTTCTTGATTGATCTTTTGAAGAACTTCCAAAATATCCGGACCGAGCCACGGCATCGCTGTTTGCCCAGCACTTTGCCAACCAAACTGCCAATTCGTCAGACCTACACGTTCAGCAATGGCTTTGGAAGTGGCAAGCAATTGATCTGGGTATGGGTCTTTCATTTCAAGTATTTTCTCAGGCAAGCTGTGGGCTGTAAAGATAACACGCACATCATTGCGATCAATACCTGCGAATTTCTCCAAGGCTTTATCAACACGTGTGCTAAGGGCATCAAGCAGTTTCGGATGAAGATGGTAGTCAAGAACGAAATCAATCTTCAGACCAAGCGCCTCTGCCTTATCTTTCGCTCTTTTCACGTAGCCGCCAACACTCATAGTGGAGTAGTGAGGGGCCAGAACGACTCCTACAGCCTCTGTAATACCGTCCTTAACCATTTGCTCCACACCGTCTTCTACATAAGGCTGAGCATGCTTCAGACCCTGATAACAGACGAATTCAAGTTCTGGATGCTCTTGACGAAGTGTACTCTCCAGGCCTTTAACCTGCTTGTTCGTATTTTCACGCAGCGGGAAAAACCCACCTACAATTGCCTCATAACGAGCCGTTAACTCATGCAGCTGTTCAGGCGTTGGAGGGTGCCCGCGTCTAATATGTGTGTAGTAAGCTTCAACTTGATCCAAACTTTCCGGAGTACCATAAGACATGACTAAAACACCAATGCGCTGACTTCCCATGCTAAACACCACTCTTTTCTGCTTGCTTCGTTAATACGGAATGTGAGTAAGTATGAATGAATGTAGTCAAATCCTTTAACTTCTCAAGCGATGCTTCCGGGAATAATCCATGGCCAAGGTTAAAGATATAACCCGGTTGCTGAATCCCCTCATCGATAATCGCTTTCGCCTGCTGCTCAATAACGCTCATAGGAGCTGTTAAAATATAGGGATCCAAATTTCCTTGTACGGCAAAGCGTTCGCCAACTCGTCCGCGGCCTACAGAAATTGGAATCCGCCAATCTAGACCAATGACATCCGCTTGGATGTCTTTGAGATATGGAAGCAGCTCCCCTGAACTCACGCCTGGGAAATAAATCTTTGGCTCCTTCAAGTCCGCAAGTTCTTTGAAAATACGCGTCATTGTCGGTAGCACATACATTTGGAAATCCGCAGGAGAAAGCGCGCCAACCCAGCTATCAAAAACTTGAACAGCTTTGGCACCCGCTGCGATATGCGCTCGCAAGTAGGTAATGACCATATCACCCAGTTTCTCCATTAAGGCAAACCAAACGGTTGGTTCGGAGTACATAAGCTGCTTCGTACGGATATAGCTTTTGGATGGTCTACCTTCAATTAAGTAGCTTGCAATCGTAAATGGCGCACCCGCAAATGAGATGAGGGGAACCTCAAGCTCCTTATCTAAAATACGGATCGTTTGAATAATATGCGATAAATCTTTGTCCACATCGATTGGACGCAGGCGCTCAACATCTTGTGCTGTCCGAACCGGCGTATGAATGACAGGACCCACATCTTTGACAATATCAAAATCAACCCCAAGAGAAGCAACGGGATTCATAATGTCCGAATATAAAATGGCCGCATCAACACCCAACTTTTTAATGGGCATCATCGTAACTTCTGCAGCTAGCTCTGGTTGCTGACAAATTTCGAGCAGTGAGTACTTTTCTTTGATTTTGCGATAATCCGGATCGTAACGTCCAGCTTGGCGCATATACCAAACAGGCAGCGTATCCACCTGTTCTTTCCGGCATGCTTTAATAAAATTATCGTTGTAGGTCATGAGGCACCTTCCATATATAGGGATCTTTGGCCCTAAGCCAAAGTCTATCCGATTGGTTTCCATCTATTCTCATTCATTATGCCCTAATTATACCCCTGTCACAACTGAGGTAAGCTTAGGTTTTGCGACAAAAGTATGACAAAAGAACCATCCGCACTATAGACTACATGCTGATCGTTTCCACCGGAAACTGCTCGCCCTGCATCTTAGGTGAATGGCTCTAAATAGATATTAGCTATTTCTTCAAATATCGAGCAATGTCTTTAGCAAAATAAGTCAAGATAATATCAGCACCGGCACGTTTGAAGCTCGTCATTGTTTCCATTACGATAGCCTCTTCATTCACCCAGCCCTGCATGGCCGCAGCCTTAATCATTGAATACTCCGCACTCACATTATAGGCCACTACCGGCAAATCGAAGTTGTCCTTCAGCATCCGAATGATGTCCATATAAGCAAGAGCCGGTTTCACCATGAGGAAATCAGCGCCTTCAGCAACGTCACTTTCCGCTTCGCGCAAAGCTTCGCGCCCGTTGGCTGGATCCATTTGATACGTCTTGCGGTCACCGAATTGCGGTGTAGAATCTACAGCATCACGGAATGGACCGTAGTAAGCAGATGCATATTTAACGGAATAGGCCATAATCGGTGTATTCTCATAGCCAGCTTCATCTAAACCTGAACGAATCGCATGTACATAACCGTCCATCATGTTGGAAGGTGCGATAATGTCAGCACCCGCTTTGGCTTGCGATACAGCCGTACGAACCAATAGCTCCAAGGAAGCATCATTCGCCACATCCGCCTGTCCTGTAACCGGATGATGATGGATGACACCACAGTGGCCTGTATCCGTAAACTGACATAGACACGTATCGGCGATAATGAGCAAATTCGGATTCAATTCTTTAATCAACCGAGTTGCTTGCTGTACAATGCCATCATCCATAAAAGCGGATGTTCCTTTCGCATCTTTATGATCCGGAACACCAAATAAAAGAATAGCTTGAATGCCAAGCTTTGTAATTTCTTCGATCTCTTCTTGCACTCTGTCTAAAGAAAAATGATAAACGCCTGGCATTGAAGCAATTTCGGACTTGATGTTCGAACCATGTGTGACAAAAATCGGTTGTACAACATCGTGAACAGTCACTTGATTTTCACGTACCAGATTACGAATAGCTGCACTGCCGCGTAAGCGGCGATTACGAACGATAGGAAAACTCATGAAGAATTCCGCCTCCTTATTGGCGATCAGATGCAGCTCCTAAAGAAGCTGCAGCTGAGGCTTTTTATTATTTATGTTGAGAAATGCTTTGTACTAACGATGCAACGGTAGCCTCTTCTGCCATATAAGTAACAGGCAGTCCACATTGACTTGCGGTCTCTGCAGTCTTGGGTCCAATACAGGCAATTTCAACCCCTTGCAGCAAGGATAGCGGATCTTCCACACCCAGCTGACGCAAGGCTTCAAGTAAATTTGTAACCGTGGATGAACTTGTAAAAGTTATGATATGAATGCTTTGATTTTGCAGAAGATGAATAATTTCATCCCCATCATCTGTCGTGAGTACATTTTCGTAGACATCGACTTCGGTTACTTCAAGACCGAGTTCTTTGAGCTTAGCAGGCAAATAATCACGTGCCAGATCAGCCGTAGGCAACAGCACCTTCTGACCGGCTTTCAAATCTGCTTGAATGGCTTCCAGGATACCCTCGCCTTGATATTTGGCCGGGAGTACATCCGCAATAATGCCACGCTCAGCTAGCGCTTCGGCTGTCTTAGGCCCTACGGCAGCAATGCGAGCATTCCCCATTTTACGAACATCGATCCCTTTTTCACGCAGCCTGCGGAAAAAATACTCAACACCGTTGACGCTTGTCAGCAACACCCAGTCAAATTCTTGAAGCTTGTCTAGCGCCAGATCCAACTCTTGAATGGCCTCAGGGCGACTTGGCGGTTGTAATCGAATAACTGGGAATTCAACCGCTTCCCCGCCCATGTCATCGATTAAATCCACAAGCTCGCTTGCTTGACTTCTAGCTCTTGTGACCAGCACTCGACGCCCAAAGAGCGGCTTTTTCTCAATCCAGGCCAGCTTCTCACGCAGCTTAACAACTTCACCAACAATAATCACGGCTGGCGATTTGAAATTAGCTTCTCTGACCTTTTCAGTAATGTCTGACAGCGTTCCTGTAATCGTAGCCTGATCCGCCCATGTCCCCCATCTGACAAGAGCAACAGGCATTTCTGGCGGTTTGCCGCAGCGAATCAATTCGCGGCAAATTTGTTCAAGATTCGCTACACCCATCAAGAAGACCATGGTGCCAATCGCCTTAGCCAGATGCTCCCAGTCCAAACTGGAGTAGGTTTTATTCGGATATTCATGGCCGGTAATAATGGCAAAAGACGAAGTGAAATCGCGATGAGTGACTGGAATACCCGCATAGGCTGGAACCGCAATCGAGGATGTGATACCCGGAATAATATCGAAGATCACATCGTTATCTGCAAGCAGCTCCGCTTCCTCGCCAACTCGACCGAAGACGCTGGGATCGCCGCCTTTGAGACGAGTCACGACTTTCCCTTGAAGGGCCAAATCCACGAGCAATTGATTAATTTCTTCTTGCTTTAGTATATGTTTGTCCGGAAGTTTACCGACAAAGATCAGCTCTGCTTCCGGTCTGCGATGCTTGAGTAGACGAGGGTTGGCCAGCCGGTCATAAACGATGACATCGGCTTTCTGAATAGCTTCCATACCGCGAACCGAGATGAGTTTAGGATCTCCGGGACCCGCACCAACGAGATAGACTCTTCCTTTGTTCACGATGCTCACTTCCTTACCTCAGCCAGGATACGTTCTGCGCCTTGTGCGATTAGCTTATCGGCGACAAGCAAACCAAGCGCTTCCGGATCGCGCCCGGAAGCCGTTTCCTTGAGCATGGTGACGCCGTCCGGCGTACCCACCATGCCCGTTAAAGTGAGCAGCGGCGACTCTGATACGCTGCTGTCTTCGCTTATGCTCGCGTAAGCGCCGAGCGGCACTTGGCAGCCTCCATTGAGTCTGCCGAGGAAAGCCCGCTCCGCTCGCACCGCGAGCGCAGTTGGCTCATGCTGGAACCTGCTCAGCAGGTCCAGCATGAAGGCGTCGCCGCCCCGGCACTCGATGCACAGCGCCCCCTGCCCTACGGCAGGGAGGCAGATCTCGGGCGGCAAGTACGCACTGATGCGATCCTGCCAGCCGATCCGGTGCAAACCGGCCGCGGCAAGCAGAATCGCATCGAAGTTCTCATCATCGAGCTTGCGCAGCCTCGAATCGATGTTGCCGCGGACCGACTCGATGCGGAGGTCCGGGCGAAGATGCTGCAGCTGGCTGGCGCGCCGCAGCGAGCTGGTTCCGACGAGCGCGCCTTGCGGCAGCTCGTCCAGGGAGCGGTGCCCGCGTGTGATCAGCGCATCGCGCGGATCCTCACGCTTCGGCACCGCTCCAACGACTAGCCCTTCGGGTAGCTCGAAGGGCATATCTTTCATGCTGTGGACGGCCATGTCGATGTCGCCGTCCACGAGTGCCTGTTCGATTTCCTTGACGAACAGCCCCTTACCGCCCACCTTGGATAAGGTGACGTCCAAAATGCGATCGCCCTTCGTGACTATTTTCTTTATTTCAAATTGACAAGCGATCCCATGGTCAGCTGCAAGCTGTTTTAAGAGTTCCACAACTTGCCCTGTCTGAGTTAGTGCCAACGCACTTTGCCTAGTTCCTACAATGATTGTTCTCATCTCTACCCGCCTCCTTGTACTTGCTGCCCGATATCCTTGATAGCTGTTAACCAAGCAGATAGATCTGTACCTTTATCCCCAACTTGACTCTGCATCCAAGGTTCTTTTTCTATGGTTATGTAGAGCTTTTCTTTCCAACTCTCGAACGTTCCGCTCCGTATTTTGGCGAGCACGTCCCATTCTAGCATTTCTTTAAACACACGTTGTCTAGCCTGTTTATCGGCCACCTTACTCTGAATCAATAACCGCAAATCACTGAGGAAATCGAGGTATGTTTCATACTCCTCACCATAAGCGGTGTCTAGTTCTTGAGCGATCTTACGAGCAGCTGACGGACTTGCGCCACCTGTTGAAACGGCAATAACTAACTTCCCTCTACGAACAACAGAAGGTACGATGAAGGAGCTCAATTGAGGTTGATCAACAACGTTGATCAGCTGTCCCTGCCTTGATGCAATCTCATACACCCCGGCATTAACTTTCGCATCGTTCGTTGCAGCTACAACCAAAGTGTAAGGCGCACAATCTGAACTTTCATCGATCATTATCGAAGGCTGAAACGTTTGCCTATACAGTACCACTTCCGACTGGTTCTCCATCTTCATAAGTCCCTCAGTGAATTCTGTGCTTACGATTGTTACATGAGCACCTGCTTGCAGAAGCGATTTCACCTTTCGTTCAGCCACTGAACCGCCGCCTACAACTAAACATCGGCGTCCAGACAGATTCATCATAATCGGATAAGGATGATTCATCGTCGTTAGCTCCATATCCAGCCATGAAAACCTGAAACCAGATTAGAAACCACGAAATTGAGAACTACAATCAAGAATGCTGCAAGGTTCCAAGCTGCTAGCTTATTACCCGAAATACGCATAGAATGCTGCTGAAATAAATAAAAAGCGTACGCTGCTAATACAAAAAATGAATTAATTACCTTAGGATCATAAAGTAAATTACGATTTCCTTCCAGTACAACCCAAACCACACCCAGGCTTAAAGCCATAAGAAGCAAAGGAGCTCCGATAATCACGGAGAGATAGGTGTAATGCTCAATTTTCTCAAGGGAAGGTAGTCTCATCACCGTTTGAGAAAATTTCTTCGCTTTCAGCATTTTGTGTAAGAACACATACATGCCTGAGAAAATAGCTGCAATCGAGAATGCCACGTAGCTGCCAATCGCTAGGGTAATATGGATAAATAATAGCTCATCATTAATGTTCCAATCGGGCTTAATTGGCGTTACGTTCGGATTACTGAAAACATTCAAAGCCAAAATAGCAAAACCGAGTACATTCACAAAAAATACAAACAATTCAATGCGGAAAAATCGGTTAATCAACAGTGAAATCGTGACAATCAACCACGAAAACATAAATAGTACATCCGACCGGGCAAATGCCCATTCTGTCAAATGACCAAACAAGTTAATTCCTAGGTAAGCGGTTTGCAGAACCCATACAAACAAAAGCAGCCCCGTCCCCATCCGTTTCGCACTTCGGTTCGCATTAGCGAAATCCGAAAAGTAAAACAATAGGCTCAGGGCATACATATAAATCATCGCATCAAACAACCAGCTACGTGTTACCATGGCACCTCTCCTAGGCGATTAGCGCCCTTTTCTTCAAGATTGGGCTAGAACATCAGCGTTCTGTAAACTAAGCACGGACAACTTCTCATCCAGCAACTGCTTAGCTTCAACTGCTTTATGCCCGGCTTCTAGTTCTTGTGCTAACTGATCGGCTTGTTCTTGTTGTTCAAGGGTCTCTTCTAGGGCAAACAGTTTCGTGAATAGCTCGAGCGCTTCATCACCATGCCGCTCTCCCGCCATTTCCTTAATGCGAAGGATCGGGTCTCGCAGCACTTGATTCACAATGCTTTTCGTTAATTTACGAATAACTTTAATTTCACGTTCATCTAGGTCCGGCAGCTTCTTTAGCATATTATCCATCGTCTCTTCGTGAATCTGACTCGCTTTTGTTTGAAGAGCGCTAATGACCGGACTTACACCTAGCGTCTTCGTCCATTGTTCGAAAACACCCATTTCAGTTTCAATCATCGTTTCAATCTTAGCTGCTTCTTTCTTTCTCTCCTGCAAATGCTTATCAACGATATTCTCCAGATCATCGATATCATAAAGAAAAACATTAGGTAAGCCGCTAATTTGCGGATCTAGATCCCGAGGGACCGCAATATCCATCATAAAAAGCGGACGTGATTTTCTTTTTTGAACATAGGACTGAATATCATTCTTCGTAAGAACATATCCCGGAGCGCCTGTCGAGCTAATAATAATGTCCACTTCCGCTAGATGCTCGGGCATGTTATCCATGGTACATGGAATACCGTTAAATTTCTGGGCCAATTCTACTGCACGTTCAAACGTACGGTTAACCACGATAACTTTGTTAGCGCCATTTGCGTAAAGGTGCTTCACAGTGAGTTCGCTCATCTTACCAGCACCAATAATCATAACCGTCTTGTTCATGTAGGTACCGAATATTCGTTTACCAAGTTCCACCGCGGCATAACTGATGGAAACTGGATTATTGCTAATGCCTGTTTCGGAGTGTGCTTTTTTGGCAAGTGTCACGGATTGCTTAAACAATGTATTGAAATAAGCTCCGGTTGCTTTCATATTTTGAGATGATAAAAAAGCATCACGCACTTGTCCTAGAATTTGGGTTTCCCCAATGACCATGGAATCTAACCCGCTTGTTACGCGGAATAAATGTTCAATCGCTTTTTCATTTTCATACATATATAAATGTTTTTGGAATTGATCCTTACCGACTTGGAACCAACGTTCAATGAAGTGTGTCAAATAATGACTGCACATCTGCGGTCGATCCACAACAGCGTAGATTTCCGTGCGATTGCAGGTGGCGACAATTACACACTCCAATATACTTTTCGTTTCTTTCAATTCTGCCAATGCCTTAGGTAAATCCTGATCGGAGAAAGCGAACTTCTCCCGAATTTCTACCGGGGCCGTACGATAATTCAAGCCTAGTGCGATAATATGCAAAGGTACCACCTGCCTTTCCGTCTAATTCTATGTCCCATTATAGCACAGCAAAACAAGCAATCCGACAAATTTTTTGTATAAATTATGAATGCTTTACTTCTCGTTAGTTTTAACAGCATTCGGTTCGTATATACCTAATATAGGGATCTTTGAGCGTTGCTCAAAGTCTCTCCGCTTTAGGATCTTTGAGCGTTGCTCAAAGTCTCTCCGCTTTAGGATCTTTGAGCGTTGCTCAAAGTCTCTCCGCTTTAGGATCTTTGAGCGTTGCTCAAAGTCTCTCCGCTTTAGGATCTTTGAGCGTTGCTCAAAGTCTCTCCGCTTTAGGATCTTTGAGCGTTGCTCAAAGTCTCTCCGCTTTGGGATCTTTGAGCGTTGCTCAAAGTCTCTCCACTTTGGGATCTTTGAGCGTAGCTCAAAGTCTCTCCGCTTTGGGATCTTTGAGCGTTGCTCAAAGTTTTCTATAAGTCCTTTATTGAAGTGCTTTTTTTCGAATAAAAGAGGTTAAATTTCGATCTAGTTCAGCCAGCTTCGTATTTTGGGACGAAACAATATCGCCATTCGAAGCCATAATTTTTTCATACAGATCGTACATACTCTTGTATTGAAGCCAAACTTCCTTCAAAACTTGGAGCTCATCAGGCTTTAATGTGCGCTCTCCCCCCACCTGCATACGCTTCAAGTATTGCGTTAGCTGGGTCATGCTGTCCAGTGTAGTCAGATATTCACTTCCTCCTGCAGCGAGCACCAGGCGTTCATGTGTATAACTTGCCGAGTAAAGGGCTTGCCCCACAGCATTCAACCCTTCGGTATCCTTGCTTTGAGCAGCTTCTTCCAGATAGCTCTTTAGAAGTTCCATCTGAAACAGAGATACTTGATACAGGAGATGGGTAGCATCATGCTCTTCTTTATGCGGGCCTAGTATTTGAATGAGCTGATAGATAGGCCAGATAATGAGGAAGACAACAACACTGTAAATCACTGCTTTTCTAACTATTTTTTGTTTCAATTCCGTTCCCCCAATTCATGTTTGCTTCATGTTCGGACATGTGTCGCAATAACATTGTATGGGTATCTGGACAAACAAATAACCACGGATTTCTCCGTGGTTATCGTTATTGTTATGCGCAGATTCTTATTTAACAAGCTCTGCTTGCTTTATTTCAGGAGTTTCAACTTGTAGTTCACCCATTCCGCGAACTAATTTCTTCGCATAGAATGTTTCTGGTTTCAATACGGATACCATAAAGTCAATTGCTAATTGAGGGTCCACTGTCTCACCGCATGTATAGCAGTCAAGCGCGGCAAAACCTCTCTCAGGATAAGTATGAATGGAGAGATGACTCTCGGACAACATAACAAGTACAGTTGCTCCTTGTGGTTCAAATTGCTTGGATTGTACAGATAGTACGGTTGCTCCGCATACCTCGGCAGCTTCTACCATCTGAGCCTGCAGCCAATCTGCATTGTTCAGAAGTTCGAAATCTACCCCCCAAGTATCTACAGCAACGTGTCTTCCGAAAGTTGAGTATTCTGTTTCCATCTTTCGGTTCCCCCTTCCTAGGAATAAAATGTCTGAAAAAAATTTCATCCGCTAGGACCTACGTCATTCACTTCCCGAGGGTATAATCTCTCGCAACATTCAATGTCCTGAGTGAATCCTGGTTCCTATATTGTTTCAACGAGAATAAAAATAACATCTATCGACGAGAAATGCAATAGTTTTTTTTACCAAGTGTCTTAAAACAAAAAAGACCCTAAAAAGGGTCTATTGTAATAGTGGTATATGTGTGGTTAAGCCTCCAATATAAACAAACGATGTGTTAGCTCATTGAGGCGAGTGTCGATCTGCTGATGTTCTTCCTGTCCCTGCAGCATATTGCGTAAATCAAGTAGATGGTTAATTTGATCGTAGATCATTTCAATCTCTTGCTCGACTTCTCTCTTTTGGAACATTTGCTGCATTTGACCAATGGTGTCTTTGTACTCATAAATAACGGTCAACAATTGCCCTTTGACTTCCTCGATCTTAACGACTGTTCCACGTTCATAATAGTAAACCATGGTGTAACTAGGGTAAATTCGGTTTACTGTTGCGCTTCCTTTAAACTCTGATACCGCTTTACGCATCAAATTAGCCAATAATGTGTTACTTAATCTGCAGGATCCTGTGCATTCATATAGGCCCGATTTCTTCTCAAATGAAAGGACGATTTCCTGACCTGCTCCATCTTGAAAAACAACCTCTTGGTTGCCATTTTCCAAGACTTTCACTTGCAACGTCACTTGATGATCCACAAACATTTGAAAAAACCTGAACATCTCGGCTTCTGTTAACTGGAGGCAGGTTTTGACATATTCAGTCGCTAACCTTTGTGCCATAAAAATCCCTCGATTCTTTGTTTTCAAGCCATTAACTATTACCTTGATTATTATTATACTACATGCGTCTCTAATATTCCTGCGTACAATTCATTATAATCAGCCAAATATTCTGAAAAAACCAAGGAATTACGGAATGCCAGCAAATTTTCCCCAGTAAACCTCGCTTTCCCGTATGCTTCTTCTTGATTTTCTCTGTCTTTTGACGTCCTCCTAATCCCTACACAAAAAACCGCCCTATGAATCAGGACGGTTCTTGTTCTTTATCTTGTTCTTGCTCGATCACAAGTTCGTTCGCTTCTTCAGGCTCTGCTTCTCCATAAGCAATGGCTTGCTCAAGAATCCCCCACAGCTCGTCTTTCCCGAGCCCAAGTTCCGAGGAGAACATCAACGGCTGGACACCCTTATCCATCCCAAGTGTTTCTCGCACAATCTTGATATGCTTAGGCCATCTGCTTTTCGGGATCTTATCAGCCTTGGTCGCAATAACAATGACTGGCACATCATTATGTCTTAGCCACTCGTACATAGCTTGATCATCTTTGGAAGGAGGATGCCGCAAATCAACTAATTGCATAACAAGACGAAGTGTTTCTCGATTCATCAAGTAACTCTCAATGAATTTTCCCCACTGCTCCCGTTTCGTTTTGGAAACTTTGGCGTAGCCATAACCTGGAAGATCTACGAAATATAAGTCCTGGTTGATTTTATAATAATTTAGCGTTTGGGTTTTGCCGGGCTGTGAGCTGGTTCTGGCCAAATTTTTGCGGGAGATCATACAGTTAATGAGTGACGATTTCCCGACATTAGAACGCCCTGCCAGAGCAATCTCTGGCAAGGCATCCTCTGGATACTGGCTAGGTCCAACCGCACTGATTATAAACTCAGCTTGATTGACTTTCATGGATGTTCAACTACTTTCTATCGTTATCCGACTTGCACGGGAGGCTTATTTTTGACAAGCGCATGTTCCAGCACTTGATCCATATGGCTGACTGGAATGAAGGTCATCTCGGCACGGACACTTTCTGGAATTTCGATGATGTCTTTCTCATTATCCTGAGGCAGCAGAATCGTACGGATACCAGCTCGATGTGCAGCTAGCGCCTTTTCTTTGAGTCCTCCGATTGGAAGTACTCGGCCGCGCAATGTAATCTCACCTGTCATAGCTACCATACGGGAAACTGGAATATTCGTCAACGCTGAGATCAATGCCGTCGCCATCGTTATTCCTGCGGATGGACCATCCTTTGGAATGGCGCCTTCAGGGATGTGAATGTGGATATCATTCTTCTCATGAAAGTCAGGTGCAATGCCGAATACATCAGCCCGCGTGCGTGTATAACTGAAAGCAGCTTGTGCGGATTCCTTCATCACATCACCGAGTTTACCCGTCAAAGTCAATTTGCCTGTTCCTGGCATAACGGTGACCTCAATAACTAGGGTATCCCCGCCAACTTCCGTCCAAGCAAGGCCTGTCACAGCACCTATTTGATCTTTCTCTTCTGCTACACTATACCGGAATTTGCTCGGTCCTAGATAGTCCTTCAAGTTTTCTTCCGTTACATGTACCGGTGTAGTTGGGTCGGATACGATCTTTTTGGCTGCTTTGCGATTCATGCCTGCGACCTGCTGCTCTAAATTACGGACGCCCGCTTCACGTGTATATTCACGAACGATTTTCATTAAGGCAGCTTCATCCACAACAAGTTGATCTTCTTCTAGACCATGGTCACGCTTTTGCTTAGGCAGCAAATATTTTTTCGCAATTTGCAGCTTCTCAATCTCTGTGTAGCCAGGAATGTAGAGAACTTCCATCCGATCTAACAGAGGGCGAGGAATATTGTGAACAGCATTCGCCGTTGTCACGAACATGACATTGGACAAGTCAAACGGAACTTCAATGAAATGATCACTAAAAGTGCTATTCTGCTCGGGATCAAGAACTTCAAGCAATGCCGAAGCCGGATCGCCGCGGAAATCCATTGCCATTTTATCAATTTCATCTAGCAAGAAAACAGGATTATTCGTTCCAGCGTTCTTCATCCCCTGGATAATCCGTCCCGGCATAGCCCCTACATACGTACGACGATGGCCGCGAATCTCAGCTTCATCTCTGACCCCGCCAAGCGAGATACGAATGAACTGTCTTCCCATGGATCTGGCAATCGAACGAGCAATGGAGGTTTTACCAACGCCCGGAGGACCAACTAAACAAAGGATAGGTCCTTTCAGCTTCTTAACAAGCTTCTGTACCGCTAGATACTCAAGTACGCGTTCCTTTGGCTTATCAAGCCCGAAGTGATCCTCGTTCAAGATCTCCTCGGCTTTATCCAAATCCAAGTCATCGTCCGTGTTTTTGGACCATGGCAGTCCTAGCAGCCAATCAATATAGTTGCGGATGACGCCTCCCTCGGCCGAAGTCGCCGGCATCTTCTCTAAACGGTCGATTTCCTTCTCAACCTTCTCGCGGACTTTCTCTGGCAATTCAGCTTCCGTCAACTGGTTGCGCAGGTCATCTACTTCACCAGCACGGCCTTCCTTATCGCCAAGTTCCTTCTGGATGGCTTTCATCTGCTCGCGAAGGTAGTATTCCTTCTGCGTTTTTTCCATTTGTTTCTTAACACGTTGACTAATTTTACGTTCGAGTTCAAGCACTTCTCGCTCATTATTTAAGATATTGAGCATTTTCTCGAGACGCTCACGTACATCTACGGTCTCCAGAATCTCTTGTTTATCCTTAATTTTGAGCGATAAATGGCTGCATATGACATCTGCTAAACGGCCTGGTTCATCAATGTCCGATACAGCAGCAAGCGTTTCTGGTGTAACCTTTTTAGATAAATTAATGTAATGCTCGAATTGGCTGAGTACACTTCGCATGAGCGCATCAATCTCAGGATCGGTGATCTCTTGCTCTGGTAATTCCTTAGCCGTGACTTCATAATATTCATCATTTACAAGGTATTCAACAATCTCAGCACGCAAAACGCCTTCTACCAAGACACGAATGGTTCCATTCGGCAGTTTCAGCATTTGCCGTACCTTAGCAATTGTCCCAATGCGATAAATATCCTCTTTGGCAGGTTCTTCTATGTTGATCTCTGATTGAGAGCAGAGGAGAATCATGCTGTCATCCACCATTGCCCGCTCGAGTGCTTTAACCGACTTTTCTCGCCCTACATCCAGATGTAGAACCATGCTCGGATAAACCAGCAGTCCCCTAAGAGGCAATAGCGGCAATCTGCGCACCTTGATTTTTCCGGGTCCCATCCTCTGCACCTCCATTTATAGGGATCTTTGAGCAGTGCTCAAAGTCTCTCAGTTTTGGATCTTTGAACGGAGTTCAAAGTCTCTCCGCTTCTTGGAACATATTTCTATATCCTCGATGCCCTTTACATTTTATCAAAACTGCAAACAAAACACCAACTAGCACCCTGACTCATCATGTAAGGTTTCTTTCAGGCAATTCTATGAGTCAATTGTATGTTGTGAATTTGCATGTAAAATGGGTAAAGACGAAGCTGGAATCGCCCTTTCTGTAGCAAAAGGCAAGTGAATCACATTATCGTGTAGCTCTAAGCCTAACGCAACTTCCAGCACTTCTTCGATTGAGTCAGCAGCAAGCACCTCTACACCCGGTAAATTGGCGAACATTTCTTGCCAGTTTTCTTTAGGGATAATGACTTTAGTAGCTCCCGCTTGGAATGCAGCTTCAACCTTCGCTACAACGCCGCCAACTGGCTTAACTTTACCATGGATACTCATTTCACCCGTCATTGCCAATTTATTATCCACAGGTATTTTATGTATCGCAGATGCAATAGCTGTCGCCATGGAAATACCTGCAGAAGGTCCATCGATAGGCACTCCGCCAGGGAAATTAATGTGCAGATCATAATCTGACGTATTAAATCCAAGTTTGCGAAGGACTGTCAGCACATTTTCCACAGATCCGCGCGCCATACTCTTTCTGCGAATGGTTCGAGAGCCTCCTCCCATTTCCTCTTCATCTACAACACCCGTAATATTAAATTTCCCAGTACCGGAAGCGGCAATTGGTATTGCAGTCACTTCGATCTCAAGTAGTGTACCCAAATTAGGACCATACACAGCTAAACCATTGACGAATCCAATTTGTGGTTGTGCTGGTATTTTCCGCTCTGGTCTAGGTGGGATTTGCGATGAATTGACAACCCACTCAATATCGGCTGCCGTGATCTCATCACGCTTATCCGTTAAGGCGATACCCGCGGCAAGCTGAATCACATTCACAGCCTCTCTGCCGTTGGTTGCATATTTCGTTACAACTTGAACAGCAGCTTCACATTTCTTGAAGCCAATCTTATCAAGGGCTTTCCGAGCAATTTCCCCAACCTCATCCGGTAAAAGAGGACGGAAATAAATTTCCAAACAGCGCGAACGGATAGCTGGAGGAATCTCGCTAGGTGTACGTGTTGTAGCCCCTACTAAACGGAAATCAGCGGGTAGACCATTTTGAAATATATCATGAATATAGCCTGGAATATTCGTATCCTCGGAGCTATAATACGCGCTTTCCAGAAATACTTTACGATCTTCCAGCACCTTTAATAATTTGTTCATCTGAGTGGGGTGTAATTCACCAATCTCATCGATAAATAAAATGCCGCCGTGCGCCTTTGTTACGGCACCTGGCTTAGGCTGTGGAATCCCCGCAACCCCCATTGCACCAGCACCTTGATAAATAGGGTCATGAACCGAACCAATCAACGGATCGGCAATTCCTCTTTCGTCAAAGCGTGCTGTCGTAGCATCGATCTCTGTAAATTTGGAGTCCGGACGGAAGGGTGATTCCTGATTTTTCTTAGCTTCTTCTAAAACAACACGAGCAGCAGCCGTTTTACCAACCCCAGGGGGGCCATAAATAATGACATGCTGAGGATTGGGTCCGCATAGCGCAGCTTTTAGGGCTTTCAGTCCTTCTACCTGGCCAACGATATCCTGCATAGAGGACGGTCTTGTTTTCTCTGAAAGCGGTTTTGTTAGTGAAATGGATCTCAGCTTTCTTAATTTCTCCAATTCTTTCCTGGACTCTCTATCGACAGCAGACCGGTTCGTCTGTTGATTACGCAGCAAATTCCAGAAATACAACCCAATCACAACGGCAAAGAAAACTTGAATTACCATAAGAATAATACTTAAACTCATTTGTCATAACCTCCTAAGAGTTTTGCTTTAACAAAACTTTCATCGTAAGCATTGGCTGAGTTTTCGCTAGAAAACTGTCTTCGTAAGCATAAGCTGAGCTTTGCTTTGGCACTCATACTTTTGTCATAGCTTCCATTATTCCCGTGAAAAAGAAGGTTAATCCAATACATGCAAACTTTTGCGTGACGTATGATAGCCCCCTTACAGAAGAAGGATAAGAGTAGATATTCATGCAAAAGGACGTGGTTCGGTTGAAGCAAATTTTAATGATTCTACTTGTTTTCCTCTGTCTTTGTAAGACCTCTGATGCATCCGCGTTGGTGAATGATCCCCTACTGCCTAGTGCTGATATCATTATTGACGTTGGGCATGGAGGCATAGACAGCGGTGCTTTGCACGGTAAATATCTAGAAAAAGATATGAATTTAGCCATCTCCAAAAAAACATATAAGCTATTGAAGAAAAGAGGCTATCGCGTCATCATCAATAGGACAGAGGACTACGCTTTAAGCGAGGATAACAAGTGGTCTTTCGGCGGAAGACACCGCAAAGATTTAGCGCAGCGCTCCGGAATCGCTAATACCATTAAACCCAAAATGATGCTAAGCATGCATATTAATTGGTCCCGCAAATCCGATCGAAGAGGACCACTTGTCATTTATCAAAATCAATCGGAAAGCATTTTGCTTGCTCAACTTTTACAGGAAAACCTGAATCATATTTATGGTACGGAAGAACTTCCTGTTCTTGGTAAAAAGTATTATGTTCTTAAGCATACGAAATGCCCAGCTGTCATCGTTGAATTAGGATTTATTTCTAATAAAGCAGACCGCAAGCTGCTGAGTGATTCTCATCATCAAGCCAAGCTAGCAAAAGCCATTACTCAGGCTATAGATCAATACTTTGCCATGATTCATCCTAATTAGTATTTAGCTTCATTGTTTGTGAAATCGGAACAAAGGTAGCTTCCTTTTGAATGGCCGGAATAGCCTCTTTGATGACTTGGGCTGTTTTTTTCCCTGGTGGACCCACATGTCCGATCGCGATGACCACGTCTCGTTGATGGATTAACTTTTTAAACTTCACCATTTGGTTGCTGATGTGACTGTACGTGTAAAGATCATCGAAGAAAAGTTGATTCTCAGAATAAGGAACTCCATTTTGCCCCGCCAACTTGCCGATTAGGCTTTTTGGCGTCGTACGGCTATCTAATAAAATGAGATTTTTCTCTTTGCAGATATCAATAAGAATTTTCATTACTCTCTCATCGGCAGTAGCCTTGGATCCCATATGATTATTAATTCCTATTACATAGGGAACATCTTCAATTGCCGCTACGATCCGTTTGTGAATCTCATCATTCGATAAATCGGTAGTAATGGCTCCTGGACCTAACCAGCTCTTCTTGCCCCGCACAGGCTCCATAGGAAGGTGTAGAATGACTTCATGCCCCTTATCGTGTGCTAATTGCGCGTCTTGCTTGGAAGAGGGCAGGAAAGGCATGACAGCGACAGTGAAAGGGATGGGTAGATCCATCATCTCTTTGGTGCCATCCATGTTATTACCAAAGTCATCAATGACAATGGCCACCTTCTTCGTCTTGATCTCAGCTGCATGCTGTGCAGGCATTGCCGCATCTGAAGCATCCGTATGCCAAGGTAAAAGAAGCAAAAAAATCCCTACGATTACCGTTAGGGTAATGTGACGAGCAGTCCTATACTTGCTTAGCAAATTCAAAGCATCTCCTTGTTTTCATGTAATCGTTAGAAAAACTTCCTTCAAATGAACATGCTTTCCAGTTTTACTCATTATGCTTCTCTTTCGCTACAAATATGCGTATAAGGAATAAACGGCTTTGGTACACAAAAAAACCGTTAAAGCACCTCACCCGAGGCACCTTTAACGGCTAACTTTTTTAACATATAGGCAATTAGTGCTTGCGTCCTGGAATAACACCCGTTTTTTCATATGAATCTACGATGATATCAATTTCTTTTTTAAGCTCAGCTAGCAATTCTGCTTCAGGAACTTTACGAATCATTTCCCCATAACGGAAAAGCATACCTTCACCACGTGCACCTGCAATACCGATGTCAGCTTCACGTGCTTCCCCTGGACCATTCACTGCACAGCCAAGTACAGATACTTTAATCGGTACTTTGATCTTTGCAATATAGTCCTCAACTTCGTTAGCTATCGAGAACAAATCGATATCCAAGCGGCCACAAGTGGGACAAGAAACAAGCGTTGCAGCATTAGTAATCAATCCGAACGTTTTCAGCAGCTCACGAGCTACTTTAATCTCTTCAACAGGATCCGCGCTAAGAGAGATACGGAGAGTGTTACCGAGTCCCATGTTAAGGAGCGTACCAATTCCTGCCGCACTCTTCACAGCCCCTGTAAAGAGCGTTCCAGCCTCAGTAATCCCGAGGTGAAGCGGGTAGTTGAATGCTTTCGCCGCTTGGGAATAAGCTGCAATCGCCATAGGAACATCGGAAGCTTTGAGGGAAACGATTATATCATGAAAATCAAGCTCTTCCAGAATGTTAATGTGGAACAAAGCACTTTCTACCATAGCTTCAGGTGTTGGGTACCCATACTTTTCGAGAAGATGATTCTCTAATGAGCCAGCATTGACCCCAATGCGAATTGGAATGCCACGTTCCTTACAAGCTTTAACGACCGCTTCTACCTTCTCGCGGCGGCCGATATTACCTGGATTGATACGCACTTTATCAATGCCATTCTCGATAGCAGCAAGGGCTAAGCGATGGTCAAAATGAATATCCGCAACGAGTGGAATATGAATTTGTTTTTTGATTTCTTTAATTGCTTCAGCGGCTTCCTTATTGTTAACAGTGACACGAACGATTTGGCAGCCTGCTTCTTCCAAACGAAGAATTTCAGCCACAGTCGCCTTCACATCTGCTGTCTTCGTAGTACACATACTTTGCATGATGACTTCATTGCTGCCACCGATCGTTAAATCGCCTACACGAACAGCTCGCGTATCTTTTCTATGGAACATTATGGTTTCTCTCCCCATGACACCAAACATCCTCCGCTCCAATTCCCAGTAGCAGGGAATCGGATTGGAGGCTGTGTGTAATTTGTGAAATTATGGGTTACGCACTTTCTTCTTTCTTCTTACCAGTCGCCTGCGCGCCATCTTTGGTCGTCAAAACAGGAGTGATCTTGTTCTGAACCGTTTCCTTAGATACCACACATGTCGTGACGTCTGTTCTCGAAGGGACTTCGAACATCACATCAAGCATAATGCTTTCAATGATGGCTCTCAGACCGCGCGCGCCAGTATTACGTTTGATTGCTTCTTTGGCAATAGCATCAAGTGCCTCTGCGTCGAATTCGAGGGATACATTATCCATCTCGAGCATCTTCTGGTACTGCTTAACGAGCGCGTTCTTAGGCTCGGAAAGAATACGCACAAGTGCTGCTTCATCCAGCGGCTCTAGTGTGGAGATGACCGGTAGACGACCTACGAATTCCGGGATTAATCCGAATCGCAAGAGATCTTCCGGGAGCACCATGGATAAGTACTCGCCTGGTTTCAAATCAACTTTAGCCCCATCGGTGCTAAAGCCAATTACTTTTTTACCAATTCTGCGTTTGATAATTTGCTCAAGGCCATCGAAAGCTCCACCGCAAATAAACAGAATATTGGTTGTATCAATTTGAATGAATTCTTGGTGCGGATGCTTACGTCCACCTTGCGGAGGAACAGAGGCAACTGTGCCTTCAAGAATTTTGAGCAAAGCTTGTTGAACGCCTTCGCCGGAAACGTCTCTTGTAATAGACGGGTTCTCGGATTTACGTGCCACTTTATCGATCTCATCGATATAGATAATGCCGCGTTCGGCTTTTTCTACATCATAATCGGCTGCTTGAATCAATTTAAGCAAAATGTTCTCCACATCTTCGCCCACATAACCAGCTTCTGTCAACGAAGTGGCATCAGCGATCGCGAAAGGAACATTTAAAATTTTGGCGAGCGTTTGCGCAAGCAACGTTTTACCGCTTCCTGTTGGTCCTAAAAGGACGATATTACTTTTTTGAAGCTCAACATCTTCGAGCTTGTTTTGCGAGTTGATCCGTTTGTAGTGATTATAAACCGCTACAGCCAATGATTTTTTCGCTTGTTCTTGCCCAATAACGTATTGATCCAAGATATTACGAATTTCTTTTGGTTTCGGAACATCTTTCAGATCTAGCTCTTCTTCATGTCCTAATTCTTCTTCCACAATCTCCGTGCAAAGCTCTATACATTCATCACAAATGTAAACTCCCGGACCTGCAACAAGTTTGCGAACTTGGTCTTGGGATTTTCCACAAAAGGAACATTTGAGTTGGCCTTTTTCATCGTTAAATTTAAACATGGGATCACTCCTTTATTTCAAGTCGTTTCGAGTGATAACCTCGTCGATTAACCCATATGCCTTCGCTTCTTCAGCGCTCATAAAGTTATCCCGGTCGGTGTCTCTTTCGATCTTTTCAAGCGGCTGTCCCGTACGGTCCACATAGATCTGGTTGAGTTTTTGCTTCGTTTTGATAATCCAATCCGCGTGGATTTTGATATCGGTTGCTTGACCTCTTACACCGCCGAGCGGTTGGTGAATCATTACTTCTGCATTCGGCAGCGCGTATCGCTTGCCTTTGGCACCTGCTGTTAACAGCAAAGAGCCCATACTTGCAGCCATACCTACACAAATCGTAGATACATCTGGTTTAATAAACTGCATGGTATCGAAGATACCCATTCCAGCTGTTACAGATCCACCTGGTGAATTGATATATAAGTGGATATCCTTGTCAGGATCTTGAGCTGATAAAAAGAGCAGCTGGGCAATGACCAAATTAGCCACATCGTCATCAATAGCGCTCCCAATGAAGATAATGCGGTCCTTTAGTAAACGCGAGTAGATATCGTAAGAACGTTCCCCACGAGCCTCTTGTTCAACAACCATAGGAATAAGACTCATTGTACCAACTCCTTTTGCGGCAATAGCCAAGTTCTCTCAATTGAGATTCAGATACAGTTTAACACGTTTGCACAGCAAAGTCATTTTTTCAGAGAACTGCTATGTATGAGGGTATTTCTTATGGTCTTGGGCAGTTTTGGGGCTAAAATAGGGTAAAAGAAAGGCACGTTGCTTACGTACGTGCCTTTACTTACCTTATTTATACTGCTGCGGAAACATGCTTGCTATTTTCAAGCAAGAAGTCAACCGTTTTTCTAATCACAAGATCGTTGCTCAGACCTTCTAGGCTGCCGTTTGAAGCAAACAGTTCACGAAGTTCTGCCGTTGTTTTTTGGTAGGATTGTGCATATTTCTCAAGTTCCGTGTCAACTTCTTCATCGGAAACTGTGATTTTTTCTGCAGCTGCGATGGCTTCAAGAACAAGGTTGTTACGAACACGCTTGTCAGCATCTTCTCTCATTTGTTCTTTCAGCACGCTCTCGTTTTGACCGGAGAACTGGAAGTAGATCTCAAGCGTCATGCCTTGGGAGCGAAGACGTCTTTCGAATTCCTTCACCATAACATCTAGCTCTGCTTCTACCATGGAAGCTGGAATTTCAACTTCAGCGTTAGCTGCAGCTTTTTCAACAACAGCTGTTTCCAGAGCAGCCTCTGAATCTTTTTCTTTGCGCTCTTGAAGACGTTTTTTCAACTCTTCTTTGTACTCTACAAGTGTATCGTACTCGCTCACGTCTTTAGCAAATTCATCATCAAGCTCTGGCAAGTTCTTGCGTTTAATGTCGTGAATTTTCACTTTAAACACAGCCGCTTTACCTTTCAAATCTTCGGAGTGGTAGTTTTCAGGGAAGCTAACATTAACATCTTTCTCTTCGCCTTTACCAAGTCCTACGAGCTGATCTTCGAAACCTGGAATGAAGGAGTTGGAACCAAGCTCAAGGGAGTATTTCTCCGCTTTGCCGCCTTCGAATGCTTCTCCATCAACGAATCCTTCGAAATCAAGGACAACGACGTCACCATTTGCTGCTTGTCCTTCTTCAAGAACAACCAATTCAGCATGACGCTGTTGCAAACGAGTAAGCTCTTCATTCAATTCTTCATCCGTTACAACTGCACTAGCAGCTTCAACTTCGATACCTTTGTATTCGCCAAGAGTTACTTCAGGCTTAACAGTAACTTTTGCTTTGAACTTCAGCACTTGTCCTTTGCCGAATTGCTCAACGTCTACTTCAGGACGATCAACAGGCTCGATTTTAACCTCTTCAATCGCTTCCACATAAACTTCTGGCAAAATGATATCTAAAGCATCTTGATACAAGCTTTCTACACCAAATTTAGCTTCAAAGATAGAACGAGGTACTTTCCCTTTACGGAATCCTGGAACATTCACTTTCGCGGATACCTTTTTAAATGCTTTATCCAAAGCATCTGCTACGCGCTCTGCGCCAACTTCCACTTCAAGAACGCCTACGTTCTTCTCTATTTTTTCCCAACTTGCTTTCATTTTATGCTTTCCCCTCCAAAAATGTACGATGACATATTTTCACGTTACGCTCATTACAACCATTCTATTATACCATATAAGATTTTCATTTCAAGGCAGCACTTCTTGCCTTATGATGGATCCGGATTAAACTGCTTCACAAACGCTTGCAGCACCAGATTAGCTCGTTTCCACTGAAGCTTCATGGAATCGACAATCCCGTAATTTTCTAGTAATTCTTCACGATTCACCGTACCAAACAATTTCTCCTGAAGAATAGCATGCAGGGCAGATGCCCACACATCTACAGCACCTTCTTCCGCATTCTGTAGATCAGTATAGATCGAAGTCCCATAGGCATAGGCTAGAAATTCCTGCCAGGTTTGTTTGGCAAAATAAACAAAATCAGGTTGGCTAATTTCACTAATGTCCCCGACTCTGCGAATCATATCACGAATACGTGATGGGAAATCCTCCGGACACATCGGTGTCTCTTCGATCTCGACCAGGATCTTTTCCCCATTCTTGGGGAATTCGATAAATCCTCGCTCACCCATCTGTTTAAGCGCCTGCAAAGCTTTGAACTGAATGTGAGGGTGCCGCGGCTTCTCACACAACCACTCTTTTACACGCTGGCTTACGTCAGATTGATCGATGAACGCCAATTGTTCAAGGGCGTTGACTTGCTGCTCCAACGTACCGTCTTTCAGCATATTCAGAAGCTTAAGCGCAAAGGCCCCATCATCGGCTGTCTTTTCTTGTATGTATTGCCGTAATAAATCTGTTTCTTCCTCTAGGTCCTCTTCCATTGGCGGCGTCATGGGGAACATGGATTCCGGATACATGGTATACAGCCAGTTCCGCAGAGCTTCCCATTGTTCGGCTTTATGAGGGTCTACTGTAGGAAATTGCAGTAGAAAAGTTAGCAGTTGAAGCGCATCACTATACTGCTCTGTTTTTAGAAACCGAGTCAGTTCCTCTTCGTAATATTGCTCTGTTTTCGGAAAAAGAATTAAGTTATTGATGGATGGGTCTGTTATGATGATCACCTCAGAAATCATGGTCTCGCTGGAGACAGTTTACTTGATTGTCAGAGTGATTGCAAAATAATTATGAATAGAGGGTTGACTTCCTATAAAACGATATGATATATTAACTCTCGCTTCGCTAAACGGATTCATTCCGCTAGGTAAGAAGAGGTTTATGTCTCAGTAGCTCAGCTGGATAGAGCACACGCCTTCTAAGCGTGCGGTCGGGGGTTCGAATCCCTCCTGGGACGTTCATGCAAGACAAAAGGATCGCGAGAAATCGCGATCTTTTTTGTTGTCTGAAAATATAATATCAATACAATAACGAAACAGTATTTCCAACAGTTTTTGTGTCAATCAGAAGTGCTTTATTCATGCAATCTTAGTCGCCTATCATGACGGCTTTTTTTAAAAAAAATCTTTCATCAAGATCGTATGTAAAAAAGTACGCTTCGTTGATAATTTTTCAAATCTATATTTATCCAATCCTATGTCCATATAATTATCGCAGCTAGAAATTAGGCAACGAAACCTTCCCTATTAACAGATAGAGCATTAGAAAGTTATCATCCTACTGGATGATCAACCTCTTCTGCTCTATTAAGCCAATACTTATTTATTTACTTTGTAGGCGACTTATGCCCGTATTCCCTTTTCCGGTTGGCACAAAGCGTTCCTCAAAATCATAAGTCATATGTTCCTTGAGCGGTTTCCCCTCTAGTAAATGTTCTCTAACAAGCCTTCTCCCCGTCTCTGGTGTCATTTCCTTGTACCAAATCCCTTGCGGATAAACGGTGACGACACCTGCATCCTGACAGCGGCCATTACATCGAGTCCGCGTAGTATGTATAAGATGCTCGGCTCCATGCTTCGAAATTTCATCTCGAATGGCTAGTGTTGTTTCATCTCCTGAATGTTTCAGGCAAGATCCCCCGTTACAAATAAGTACATGATGTTGGACTGTGGATAGATCCCACGTACTCATAAGAACACCTCCCTATCTCCCGTAGGTATATAATGTGCTGCTGAAATAGGCAGGTCTCCTGGCTTCAGGATCTTCATCGAACGTCAGCCTTCCCAATCTAGTCGATCAGTGGCATAGAGACGTTGACTCCTCTGTTACAGTGGCGGGACCGCGTCGGCTTCTAACCGATCTTCCCTTTTAAGCTTACTCTGCGATTGGAAAGCGGATGTAAGCACCTATTTCGAATATGAAATTGCATGAGCTTATTCAAATCTTTTAAACTCAATCATCATACCTTATAACTCTATCTACATACAAGGAAAAACCCCCACCAAATGGTAGGGACTTCATCGGAAGCTGTATTTACGAATACAAATCACTCATTCAAACGGAAGGACGATTCGGCTGATGATGCCCAGGTTCTGTTGAATCCAGATTGGACTGTATGCGAGAAGATTGCTTCGAATGATCGATTGTGCTTTGTGTCCGCTGGTCCATACTTTTCTTTTTGCTCATGATAGGATTCATCCTCCTGTGAGTTGAAATAATGATCACTTGATTAGTATGGAGAGATACCGCACCAAATATGCTGTATAAAATACCCATAAGGGACGAAGGCAAAGGGAACACAAAAGCAAAAGCCTGTAAGGAAATCTCCCTACAGGCTCTTGATGGTGCCATTAGACTTTAGTGCTTCTTGTGCGGCAAATTACTGCCTGGCTGACCGTCACCTTGAGTCCTGAAGTTCTTCGCGGCTTTCCTCTGCTTGTCGTGCAGCTTGCTAATGAAATGACTATCCATGAGCATTCGCCTCCTGAAGAAAGAATGGCACTACCCCTTTAGAATGTCACGCAAGCTCTAAATTTAAACGCATGGCAAGATTAAGAATCGCGCCTCTTGCTTCTGCATCTGTTTTGACTTTTTCGTATAATCCCTCAAAATTAGCGCGATTTTGAATAAATTCCGGTTCGGTTTTGATAGCCGTTTGTGTCCAGTTAATCAAGACATTCTCCGCTTGGGTAAGTTCATTGTAAGCACGATGCAAGCCGACACGCTCAATAATTTCTTCCATTTCCGCTTGCCCAACTTCTTTACCTTCTTCTTTTAATTCCGCAATTCGTTTATCGGCTTGGTTACTGATTTGCAGGAAGTGTTCTCTTGAGGCCAAATAGTCAATTTGTGCTTTGGAGTGTTTCTTTTTCATGGTCATCACCTTTGTCATTTAGTAAGTAAGAATTGGATTTATTGTATCAGGCCTGTCTACAAAACACAAAATCCGTCCGGTTGACTGCGTCCATCCCATTCCTGGACAGACATTATATGCCTTCAGTTTGCATACCTTTTATCATCATGCTCTCTTTATAAGGAAAGGAAGGAACGTCTATGTGCGGAATAACGGGTTGGATAGATTGGCGGAAAGACTTGACCGGGTACCCGTCCATTCTAGAAAATATGACGGAAACGCTCCATTTGCGTGGACCTGATGCTTCTGGTACTTGGATTTCACAGCATTGTGCCCTCGGCCATCGACGTCTTAGTGTAATGGATCCGGAAAACGGCGCTCAGCCTATGGTACGGAAACAAGGAGACTACACGTATACGATCGTATATAATGGCGAACTCTATAACGCCCCTGAACTCAAAAAGGAACTCGAACTTCGTGGGCATCATTTCCGCACGACCTGTGATACAGAGGTGCTGCTTGTTGCCTTTATTGAATGGGGGAGAGCCTGTGTAGATCGACTTAATGGCATTTTCGCTTTCGCGGCTTGGAATGATCAGGAACAATCTCTTTATTTGGTCAGAGATCGGCTCGGTGTAAAGCCGCTTTTTTATTCTCATCAAAATAGTGTGCTTCTATTCGGCTCAGAGCCAAAAGCCATACTCGCACACCCCGACTTTCAAGCAGAGGTCGGTGCGGAAGGCTTGGCTGAAATCTTCGCAGTAGGTCCGGCTCGCACACCTGGTCATGGGATTTATCGCAACATGTCTGAGCTCAAACCAGGTCAATGCGCTGTTTTTGACCGCAATGGCTTATCCATTCGCACGTATTGGAAGCTCGAAAGCCACCAGCACTCCGACGATATCGCTGCTACGGCATTGCAAGTTCAGCAACTGCTTAGAGATACATCCCAGCGCCAACTTGTGTCTGATGTTCCCATCTGTACCCTTCTATCAGGTGGTCTTGACTCTAGTGCGCTTACGGCACTTGCCTCTGCTCACTACAAGGAAAGCGGGCAAGGCGCTTTGCATACTTTTTCCGTTGATTACAAAGATAACGACAAGCATTTTAAAGCCAACATCTTTCAGCCAAATTCAGACGCACCTTGGATTAAACGGATGACGGAGCATCTAGGAACTGAGCATCACTATATTGAATTCGACACACCCGAGCTTGTGGAATCTCTGAAAACTGCCGTATTTGCCCGCGATACACCAGGAATGGCTGATGTTGATGGGTCTCTTTATTTATTTTGTCGTGAGATCAAAAAAGAAGCGACGGTTGCGATTTCCGGCGAAGCAGCTGACGAAATATTCGGCGGATATCCCTGGTTCCATAACGAAGAAGCGTTGGCTGCGGGTACGTTCCCTTGGTCTTTGAAACTGAACAATCGCGTCGACCTGCTGGCTCCAGATCTTGTGGATTGGATCAAACCCGTCGAGTATGTCAGTAATCGATACCAGCAAGCGCTCAGCGAAGTGCCGCGGTTAGCTGGGGAAACACAGCAGCAAAACCGTATGCGGGAAATGTCTTACTTGAACATTACCCGGTTCATGCCGACACTTCTCGATCGAAAGGATCGTATGAGTATGGCCGTCGGACTTGAAGTTCGCGTCCCTTTCTGTGATCACCGTCTTGTCGAGTATGTCTGGAACATTCCCTGGGAAATCAAAACATCCGGTGATCGGGAGAAAGGCATTTTGCGCAAAGCGCTCAAAGGTGTTCTTCCTGAGGATGTGCTCACTCGCAAGAAGAGTCCTTATCCAAAGACACACAATCCTAATTATTTGGCAGCTGTGAGAAAATGGGTGTTGGAAATTCTGGATGACCCCAGCTCACCCTTACTTCCTTTCATTGATGTCAAGAAAATCCGTGCACTTGCCAGCTCGGAGACGAATGATTTCGACCTTCCATGGTTTGGTCAGTTAATGACAGGTCCTCAACTATTCGCCTATTTGGCACAGGTGGATACATGGCTGCGTTCCTATAAAATTTCCATCCGATAAATAAGAAAAACCTGCTGGCCACATAAAAAGTGGAAGCAGGTTTTCTTTATGATATTAGCCGTTCTGATCAGGAAGTCGATCCAAAAACATACGTAAAGCTTTGGCTCGATGGCTCATTTCATTCTTCTCTTCCACGGATAGTTCTGCCATCGTTCTCCCAAGAGCAGGGATATAAAATAAAGGATCATAGCCGAAGCCGCTCTCGCCACGTTCTTCCCCAATGATGAAACCACGGCAAGAGTCCTCCGCTTCAATCACCTCATTCGCTACTGGATCGATAAGCGTAAGCGCGCAAACAAAGGAAGCTTCGCTAAGAAGCTTTGGGTGCTCTCCATCAGCAGGCAATCCGTCTACAGGATCTACCTCGCTTAATGCTTGCAGCAGCTTAGCATTATTGTCTGCATCCGTAGCATTCTCTCCAGCGTACCTGGCTGAATAAACGCCCGGTTCACCGTTCAAAGCGGCTACACACAAACCGGAATCATCGGCAAGAACCGGCACATGGAGATGTGCCGAAATGATCTGCGCTTTGATCCGTGCATTTTCTGCAAACGTCGTTCCGCTCTCCACGATTTCCGGAAGATCTGTATAGTCCGTTAAACAGCGAACTTTGTATCCTTTTGCTCCAAAAAGCTTCTCAAACTCTTTGACTTTGCCCTCGTTACGCGTTGCAATGACGACAAAATTACTTTGTAGCTGCATGGTGTACACCTCGAATGCGATCAGCGATCGGGCCTAAAACGTTAGATTGCTCTTCAATCATCGTATGGATGCCAGTTTCAGCGAGAGCGAGCAATTCATCCAGTTCTTTACGGGAAAAAGGAGCATCCTCGCCAGTTCCTTGGATTTCTACGAATTGACCCTGCCCCGTCATCACGACGTTCATATCAACTTTGGCATGTGAATCTTCTTCATAATTCAGATCCAGCCGCGGTGTTTGGCCGATAACACCAACACTCACAGAAGCCAGAAAGTCGTTAATCGGGAATTTGGCTAATTTCTTGTCTGTCGAAAGCTTGTCGATGGCAAATGCCATGGCAACAAAAGCACCGGTAATTGACGTAGTACGCGTACCGCCATCCGCTTGAATAACATCGCAATCGAGTGTGATGGATCTTTCGCCTAAGGCTTCCAAATTCACCACAGAACGAAGCGCACGGCCAATAAGACGCTGAATCTCCATCGTACGTCCACCAAGCTTACCTTTGGCAGCTTCACGCTGATTTCTAACCTGCGTAGCTCGAGGCAGCATCGAATATTCGGCTGTAACCCACCCTTTCCCTTGACCTTTCATAAAAGGTGGAACGCGTTCTTCAACCGTCGCTGTACAAATCACTTTGGTATCCCCGACCTCAATAAGCACCGAGCCTTCCGCGTGTTTTATATAATGAGGGGTAATTTTCATAGGTCGCAGTTCTTGATTCGTTCTACCGCCAATTCTCATAAATGTTGTTCTCCTCCTGTTGCTTCCATCAGAAGCTTGTTCCTACGCCCCATTGTAATGTAGTGTAGGGCTTTTGTAAAAAAAATAGGTTACTATCCCCAAATTTTTCTTTATTATTTCCAAATTGGGGTAAAAACCTATATTTTTTTCCTTAAGGTTTTCTGGAATCTGGAAGTTGCAAAATTTCAATTATTTATCTCAAACGAGAACTCGATACTAGCACATTCTATCACATGTTAATGTCCGGCACGAAATTGATTCTAAAGTTTTGGCATCCATAGGCTAGCATAACTTTGGATTTATCCACCTTTACATAACCCTGGAACATTGCGTTGTATCATCTGTTCAGGATGAACATCGAAGCCGAGTGTTATTTGATTTACAAAAAGCTCTGGACAATTACATACGATAATAATAAAGAGGCCATAGCATTGAATGCTATGGCCTCAAAATCTATATACGCATAAAAATCATTACACCCAATACAAAGCTATACGCAGCAGTTAGACAACCAACTACTCGATACACAGAAAGTCGCAATCGAGCTTTTAGAAAACCTATGACTGCTAATAAAGCAATCAGAGAAGTAGATAAAATCAAACCGAACACAAAGGAAAAAACGACAGATCCTCCTAAAATCATTGTACTCATTCCAGCAGCCGTACTAAGCAGTAAGATTTGCGTAGGTGTCTCAGCGCCGAATCCATGTATGATTCCAACTAAAAACGCACCAGCATGTCCGATTGTTTTTTTCGTTGAAGAAACTTGAACGACTTCTTTTTTCAATACTTTCGCAGCAACAACGTACTTTAATTGACGAATCCCCTCAAGCGCAACACTCCATTTGCTTCGCAATTCAAATCCATTCCACTGGCGAATCAAAGTGATAAACATCCAGATACTAAGTAAAATAAGCGTTGATGCTACTAGGAGTTCCATTGTCGAATCAAGCCAACTAGGAATATTTTTGCCTAAGACAATTGCACTCAAACCAAGAACAAGGATAACCAAACCATGACCAAGAGAATACATAGTTGCAAGCAGCATGCCCTTTCTAGCTTTTGTTTCTACCCCAACCAAATCCGTAATGGCTGCAATATGATCCCAATCAACCCCGTGCCTAAATCCCAGTAATAATGACGAAAAAATAATAACCAGATACTCGCTACCCATCGTTCATTCCTCCTTGTTTTGTTTTTAATTCCAAACAAAAAAACCTTGACCATTGATGGCCAAGGAAGCAGATCATTATCAAACAAAGACAGAAAAATCCCGTATTAATAATATTCTACACCAGCCCCTTTCCTCGAAGGACGTCTACTGTAACGCTACTAGGTAGGTCTCCTGGCTCTCAGATCAAAGCTTCTCTCTCCCTTCCCCATTACATGAGTGGATTCTTAGAAAGTTGCTCCCTGATTACAGTGGCGGGACCGCAGGGGACTTTCACCCCATTCCCTGTTACCCTCTTTGTCTCCAAAAAGGCACCTAGTAACTACGACAATATTCGGTTGTTCATTTTAAAATAGCACAGAGCTGAAAAGGGATCAATGTAATTATTTAGTTATTTAAAGTTATGACTAGACAACGCTGAGAAAACCCCTAGGCAAGCGCCTTGTCAAAGACAGCACGTTTGCATAGAGGTCGTTAGAACCGGGCAAGCTTTTTAAAGCTTAGCCGGATTAATATGCGCAGGTTTCGTTACAGGCTTCACAGCGCCATCCACTTTTATTTGCACTTGCTTAAAGCTTGTGTTCTCCGTCAATGAAAGAATAACGGACTGCATAGCCTCAGCAGATGCTTTCTGATCGGCGCCAAGGAATTTATTGGAGAAGTCAACGGTTATAACGCCATCCGCGGGCTTAATGCTCTTCACTTCCGTTGTAGCATTCAGAACAGCAGCCAGACCCTTCTTCTGATCAGGCCCTTTGATCAACTGTTCGACAACCGCTTTCGCGACATCATCCGTTCTTTTGACGAGCCTTGTAACAGGTACATAATATTTGTAATTCTGATCATTTTGATTCAAGAAATAGAGTGTGACCGGTGTGGATTGGCCAAATTCAGCGTCCTCAGCCTTCTCGATGTTGATCCCCATCGAGCGTGCAAGCGGTGTATCCAGCGGTGTCTTCCCTTTCGGCATCTCCTTCAGATCTTTCCCGTCTACACGCAGCTGCACTTTCTCTACGGTGGGGAAGCTCGTCAGGTTCCAAGTGATAGCTTCTAAAATTTTTCTCTCATTTGCCCCATCATAATTGAGGAACTCCTTAGAGAAATCAACAATGGCACGCTTGTCTGATGTGACATTCAAACTTACGACTTTCGTACCTTTAGGCAGCAGAGCCTCAAAACCAGATGGAAGCAAACTTGCAACAGGTCCTCCGTCCACCATATACTCGAGAGTCGTTTTGGCGACAGACACCGTCTTCGGCAATCCAAGACTAAGCGGAGCCACGAAGCCTTTACCATCTTTCACATAAACCGTCATCTGCGATGAATTGTCTTCGATCATATCGATCGTAACGGCTGCTGATGTCGTCTTCGCGTCAGCTCCCGCACCCGTTGTCGGAGGTGCATCGATGTCACTTTTCTTTCCAGTGCCCAGAACCGAACATCCCGTGGTCAGCAAGGCAATAACCCCCGCGATAGCGGCTGAACGAATCCAATGTTGATGTTTCATTAGCTTATTTCCTCCTCCAAGTTTTCGTAGACAAAAGAAGCATCTGCCTATATTTTCTTAACATGGCCTGTACACTGCTTTTTCGTATTATTATGTATACGAGGCTTTGTCCGATTTATAACTACTTTTTGTCCACATTCGAAAAAAAGTCCTGCACCGGAAATTAAGCCCTGCGGCGTCCAGTAAGACATGACAATAAGTCAAATCGCGGGAGCTGCTTTCGGCATCTTTTTAAAGATATGCTATACTCAAAAATAAACAATTGACCTAATTTGGAGGCAATGCGATGCGAACATTCCTTAAAGAAAAAGCAAACATTTTCAATGAATTCCGTGAAGAAGTGTTCAGTCACTATTCCCAAGCTGTCATCGAAGAAGCCGTTGCTCGCCTACTCGTCGAGATTAAAGGAATTAAAAAAATTCCGTATGAGACGATCACAACAACTCTACTAGGTGTATTAAGCAAAACAGAAACCTATAACGTGATGTCCACGCTCATGGAGCTGCAAAAGAAGGTCAAGCATGATTCCGAGCTGCTAGCTAGCATGAAGGACCCTGCTTATAATGTTCATCGTACCATCGCAATGTCCATTTGCGGTTTATATGGCAGCGGCGCGATTTCTCTTTTCGGATTTATGGATTGTAAATTCCGCTTCTTCTTTCCGACCAAACGACCTAAATCTTTCATTTCCAAAGGGATCTGCGCCATTGTTGCATCAACGGCCAGTTCAATCATTTCTGAAAATGTGAAAGAGGATTATACCGAACGTAACCTAGCACTGTTCGCATCAAGAGGCGTGGCATTGGAAGACATGGTGGATATTCTGGATCAACTTCAACGGCCTTATAATCCGGATATGGAGCGCAGCCTTTGTGAAGAGCATGTCCTTGCCGTATTACGAAAACAACAAACATTCCATGCTCTCCAATTGGCGATCAAAATTGATACAGCCGTCGAAGCAGGAGAATTCAACCCGCAATATAATCATATTGTCGGACAAGACGAGGGGCTTTTCGGGGTTGATGAAAGCATCGCGACAGCCGTTCCACTTATGTATGGGACCATTGCACTCACGAATTTCGGATACCTCGACAAAGAGAAAATCGGGATTATTAAAGACCTCGATAGCGATCATTCCGAAGGAAAATGCAATACGTTTATCGATGATATGGTGTGCGGTATCGTAGCTGCCGCCTGTGGCCGGTTGGCGCATAATAATATTCCTACTTATAGTAAGCCTTTGAAGTGAGGCTGGTGTATCCTCCCTTTTGGCTTCAAAAGAGTAGGAAGCTAGTTATCTCCGGTAAGCTATTAACGGAACGTGAATGCCTTATTTGCCTAAAAACGCCCGTTTTGATGCGCAAGAGGAACGAGGATGCGTTAATTCACTGTTTTTGATTCAAAAAGCCTTATTTTCTTGAAATAGCGGATTCTAGTTCCGTTAGAATCGAAATACACATGCTTTCCCAAAAATAGCGGATTCTAGTTCCGTTAGAATCGAAATACACATGCTTTCTAAAATAGCGGATCCTAGTTCCGTAAAATGAAATGGACTAGACGATTTATACTCCCTGAAAAAAATAAAGCCTCCAAAACCATATACCGGGTTTTAGAGGCTTTCCGTATTTATTTCGATATCGCGATATATTGAATAAACTCCGCGGCGGGGTCTACCTGCCCAATGAGGCCTTCGGCTTCCAGCAGGATGAGGTGAGCGATCGTCTCCGACAGCGCGAACCTCATCTGATGTATGCTCAGCCGGTCGCCGAACGTCGCACGGCACACTTCATAAGCGCTAAGCGGCGCGCTTAGCTGCCCCTCCATGAGCGCAAGCCGCTCATGATGATGGCGCACAAGCTCCTCTGCGCGTGCGCCAAAGCCGGACCAAGGCTCCCGGTGCCCCGGGTAAGCCATCTTCACAGGCAGCCTGCCGATCTCCTGCAGGCTGCTGAGGTACGCGCCGAGCGGGTTTTCTTCCACCTGCGGGAGGAAGGAAACGTTCGGCGATATTTGCGGCAGGACATGGTCGCCGCAAAAGATCACCTCCGCCGCGGCGTCGTAGAAGCAGAGATGCCCCGCGGCATGGCCGGGGGTCTCGATGGCTTCGTACACGCGGTCCCCGAGGCGCACGGGCCCTTCACGCAGCAGCGTCACCTGCGGCTGCGGCGACACCAGCGAGACGAAGCTCTCCATGTGCTTCGTCATCTCCATCAGTCCGGCTTCCGGGAAGCCGTGCCGGGCAAAGAGCGTCAGGAGCAGCGCCGACATCGGCTGCTCCGGGCCCCACAGGAGCTGCACTTGCGCTAGACCGGTCTCCGAAAGGAGGACCGGCGCGCCCGTGCGCTCCTGGAACCAACCCGCCATCCCATAGTGGTCGGGATGGTGGTGGGTGAGCACGATCTGCTCCACGTGCTCGAAACCGATCCCGCGCTCCTGCAGCACCTGCTGCCAGAGCGCTTCCGCATCCGGGGTGCGGAGCCCCGGATCAATCACGGTATACCCGCCCTTACCTCGTACGAGGTAAGCATTCACCCAACGCAGAGGAAAGGGCAGCGGAACTTTCACTTGCGTGATCTCATCCGTATGTTCAGTCACGATGTTCATTTCCGAGTACTCATCCTTCCTTATGCCCTACAAAAATCAATCGGCTAGACGCCTCAGCATCATAAGCTTGTCCATCATATTCGCCGTATACATGATCAATATGTAAACCCGCTTTTATCAGCATAGCTTCAAACGCTGATCGATCATACAACTTAACCTGCTCCAGATAATACCGATCAGCCGTACCCTTTTGCGAAATAACAATCCGTTTACGCACATAGCCCTCTTCAATGGCTCTTTCTTCACGAATCAATAGATCTTCTTCCGTACGTTCCGATTGAGAAACGAGATTCATCTGAACATAAACCGGGTTCAAGAAATCGATGATGAAATGGCCTCCTTCTTTTAGAAGCCGATGAATTTCATGAAGCACCTTCTCATTCTGTTCATCCTCATCAAAATACCCAAATGATGTAAACAAATTCACGACAGCATCGAATTGCCGATCGAGCGGTACTTCACGCATATCGCCGCGCAGCCAGGTTACATGCTTTCCATCGTCTAGCTTAACCGCCTCATTCAAAAGGACTTCGGATAAATCCACGCCCGTTACATCGTAACCGAACTCAGCCAGTGCCATGGAATGGCGGCCCATGCCGCAGCATAAATCAAGCACTTCAGCCCCTTGCTCGAGCCCCAGCCAATCGATCATCTTTTTCACTTCATGGTAAGCACCTTGCAAATCTCTGTGTTTATAAACCATTAAATAATCATTCCCAAAACTTTTCTGATACCAAGCCATTTCTTTACACCTTCAATTTCTACGATTTATCCATGTTAGGACTATCCAATAATTGCAATTTTTGCTTCACAATACGCAGACCATCTAACGCTTCTTCTTTGCTAAAATTGCCTGCTTGCAAGAGTTCTTCTTCCATACCCATTAATTTTTCGTAAAAAATTACTCCTCGTTCGAGGATTACGGATCTGTCCGGATGATCTTCTATATAATGGAATATAACATCCTCTACTTTGGCATAATTGCCTTGTTTCTCATAATGCGCGAAAAGAAGCCTCTTGATCTCCTCCGGGATGATCCATCCTTGAAGTCGTTCCAAGCTCTGGTTCAATCGAGCCTTGATTTCATCGTTCACTTCATCCATAGGCTCAACCTCGGGTGAGAGCGATAGATGAAGCAGCAAATCAACGGATTTCAGATAAGCCTGATAAACCTCGTCCGTCTGGTCATGCCGCTGAAGCAGATCACCATGGCCCACAAACATATCGCTAAGCACCAGTGCTTTGGCCGTATCCACGCTGCCATGATAAGACAATAAATCAAGAATATCCTTACTCGATAATGCCTGCAAAGAGCGAATATTCAGCCCCAATAGATGGCGACTTGCTTCATCTAGCTGCTGCTGGGCATCTTCTAAAGGGATGTGTTCCTTATTAAAAAGTATGCGATGCAGCACCACGGTCATTTGCTCAATCTGCCGCATAAAATAATCACGCCTGAACATCATTTGAGCCCCCTTTGTTCAAAAGAAATGCCTCATTTTAGCTTACCACGCCTCGGAAAGAAACTCAAAAGCGGATATCGCCTATTTTTATGCATATACCGCACCATTGACACCAGCCCTTCATAAACTAATTTTGACTGTATCCCTAAACCTTGTATTTCCCAATACCCGAGCAAGGAGGGGTGACACACATCCATGGGCAGCGACCACAAAAACAAATTTCTACTTACTAACCGCGAAAGAGAAGTATTCGAACTCTTGGTACAAGACAAAACCACGAAAGATATCGCGCAGCAGCTTTTCATTAGCGAAAAGACTGTGAGAAATCACATTTCTAACGTCATGCAAAAGCTGAACGTAAAGGGTCGTTCACAAGCGGTTGTAGAACTGATCAAGCTTGGGGAATTAAAGATCTGATTCCGTCAGTATAGGGATCCATGTAAGCCTTTGAGCCTCCTTGTGGAGGATTCAAGGGCTTTTATGTTTGGCGAGTTGGTTAGAAACTATCTATAGTACCAAATATTGAAAGTTTTGTTAACCCGATGTTTCGACAACAAGTGACTTGGGGCATGTACTATGATACATATACAATTCATGATAAGGGAGGTCATTATGTTAAATGGTTGAAGCAACCAATGATCAAAAAAACATTTTTTCACTTTCAACGCTTCTGAATATAGAGCCCAAAATTCTGCTTAGACTGTGCCATTATATTGAATCCAGAGGGTATAGCTTTACGAAATCAGAAGAGGGTACCCTTCAATTTAATGATAGAGATATCGCTGTTATCCTAGCCCATTATTGAAGGGCTTTTTTTGTAACTAACGTATATGTTCACCACTTCCTATTAGGCACAAGAAAAACTTCAGGCTCAGTTTCTGGTCCTTGGGGTAAAGCTTTAATTACACGATTATTATTTGCAGGTTCCTTTGTAAGGGACTACTTGCTGCTCGCCGGTGTATAAGGAGCTTTAGCATTTAGCCGTGAGGAGAACGATTAATTAACTGCCCATAATAACTGCGAGAAAGTGCAGGTATTTTTGCTAAAATCGTATGAAAAGAGGAAAAGCCTGCTATTACCTCCTAGGAATTTTCATCCCTTCCATCCTGAAAGTAGAAAAGACCGCAAAAGGCTGCACAATTGCAGGAATTTATGAGAGCGAGCTATTCAAAGAAAAAAAGCCTGCACAATTGCAGGCTTACCATAACCACAGCCCTCCTTCTCGTTAAAGCTCGCTCCCCCCAAAACTTATACTTTAGCGTACACACGGATAAACGACTCCGTCGTCCTTCAGGACGAGCGCGTTTGTCAAGGTAGCTGCGAAGCAAAAGGTTAAAACTTATACTTTCTTATCTACTAAAAAAAGAAGCCCCATAAACTTTTGGGCTTCTTTTCGCTTATTATTTGATCGTGATGGAGGTTACGAGCCTATTAACTCCATTTAGCTGGATAAGATTCCCTTCCTTAAATAAGGCCAGGTTGCCGGAAAGCGTGACACCAGAGGATACCTGATAGATCGTTGTTTGTTCCCTACCATTAATGGTTTGTGCGATGGAAATCGTTGCAAGCTCACCTTGGGCATTGAGGGTAGTTCCTTTTAACTTTCCTAAAAGCTCAAATGGCAAATTCGCATCAATCATTTTGGTGACTTCAATGTAAATGACTTTATTATCCGAAGTGCGAATATCGACTTCGTCGCCTACTTTTAAATCAACAGCTCTGACCTTCACGCCATTTCGATAGACAACGACATCCGGATGAAGTGTGAATGCAGTTGTAACTCCCGACTTCGAAAGTTTCAGTTCATTGTTGCTCACCAGTGCACTGACCGTACCGTTGTTTGTTATGGGTTGAACCATTTTGGTCACTTCAATATAAATGACTTTATTTTCGGAAGTGCGAATATTGACCTCGTCTCCAACTTTCAGATCGGAAGCATTGACTTTCAACCCATTGCGATAGACGATAACATCCGAGTGAAGTGTTAATTCAAATGTAACACCTGACTTCTGAAGCTTAAGTACGTTATTGCTAACGACTGCGCTAACTGTACCGCTATTTGTAATGGCTTGTGCTGTTTGTGTTACTTCAATGAAAATGACCTTATTGTCAGATGTGCGAACATTCACTTCATCGCCAATCAACAGAGAGCCTGCAGTGACTTTCACACCGTTTCGATAAATGACCACATCTGGATGCAGGGTATACTCCGTGGTAACGCCCGATTTCGTAAGCTTCAGCACATTGTTATTAACAGTCGCACTAACTGTCCCGCTGCTTGAAATAGGTACAATCGATTTGGTGACTTCAATGTAGATGACTTTATTATCCGAAGTGCGAATGTTAATTTCATCACCAACTTTGAGGTCTACCGCATTCACCTTAATACCGTTACGATAAACCACGACATCTGGATGAAGCGGTAGTGTAGAGGTAGCTCCAGCCTTCGTTAGCGTTAATGTATTATTCGTAACTGCTGCACTTACGGTACCGCTGTAGATAATCGATTGCACGGCATTGGTCACTTCGATGAATACAATCTGACCATTAAATGTACGTACTTTCACTACGTCCCCGACTTGCAAGGCAGATGCGCTCACTTTGGATCCGTTCCGATAAATGAAAACGTCTGGATGCAGCGGATAAGTTGATGTTGCACCTGAACTTGTGATACTAAGCGTGTTGTTGGTTACAACCCTGCTTACCGTTCCATCTATCGTGTTATTCCCTTGGTCTGGCAATTGACCGCCGGTACGATCAAGCAAAGCTGCGAGCTGAGCCCGTGTTACCGGTTGATTAGGCCTAAATGTATTGTCTTCGAAACCGTCGATCAAACCTTTCTCAATAGCAACAGCTACATAACCCACAGCGCCTGCAGGAATTTGCTTCGCATCTTTAAACGGCAGCGTCGTGTTCATTTTCGCTTTCGCCTGAGCTTCCAACTTCAATGCTTTAACTAAAAGTGTCGTTGCCCAGAGCCGGTCACCTTCCTTTTGAGGCTGAACCATATCGTCATTTTCCGAAAATAAATCATTTTCTAAAGCTACAGCTACATAACCGACAGCCCAAGAAGGAACTTTATCCGCATCTTTAAAATTCAAATGAGTGCTCATTTCTGCTGCTGATTCTGCTTGGCTGCGAAGTCCCATCAAACGAACGGCAGCCGTAATCGCTTCGATTCGGGAAACCGTATTATGAGGCTTAAAGGTACCATCCTCATACCCTTCAAACACACGCTTCGATGCTAAGCTCGCGATATAGCGTATCGCCCATTCCGCACTTTGCAAATCGTCAAAGGTAAGATGAATCTCAACCTTACTGTCATCTTTTTTATTGCCATGGCCATTTCCATTTCCATTTCCATTATCTTTGGCTAGAACTGCTGTACCGCTTCCCATGATCATAACGAAAGCAAGACCCGTCGCTATTACTTTTTTGAGCATCACGCTTCACACACTCTCCTTCTTGATTTGAATACTACATGTATCAGAAGAATTCGTTTGAATGGTTATTTTTAGGAGGGTGCCCTTTTATTTTCCATGGAAAATTTTTTCTTTATTCATCCCATAGCATGATCAAGTATTGCTTTAACCAATTTAGCATATGAGATGTAAATAAACTGTCATATTTTGCGCCGCTGGCGATGACCCTCACAATATGCTATGTTGGAAGAAATTGTGAGCAAGGGAGCAAAGACTATGACGGAAATTGCGTTGGATCTATCTCATTTCCATCCCATTCTGAGGGCTTGGTTTACTTCCCGTTTCGGTGAGCCTACGGATGTTCAGAAGCAGGCATGGAAACAAATACGTTCTGGCACACACACGCTCATCTCTTCCCCAACAGGCTCAGGTAAAACACTGGCAGCTTTACTGCCTTGTTTGGACGGAGTTATCCAGAAAAAGCAGACACACGAAGAGTATTCAGCCGGTGTTCGCGTGCTTGTCGTGACACCGCTCAAAGCGTTGAATAACGATATTCATGATCATTTGATTCATTTTATGGCAGAAATTGAGGAGATGGCTTCCTCTTTCGAAAAGGAAACCGCCTGGAAGGGACTCACGATAGGGGTTCGTACCGGTGATACCAAACAAAGCACTCGGGCATCGATGCTGAAGCAGCCGCCTGATCTGCTGGTGACCACGCCAGAATCGTTGTATTTGCTGCTTACTTCTCCGCGCGCGAGAGAAATGCTAAAGAGCGTGGAACAGATCGTCGTCGACGAAATCCACGATCTGGCAGCGGACAAGCGCGGTATGCACTTATCGCTCACGCTGGAACGGCTGAATGCGTGGTGCGGGCGATCCGTCCAGCGGATCGGCGTGTCTGCGACGCAAAAGCCTATCGAGCGGGTCGCTCGTTATCTTGGGGGCTGGGAAGCTGACCAGCCGCGACATGTAGCTATTATCGAGAGCAAAGCCGAGAAGCAGTACGCGCTTCAGGTGACGATGCCGGAACCTGTACGGGCTGGGGCTGATCAAGAGGCGATATGGACGCCTCTTGTCGAGCGCCTGCTGCAGCTCATGGAAGGCTGCAGCACCGTGCTTATCTTCGCAAATAGCCGCAGGCTTTGCGAACGTTTGACCTTGCGACTCAATGACCATGTCGGTCATGAGATCGCGAAGAGCCACCACGGCAGCGTCGCCCGCGAGAAGCGGCTCGAGGTCGAGCGCTCGCTCAAGGCCGGCGAGCTTCGCTGCCTGGTTGCCACGTCGTCGCTGGAGCTCGGCATCGACGTCGGCCATGTCGATCTGGTGATCCAGATCGACTCGCCTTTCACCGCTGCCGCAGGCATCCAGCGGATCGGCCGGGCCGGCCACGCCGTCGGCAGCGTCAGCCGCGGCGTGCTGCTTGCGCGCAGCCGCAGCCTGCTGCCGGAGCTGGCCGTGCTCAGCCGGCGGATCGCGGCGCGCGACATCGAGGCCATCCGCATCCCGCGGGGCAGCCTCGATGTCCTTGCGCAGCAGCTCGTCGCCATGGTAGCCATGGGCGACGAGCTGGATGTGCCGCGCCTGGAGCGCCTGCTCGCGCAGAGCGACTCTTTCCGCGAGCTGCCGCGTGAGCGCTGGCTCGCGATGCTCGAGGTGCTCGCAGGGCTGTACCCCTTCGTGCGTCCGCTCATCGCATGGGATCGTGAAACCGGCCGCTTAGAACGGTTGGCGGCTACACAGATGGCCGCGCTCACCGGCGCGGGCACAATCCCTCAGAGCACGGCCTATCCCGTGCATCATAACGAAACCGGACTTCACCTCGGTGAACTGGATGAAGAGTTCATCCACGAATCGTCTGTCGGCGACGTGTTTCAATTGGGAACGGCTTCTTGGCGTATCGTCCGCAAGCGTCCAGAGCGTATCTATGTCCAAGAAGCAGAGAACCGATACAGTGAAGTCCCCTTCTGGCGCGGGGAGACCGGTGGAAAGTCGTTTGAGCTTGGCGTTCAAACTGGTCAAATATGGCGTCAGCTGCGTGATCGTTTGCAGTCGCTTCCTCACACGCAAGCTGATCTCGATGTCCAAGATTGGCTCATGGATCAATTTCACTTTGATTCGGAGGCAAGCCATGCACTCATCAGTATCGTTCGCAATCAAATCGCTGTAAATACAGTTCCAACAGATACAACGGTTGTCATAGAAACCTTTGTTGATGAAAACAATCAAACCCATTATATTTTGCACAGCCTATTCGGTCGCAAGCTGAACCGTACTTGGCTAATGGCTATCGATAAGCATCTTAAACAAAAAGGTCAAACTGCCCTATATACGAATGCGAAAGATAACGGCATCGAGCTTATTTTCCCTAGCTTTCAAGAATCGATTGTACATGCCATCATGTCCATCTCTTCTATAGAAGCGGAACAGTTCATCATTGAAGCTGTAGCCGAATCCGGTATGTTTGGCGCAGCTTTCCAACGGCTGGCAGAAACGTCCTTGCTTCTTTCCCGCAGTTTCACACGTATCCCTGCTTGGATTAAGCGACTGCGTGGACAAGAACTCATGAAGGAAGCTATGCCCTTCAAAGAACGCTTTCCCTTGTTTCAGGAAGCTATGCGAGAATGCCTGGAAGAGCATGTCGATATTCAGCATCTTCAGGGCATTTTAACAGCTATTCATACAGGAAGTATTCAATTTGCCGTTCATCGCAACCATTTCCCATCGCCGCTCGCTGGGCAATTCAAGTTCGACTATGTGTCGCAGAAATTATATGAATCCGATGCGTTAACGCAGGATTTGCAAGTTGAATTACTTGGCTTTAGCCGTCAAATGGCAGCTGATATTTTCGGTATTGAGGCAATCCGCAGCGCCGTTAGTCCTCAAGTCATCGAGGCAGAGGAACATAAACTTGCCTTGACGGATGAGCCTTTAGCCTCTTCTCAAGAGGTGTTTCGTTATTTGAAAGAACGCGGCGATTCCTCTTTGGCTGAACTCGTCATGGCTAGTTCAGCTTCTGAAATAACTGTCAATGCATGGATCAACGATCTCCTTGTCCAAGGCAAGACAGCAACAGCCTTCTTTATGAAAGAGACCCGCTATATCAGCAGTGATGAAGTAGAGTTCTATTCTTCACTTTCGGATTCTATGGTTGCCAAATCGTTCGTGTTTCAAAGATTTGCCGACGGGAAGCTCTCTTTCACAACGGCAGAATTAGCAGCTCGTTTTGAGGTAGAACTTGCCATCGCAGCTGATTGGGTTCAGAGTGCTATTCGAAATGGTACGTTATCTGTCGCACCTTTTGCCGATCCGGAAACCGAAGAACTGTGGACGAGCAGCAAGGTAGCTTCCCGATTAATTCGTCTGTCCCTTCAATCTTATAGACGTGGTGGCGAGGCTGTATCCCCGCTCACTTATATGACGCATATGCCGCTTAGGCGTAAACTCGCTGATAGAAACGACGTTCCCGGCATGGAACATCTTCGCGAAATTATTGAAGACTTGCAAGGCTTCTTCCTGCCTTTCTCACTTTGGGAGTCTGTCTTTTTTCCAACTCGTCAGCTTTCGTACCGCAAACAGGACTTAGACACGCTATGTTCTTCAGGTCAAATTGTCTGGATAGGCCGCAAAGAGCCGGAAGAAAAGGAAGGCCGCATTGCCTTCTTTCTGGCAGAAAGCAGTTCTCTGTATGAGCCCTGCCTCACTGTAGCCAACCAAAGACCAGCCTCAAACCCTGAGCTTCTCAGCCTTTTGCAGGAAAAAGGGGCCATCTTTCTAAGCAAGCTGGGTCTTGAAAAAGGACGAGCTCCATCATCATTGTTGGAGGAATTACTACAATTAGTGTGGGATGGACAGGCTGCCAACGACCAGTTCGCTCCGCTTCGACTACATGCCGCAGGTGCTTCTAAGAAACCGGATAAATTCCAGTCAGGACTTGGTCGTTGGTACCCTCTCGATTCGCTGCTTAGCCCTGCCTTCGATAAGCAATCGTCCGCCATGCAGTGGACGCATCATCTGCTGGAGCGTTTTGGCATCATCACCAAAGATCTCGTCTCTGCTCTGTGTCCGTTTCCATGGGAAGCCATTCAGACAGCGCTCCGTCAGTTGGAGGAGTGGGGGCTTGTTGTCAGAGGTCTATTCATTACCGATTTACATGCTCTGCAATACGCATCTAAAGAATTCATCACTCGCCTGTACCAGCAAGCAGGTGACGTTACCGCTAGTCAACAAAAATTCACGCTTTTAAGTGCTGTTGATCCGGCTAATCCGTTTGGACTGATTGTCCCCTGGCCCGAGGTTTCAAACATCTCATTTTCACGTAAAAGCGGTAATTACTTAGCTCTCAAAGGCAGTGAGTGGTTGTATTGGATCGAGAATAATGGCAAGCGGATTTATCATATTGCACCTAAGGCGAACCAAAACGACGATCAAATGACCATTGTCCACGAGTTAAAAAGTATGTTCCGCCAGTTCCTCAAACAACATCAACTACGTAAAATCGTTATCGAAACTTGGAACGGTGTGCGTATCTCAGAAGCGCCCGAACAGGAATATTTAAAGCTTCTAGGCGCAGAAAAAGACCGCACCAACTTAGTTCTTTGGCCAAGCCAACTAAGCTGAGTGCGGTCCACTCTAACTTTCTTTCATTGCTGTTGTAGAAGGAATGACAAATTACATGCTATGATATGGAGAAACCATTTATCCGAGGATACAGCTGCAAATTTCCATTCAAGTTTACAAAGAAGAAAAAAGGGGGAATTAGATCGTGTTCAGAAGTAAGCGCTTCCGTGATAATTGGATTTTAATTCTGATCATTTCCAGTATTCCCGGACTTATCTTCGGCGGTGTGATTTATTGGCTTGGCGGTGAGCGTCTTGAGAATGAGCTGCTTCAGATGCACAATAAACAGATTCAGCTAAGAGCGTCCAATATTGACGAGCAGTTCTCTTATTTGGAGACGTCGGTCATGCATTGGTCATTCGATCCTAATTTCAGTTACTCATTGGCGAATATAAGTCTATCGCGCGATTTCGAGATTGCTCGCAACATCACACAAACGATAGCCAATATGAAAGGTGCAAATCCACTTGCTATAGAAGCAGAGTTGTTCTTGGAAGGAGCCGCCCCCGTTCGGTTTCATCCGCAATACGAAGCGTTAACGGATGCTGTGCAGATCGAAGGATACAGAAAATTGCTCGCGTATGATAAACAAGTGTTCTGGTCGCAGCATACGTCCGAGTCAGGTTCTCCGAATGATAACTCACTATCTTTTATGATAAAAATACCTGAAAGCAATGAGAACCATTACGGTGTTATTGCCGTCCGGATGGATACGCCGAAAGTCGCCAAACTGCTGCAAACACTAGCCCCATATGATGGCGGGAATACGTTCCTGTTGGAGGAAAATGGCGATCAACTACTGTCTAGCTCTGGGAAGGTGCCGGCGTCGCAGCTTGATGAAGCTATTAAGAGAGAAGTTCTTGCCAGCAAAACCAAATCAGGTTCATTCTTGTTCAATTGGAACCAATCAACATACACCGTATCCTTCGGCACGATGTCGCGCATCGGTACCGATTGGACGTATGTCTCTGCATCGCCGATCAGCGCGATTACAAAGCCGGTCGTTTTTATTTCTCAATTGGTCTTGACGTTAAGCATCGGGATGCTGCTGCTCGCGTTCGTTTTATCATGGCTGGCTTCACGGCGTATCTATTCACCTATCGCCCAGTTAGTCAGCTTGCTTACAGGAAAGACAGCAATAGCCGCGTTAGGGAAAGAACATAATGATGATTTCAAGATCATTGAGAAAGAATGGCTGCATCTAACTAGGGAGAGCACAACCCTACAGAATAAGCTGGAGCAGCAGCTTCCTCACCTCAAGGAGGGCTTCCTGCTTCAACTTGTCCAAGGATATCTCTATTCCTACTCCGAGCAGGCTCTGCTTGAGAGGATGCGCAATTTCGGCTGGTCAGTAGACCATCGGCAATACGCTGTGCTGTACATCCAATTGACCGGATTTGAAAACTTGGAAGGACGCTTCTCCTCTGGCGATGAAGGGCTCGTCACTTTCGTGGCTGCCAATATTACGAAAGAGCTCGCATCGAGCCGTTTCGAGCAAGCAGAAGTGATGAATTTCCACGATTTGTCTGTCGGTCTCCTCATTATCGTTCCAGAAGAAACTGAGCAGCAGGAAGCGATCAGAACCTTTAGTCAAGAACTGACTCAGGGGATTCATCACATGCTTAACATGTATGTATCGGTCACGATCGGCAGCCTCACTTCGTCTGTGGTTCATGTACCCTCCCGCTTCGAGGAAGCGATGCAGGCGTCAGGCAGACGCCGTTTCGAAAGTCGGAACCAAATTATCGATCTGGAATCTCTGGATGAGTACGATAAAGAGAACAACGAGATTCATTATCCATTCGCGCTCGAAAGAGAGATCATTCAAGCGATTCGAACCGGCCAGATGGAAGAAACGAAGCAGCTCATCCGGGCTTTCTCGGAAGAACTGCTCGAACGCGGAGCCAAAGTAATTGACATTCAGCAAGGAATGCTTCAATTGCTCGGCAGCATCCTGCATGCCATTCGGCTTACGGGTATGGATCCGAACCGTATTTTCAAATCGGCAAATTTGTACGAGCAATTGATGCAGCTCGGAGAGCCGCAGAAAATGATCGCTTGGTTCCACGACAAAGTAGTGTACCCCTTCATGCAGGAACTGGAGTCCCGTTCCGACGTGCAAGTGAAAAGGACTGTGGAAACTGCGATGATTTATCTGCAGAACAATTATATGAAGGAAATATCTCTGGACAGCTGCGCCGACTACGCAGGCACGAATACGGTTGCGTTAAGCAAAGCTTTCAAGCAGGTCAGCGGTAAAAATTTTATTGACTATTTAACCGAGCTGCGCATTGAAAAAGCGAAAGAGCTTTTGCGTGACACCGATATGAAAATCAACGACATAGCCGAAAAGACTGGATATCAACCCAGCTATTTTAATCGCATATTTAAGAAACAAGAAAGCATTACACCAAGCCAATATCGGGAGTTAAACCGAAATTAATAGCATGATGTCCCAAACCGCCCGCAGTGGCGGTATTTTCTTGTTGTAGAAAAAAAGTCTTATTCCCGGAAAAAAAGTGAAATCTCTCGTTAGCTATGGAATTAAAAAGTGTGGTTGAAGGAAATTCCCACAGATACTAATCTTGAACCGAGACATTAACAAATTCGGGGAGGGCTAACGATAACATGGGGCAGAAAAAGCAACTCCATTTGCATTGGTTGGAGGAAGCACTTCCAACCTCTTGTGGCGTTACATGGGGAGTACCTTGGCACATGGGAGAATTGAATCGGTCGCAAGCCGGCTCTTTCACCCTTATGGGTTCCTCAGGAGACTCGTTGGAGCTTCAGAGCTGGCCAACTGCATATTGGCCTGACGGCAGCGTGAAATGGACAGCACACGCCGCATCATTCGATATGCCTGAAAGTGAAGGCTATTCACTGCAAGCCGCCGATGAACAGTCTAGTGTGAACCCAGCGAGTTCTCGCTTGAAGGTTACACAATCAGCTGATGAAATAACTGTCGAAACCGGAGTTATCCAGTGTATCGTCGGAAAACAAGGAAAAGCATTAATCCGCGCTCTATATCACGGGGAGAAGCTGATCTGCTCGGATGGTTCGCTTGTTTGTATTCGCGAAGAACGACGTACGACATCGAGCGGACGTCTTTATCAGGAAGAATCGTTTTGTGGCGAGATCACATCTGTAACGATCGAACAGGAAGGCCCCTCACGGGTCGTACTGATGGTGGAGGGCGAGCATATCTCCAAGGATGGCAATCGTTCTTGGCTCCCCTTCCGGTTGCGCCTGTATTTCTATGCCAACCAAGCATCGATTCGGATTGTCCACACCTCATTCTTCAATGGAAATCCGCAGGAGGACTTTGTGAAAGGGCTTGGCATCTCTTTTGCATTGCCACTAAAAGCCCCACTGTATAACAGGTATGTACGTTTTGCGGGTGATACTGGCTTTTTCAGTGAATCGCCCCGGCATTTGTCGACATGGCGAACGAAGGGCGTCTACATGGACATGTTCTATCGTCAGCAAGTCGGAGAAGCGATCGCATTCGACCCTGAGAAGGATGCAAAATTCAAGGCACTGCTTGATGATTCCGCTGCGTGGGACAGCTATAAGTTAGTGCAGCTTTCTGCCGACTCCTATTCTATCGTCAAGCAAACCAATGCAGCGTGCAGCCCAGTGAAGGCCGTCAGCGGCAACCGTGCGAGAGGCCTCGTATATGCTGGAGACACTCACGGCGGGCTTGCAGCAGGGCTGCGCAATTTTTGGCAGAAGCATCCTTCGTCTTTGGAAGTAACCGGTATGACGACAGACGAGGCCAAGCTAACACTTTGGTTCTGGTCGCCGGATGCGGCAGCTATGGATATGCGTCATTACGACACGAATACGTATGTGGAATCCGCCTATGAAGGTGCGGATGAGCTGCGCAGTACACCTTATGGAATCGGAAATACGAACGAGCTTATGCTGTGGTGCTGCGATGGGACACCTACTGCTGCCGACCTTGCAAACATGACCGGACATGTTCAAACCCCGCCGCAGCTCTTATGCGAGCCTGCACATTATCATGATACGAACGTATTCGGTATCTGGAGCCTGCCTGACCGCAGCACGCCTGCTAAAGGTTGGATCGAAGATCAACTCGACGCCTGTTTGAGGTTCTACAAGCAAGAGGTTGAGAGTCGGCGGTGGTACGGTTTCTGGGACTATGGAGATTTCATGCATACGTACGATCCTGTACGGCACGAATGGAGATACGACGTTGGCGGTTTTGCCTGGCAGAACACTGAGCTTGTGCCGAACATTTGGCTATGGCTCTCGTTCTTGCGATCTGGAAAAGCAGATTTGTTCCGCATGGCGGAGGCCATGACACGTCATACGAGTGAAGTGGATGTTTATCATTTCGGAGAATACGCAGGACTCGGGTCTCGGCATAACGTCGTTCACTGGGGTTGCGGATGCAAGGAAGCGCGCATCGCAATGGCGGGTTTGCACCGTTACTATTACTTCTTGACTGCAGATGAACGTATAGGAGATATTTTGGCGGAAGTGGCCGACGCTGATTTCGCTACTGTCGGAATTGATCCGATGCGAGCCTATTTCCCAAAGGATGAGCATCCTACTCACGTGAGGAGCGGTCCGGACTGGGCAGCCTTCAGCTCGAATTGGATGTCGCAATGGGAACGCTTTGAGCATTCGAAATACCGAGATAAGATCCTGCAAGGGATTAAGAATTTGAAGGACGCACCGTTCCGGCTCTTATCAGGCACGACATTCGGATACGATCCGAACACCGGAATACTTACCCATATCAGCGACGGCAACTACGGATATCATATGGTCATTTCCTTTGGCGCGCCGCAAGTGTGGATTGAGCTTTCGCACCTGCTCTCTGATCCTGAATGGGATGACATGCTCATAGAATTTGGGGAATTCTATTACCTAGAACCAGAGGAAAAGTTAGCACGCACGAATGGGGTCATCCATCCTAACCAATTCAGTTGGCCAATGTTTGCGGCATCGATGGCGGCCTACGCAGCCAACCGACGCAATAACGCGGACTTGGCTGCGAAAACATGGCGCATTATGCTGGAAAATCGTCTGCCGGGAGACAGTGAGGACGCGACGCTAACCTATCAAGTGCCGGAGCTCGCATATGTCCGACCGATTCAAGAGCTGCCGAGCATCACGACGAACGTAACGTCGCAATGGTCATTGAATGCGATCATGTGCCTGGAGCTGATCGGAAACGAACTGCCGACGGAGCTTAACGCTGAATATCTGAGCCCTTTCTATGCCGAGGATCAGAAAAAAAAATCCATATAGGCTTAGATTTCAATTTTCATTTGCTCGAGGAGGAACTGTTTTGAAATACGTAACTATAAATGAAATGGATATTAAACAAGCCATCGACCGCCTCGTAACCAGAACGTTTCAGATGGATATGACATGGGATTGGCCTGCCGGAGTCGCTTTCTATGGTGTAGGCCAAGCCTATCTAGCTACCGGCGAAACTAAATATTTGGATCAATTGCAAACGTGGATTGATGAACAGTTGGAGGACGGCATTCCTACGTTAACCGTCAACGCTGTATCCATCGGTCATACATTGCTTACCTTGTTCGAACAAACCAAATCGGAACGTTATCTGGATATAGCCATTCAAATGGCGGAATTCTTGCGAACGGATGCGGTTCGCTTCGCAGATGGCGTATTTCAGCACACCGTATCGCAAAATTACGATTTCCCGCAGCAGGCTTGGGTCGATACGATGTTTATGGCCGGATATTTTCAGATCCGTATCGGCACCCTGCTTCGTAGAAACGATTGGCTGGAGGATGGCTTACGGCAGTACCATGCTCACGAGCGTTTCTTGCAGGATCGTGAAACAAATTTGTATTTTCACGGTTGGGACCATATCGCCCAGAACAACATGTCCGCTGTCTATTGGGCGCGCGGCAATTCATGGGCGGCTTATACGATGTCCGAAGCGCTGCATATCGTAGAAGTTACACATCCGTCTTATATGAAAATATACGATTCGCTGCGTGATCAACTTAGCAGTATCGTCCGGCTCCAATCCGATGATGGTCTTTGGCACACCGTGCTGAACGATCCGACCGCTTATGAGGAAACATCGGGCTCTGCAGGTCTTGCCGCCGGATTGATTCGATATAACGAAGCCATCGGTGCCCCTATGTACAATAAGTATATTCAGAAAGCCGTGCCTGCTATATTATCGAAAATTTCGAATAACGGAACTGTGTTGGACGTATCGGCTGGAACAGCCGTGATGAAGGACGCCGACGGTTATAAAGGAGTTGCGCATGAACGGATTCAAGGCTGGGGACAAGGGCTGGCATTGGTATTCCTGTCTTCGCTTCTAACGTACAAATGGGTTAAAGACATATCCCAAACCGAGTAACGGAATTATTTAAAACAAAAAAAGAGATGGCAGGTTATTCTTGCCATCTCTTTTATTCCGATCGATTGCAAGGCACGAGTCACCCGGCCTCTAGTTAGTGGAACGTCGATTCGTTATTTTGGGAAATCTGCACTAAATTGAATGATGCGATATTCATACTTGCCAATTTCTAATTTCCCCGGAAATACTGGCTGCTGCTTCAATGCATCAAACCCTTCCTGAGGGATTGTAACGTTACCTCCGTTTCCATCCATATTAATGATCACCCAGATGGTATAGCCATTTCCTTGTCTCGGAGCGACGATTGTACCTTGTGTAACATCCGTTCTAAGCAAAACATCGGCTTCAACAGCATAATGTCCGATGAGTTTCTTCAACATCACATCCCCCTCCTCGCCCATAGGCATCGAGCCCAGCATGACGATTTTCCCTTTGCCTAGCCGCTTCTCTGTGATAAACGCATAGTTTGGTGTTAATCCTTCCGTGATCATACCCATCGATTTCGATTCTTTCGGTTCGTACACTGCGCTCCACATTCCTAATGGGGCCGATATTCCGAATGCTTGACCGATTGTACCTGTTCCATCCAACGGATAGGTGTACAGTGTTTCGACACCTGCAAGATCCTCTAATGCGCCTAATGCCGCATCCGTATGTATGGTATGATGTTCCGTTCGCCCTCCAGTAAGCGGACCAACCACCCATATCCCCCCTTCTTGCACGAATTGTTTGGCACGGCTCAGATAATCAGATGACACATAGTGGATAAAGGGGGTGAACAATAGCTTGTACCCGTCCAAATCCGCTCCTTCCGGAATAAGATCCCTATGAATCCCCATGGCCAAAAATCGTTCATAAAATGCAGTTACAAGTCCTCGATGATTTAATTTTGTATGCGGCTCCGTTTTTAAAAATGCTTTCGAGCGATCTGAATAGGTGATGGCTATCTCGGCTTGAGAAGGTTTGGATGCAAGAAGTAACGATTCTATTTCCTTTCTTGCTTGTTCAACCTCTATGACATTTTGATATCCCACCGTTGGTTTTCCCCATGCACTGATCACTGATCCGTGAGGTTGTTCGCATCCGGTCCGCTGCTGCCTCCACAGCCAATAACAGAAGGCTTCTGCTCCCAAGGCATAAGCAGCCACGGCTTCTGCCTTCAAGTATCCGTTAGGATGAGGCGTTGCATAGTTTTCTAGCGATGCACTGAAAGACGGACTCGTCTCCATGATCCAGAAAGCCCTGCCTTTCTTGAAATTTCTCCACAAATCACAGTTGATCAAATAAGCCGGCGTATTATTGGCTGCTGCATAGGTGTCAAATGAAGCAAAATCAAGGTTTTGGAACAGGCGTTCATTATCTACATGAAAGGCAACACTGCTGTTATGGGTGATGGAGGCATTTGAATAATTACGTATAATAGCCGCTTGCTCATCTGAAAACTCTGCAATCTTCTCCATTGAGAATAGTTGGTACATCGTACTCAAAGAGGAATTATGAAGAAACGGTGCATGTCCCGGCTGGGGCACTTGCTCAAAGCTATGGTAATATTCGCTCCAAATTTGTGTTCCCCACGCTGCATTCAATTCATCGATCGAGCCGTAGCGCTCTTCTAACCATCGATGCCATAAACCTTTGCATGTTTCACACATACAGCTGCTAACATGAGCCTTAAACTCGTTGTCAATCTGCCAACCGATGACACCTGGTAAACGCCCGACAGCCCGTGCAAGCTGCCCTGTCATTATCGCCGCTCTTTCTCGAAAGTAGGCGTTATTTGTACAAGCATGCTGCCTTGACCCATGCCCCATCACGTTTCCATGCTCATCAACATACATACGCTCTGGATGACCATACGATAACCAAATCGGAGGTGTGGGAGTTGGCGTACACATCACAGTCTCAATGCCGTTTTCATACAGTCGGTTGATCATTTCAACAAAAAAGCGAATGTCGATCTTCCCTTCTTCCGGTTCTATTTTCGACCAAGCAAACTCTCCAATCCGGACAACATTGATTCCTGTTTCTTTCATTAACTTGATATCCTGCTCGATCACCGCTTCATCCCAAAGCTCAGGATAGTAAGCCGCCCCATGGTATAATTTTCTGTACAAGTTCATCTCTCCTTAGCGTTTTTTCGTTAAAACCTTTCCAAGAATGCAATAGTAAAGTTTTGATATCTACATCGTAATAAACCCTTTAATTACAAACAATATGACCTTTTTGCCGGGCCTTTTTTGGCTCTCATACTTTTTTTCCGGTTTCATACTTTTTTGGGGAAAGCGATTTCAAAATAGTATGATTGTCAGAAATATTTGAATCTTATAGTGTTTAACTTACAAAGCGACATGCTAAAAACATCAATCCAATTGCGAAGGAGTGAGAACATGATCAAAACATCAGGTGCTGAACAGCACATAGCGCCTGTCCCAGCCGTAAGAACTTCCAAGCGCAACACATTAATAGGCAAAGTATTAAGAGATAAATACTTACTGCTGCTGCTGCTGCCGGGATTGGCCTACTTTATTATTTTTAAATATGTTCCAATGTGGGGGGTTCTGCTTGCCTTCAAAAATTATCAACCCTACGTCGGTTTTTTTAAAAGCGAGTGGGTCGGATTAGATAACTTCAAACAATTCTTCCAAGATCCCGTATTTTTCAGATTGATACGCAACACGCTAATGCTCGGCTTGTACGATATGGTGTTTTTCTTCCCAGCACCGATCATACTGGCAATCTTGTTAAATGAAGTCCGAAAATCTTTTTACAAACGCTTTATTCAATCGCTGATTTATATCCCGCATTTTATTTCGATGGTTATCGTTGCAAGTATTTCCTATCTTCTTTTGACGACTGAAGGTGGAGTCATCAATGAAGTGATGTTTAAGCTATTCGGGTATAAAATCGACTTTCTGACAAGTGAAAGCTGGTTTCGTCCCATGATCATCACACAGAGTATTTGGAAAGAGATGGGTTGGGGAACGATCATTTTCCTTGCAGCGCTTGCGGGGGTAGATCAAGAACAGTATGAAGCAGCCATCGTCGATGGAGCAAGCCGATTTCGCCAACTTTGGCACATTACACTTCCGGCTATTCAGGGGACGATCATTGTCGTGCTGATTCTGCGAATGGGGCACTTTATGGACCGTGGATTTGAACAAGTTTTATTAATGATCAACCCACTCAACCGGCCTGTGGCTGAAGTGTTTGATACGTATGTTTATACGGCGGGGATTGTACAAGGCGCTTTCAGCTACAGTGCGGCAGTAGGTTTATTTAAAGCCATCATCGGTGTCATTCTCGTTTTTACAACGAATTATTTAGCCAAAAGGGCTGGACATTCCGGCATATTCTGATCTTTGTACATGCTTACGAAGTTAGTTTTGCTATCGCAAAACTCTTAGGAGGAGAGAACTATGAATACGCGTCACCCTTCTGTAGGCGAAAAATTATTTGATATCGCCAATTACCTGTTTCTTGGCATTGTTGCGCTTACCATGATCCTTCCGGTCATGTATATCGTGGCGGGATCGTTCGCAAGCGATCTTGAAATAGGAAGCAGATCCTTTTTCCTAATTCCCAAAGACATCACTTTCGATGCTTACAAGTTCGTTTTCAAAGATAATGCTTTACCGCGAAGTTTATTCGTATCCGTATTTATTACCGTTGGAGGAACTCTTGTTAATTTGTTCTTTACCTTTACGATGGCCTATGCTTTATCGCGGAAGCACATGATCGGCCGAAATGTTGTCTTGAATATCATCATCTTCACGATGGTGTTTAGCGGCGGGATTATTCCTACTTACCTGGTTGTTAAGGGCTTAGGACTGTTGAACTCCTACTGGGCCGTCATGCTGCCTGTCGCAATCAACGCCTTTAACTTGATTGTCGTAAAATCATTTTTCCAAGAGATCCCTAATGAATTGATTGAATCGGCCCGAATTGACGGGAGTAACGATATCGGTGTGCTGTGGCGTATTGTTCTACCGCTCTCCAAACCGGTTATTGCGACATTCGCACTCTTCTACGCCGTTGCCCATTGGAACGATTTCTTTAATGCGCTGATTTATCTATCAGATGCCAAAAAGTGGCCGATGCAGGTTCTCCTGCGGCAAATTGTACTTCTAGCAACAGGGTCGCTAGAAATGGGCACGTACGATCCCACCTATGTGAAGCCACCGGATCAATCGATTAAAATGGCGATTATCGTCGTAGGTACATTACCGATCTTGATGGTTTATCCGTTTATTCAAAAGTATTTTGCCAAAGGAGTTTTAATTGGTGCTGTAAAAGGGTGAATGTTTTATGCCCATCATATACAGGTACATTTTCGAGGTGACAAAGGGAGGAAAAAGAAGATGAATTGGGATAAAAAGAAAAAACCATTGTTTGCCGCAACTAGCATCGTATTAGCAGTTACAGCAATAACGGGGTGCAGCTCAGGTACTGATGGCTCTAAAGCGACAGATGCACCTAAGACGACAGCAGGAGCAACCACCGCTGCAAAAGAAAAACCATTTCCAATTAGTGTCATGTTGAAAAGCTACAACAATGACATCGCAACAGCTGAAAGTAAAGTATGGAAAAAAATCGAAGAATACACGAACACAAAATTGGATCTACAATTTACTCCTGATACAAGCTACAGCGATAAACTGAATATAGCCCTTGCTTCCGGCACCCTGCCTACTCTAGTCTTTGTGAATAATGCGAAAATATCCTCTGTTGCCAACGCTATCAATGGAGGCGCATTCTGGGAGATCGGCCCTTATCTCAAAGATTATCCGAATCTTAGCAAAGCGAATCCAACCGTTCTTAACAATACGTCAGTAAACGGTAAGTTCTACGGTCTCTACGTATCCCGACCAATCGGCCGGATGGGGATAAACTACCGTAAAGACTGGCTTGATAATTTAGGCATGCAGGAACCGAAAACGATCGATGAGTTTTACAACATGTTAAAGGCGTTCGCCAAAAATGATCCCGATAAAAACGGCAAAGATGACACTTATGGAATGGTCGTAACCAAATTTGGAGGTCCATGGGATATTATGCAAACATGGTTCGGAGCTCCGAATAAATGGGGTGAGAAAGACGGTAAGCTTGTCCCCGCTCATTTGACACCTGAGTACATGGAAGCGCTGAAATTCTTCAAAAAATTGTATGATGAGAAGTTAGTGAATCAAGACTTTGCGGTATATGATTCGGCGAAATGGAATGATCCGATTATTAACAGCCAAGCTGGTGTGGCGATTGACGTTACAGAACGTTCTTACCAGATCGATGAGAAAATGAAACAAGTCAATCCGAAGGGCAGTATTGATATTATTGGCGCTGTAAGCGGCCCTACCGGTCTTCATAATTTACCGACAGCCGGTCATAACGGCATGTTCTTAGTCTCCAAATCAGCGGTTAAAACAGAGGCCGATCTCAAAAAGGTACTTACCTTCCTGGATAAGACCAACGATAAAGAAATGCAAGCGCTGCTCAACTATGGTCTCGAAGGCACTCATTATAAAGTGGAAGACGGTAAACTGGTTACGCTTATCCTACAAACGGATCCTATGGCCCCTGATATCAATAACAAGGGTATTAACCAGCTCTTATCTTCTATTCCATACATTGTGCCTGATATGTTCAAACCGTCTACACCGCTTCGCGCTAAGGCGGTCGATGTGCAAAAAGCAAATGAGAAAATCATAGTTGTAAATCCAGGAGAACCATTTACAACTGCTACTTATACGCAAAAAGGAGCGCAATTGGATCAAATCGTTGAAGACGCAAGAACGAAATTTATTGTCGGTAAGATCGATGAAGCCGGCTATAAAGCGGACATGGAATTGTGGAAAAAGAGCGGTGGCGATGCCTATACAAAAGAAATGAGCGATGTCTTTGCCGCAAGCAAGGCTAAGTAAGCGAAAAAAAATACGCTTCGTAGATAAAGCCCAGTCGTTCAATATGACTGGACTTTATCTCGAAAGGAGCAGAACGATGACAATGGTAAGAGCCAAAGGCGGCAAAGGAACGGTTTGGCCTTCGGAACGGCGCAGTTATACAGATTTGATAACGGGCGTAACCGTGACTCAGCTAACGAATCACTGCTCGCACAGTCACCATATTTATTTTACGAATAACGGGTTTTATGGGGATGGAAAGTTAATCTTTGGATCGGACCGCGAGAATGTTACCAATCTGTACAGCATGGATTTGCACGATGGAGTGATGACCCAATTAACAGATTTGGAACGCGGCCGTGAATCTCGGATTCAAGGGACTTTTCTTCATCCTGACGGACATGAGGCCTATTTTTACTATGACAATTCGATTATGGCAATCAACCTGGGAACGATGGAAGAACGTATTCTCTTTACGGTTCCTGAGACATATAAATTCGGCAGTTTGAGCTGCACTGCAGACGGACTGTGGTTATGCTTCGGTCTGAACAAGGACTTAACTCAAAGCATCGCGATGGATACCAAGAATGGTTACTTGGGCTTCGAGGCGTATTTCCGTGCGAAGCCGCACAGTATGATTATGGCAGTTTCCCCTGTCAACGGGAAAGTGATGAAGCTTCATGAGGACCAGCTGTGGATCGGCCACGTCAATACGTCTCCAACGCAAGCGCATCTGCTGACATTTTGCCATGAAGGGCCTTGGGAACAGATTGATCATCGGATCTGGGTGCTGGATATCATAACCGGGCACCATTGGAAGGTAAAGGATAAGAAACCGAATGAATATGTCGGTCATGAATATTGGATGTCAGACGGTATTCATATCGGCTACCATGGTTTTACCCATTCTCTTGAGGATCACGCCGGGAAAATAATCGGGGCTGTTCTTTTTGATAACAGTCAAATCCAGCAATACGAATTTCCTTTTCAAAATATGCATGTTCATTCTAATGATCTATCCCTTGTCATTGGTGACGGCCAGCAAACGAGCGCTTATCATGGCCAGCAATTTCAAGATACGCTGCAGGTATGGCGGAATGACGGGTCCGGATTCAAAGGCCCGCGTATATTGTGTAAGCACCGAGGAAGTTTCCATACGCAAAATCTTCACGTACATCCGAGACTAAGCCCGGACGGTAAGCAGGTGCTGTTTACGAGTGATATGTCGGGATACGGTAACTTGTACATGGTCGATATGCCAGAATTCGAATCTTTACCCGAGATGCCAGTTACATGAAGACACGGCCGAATCTACTACTCATTTTTACAGACCAGCAGCGCTGGGATACGTTAGGGGCATACGGAAATAAAACGATTCAAACGCCGCACTTGGACCGGTTGGCACAGGAAGGGGCCGTATTCGATAACGCGATCACCCCCTACCCTCTCTGTGCACCTGCCAGAGCGTGTACGATGACGGGGTTTGCTGCAGGAAAGACGCATGTGTTCAATAATGAATCAGCCTCATCTGTTGCTGCCGATGAATCGATTGCCGCTTATTTGTCCAAAGCTGGATATCACAATCAGGCGATCGGGAAGATGCATTTTACACCGGATGAGCAAACGTATGGCATGGATCATCTTATTTTATCGGAAGAAATGAGAGGCGTGCGTACGGCAGGAAGTATACAGGAGATTCATTTTGATGATTATGATCGATACTTGATGGAGCATGATGCTTGGGGTTGGGAGAAACCTCCCGAGATCGGTTACAACGAACTGAAGCCGCTTGTTAACGGCCTGCCCAAAGAGCTGCATATTACACAATGGTGCGGAGATCGAACGGTAAACTGGCTTAAATCGGAAAGACCCTCTAACCAACCTTTTTTCTTATGGACATCCTTCGTCAAACCTCATGCTCCTTTCGATTGTCCTTCGCACTTGACGGATTTGTATGCTCCAGATGAAATGCCGAGGCCTTGGGTATCCGAACAGGATGGAACGTCGAAAAACCCTTATTTGGCGTCACATCGCCAAGCGATGGAAGTCGATCTGTATTCGGAGCATGCTGTGCAAACGAACAGAGCTTATTATTATGCCAATATTACGTTTATCGATGAACAAATAGGTCGGATCATGCAAACGTTGGAGGAAGAGGGACTGGCGGACAATACGCTTGTTATCTTCACATCGGATCATGGCGAACTGCTTGGCGACCACCGATTATGGTTTAAAAACTTAGGGCACGAGGGCAGTTTGCACATCCCGATGTTAGCATGGTGGCCCGGCGTTATTCATCCGGGTACCCGCTGTGATGAATTGACTACCTTGCTTGATATTTTCCCTACGCTGGTCAATCGGGCAAGTGCGAAACGCAAGTATGACGGAAGACCCGGTTTGGATTTATTAGAACTGCTCACGGAACCTTCCTCGGTTCGCCGAGATATCGTCTGTTCGGAATTCTATGTGGCACCCAACTATATGCTCCATGTCCGCAGCAAAGAATGGAAATATCTCTTTTATCAGAATGGCGGTTACGAAGAACTATATCATCTCCTAAGCGATCCGCATGAGCTTGTTGATTTGGCGGATGATCCCGTCTTTCAGCAAGTTAAAGATGAGCATCAAGAGGCAGCCGTTAATTGGATCATCAAGTATGGAAATCCTGAAATCGCACTCGATGAAACAGGCTGTAAATTGAAAGTAGTTCCTTTCCAGCCTCAAGAAGCCAAATCTAACCCTAGGCCGTTCTCACGAATGCCTTGGGACTCCAGAGTTCCGCCTTCGCTGCTCCCTGAACAGCAGCGCTCTTGGTTTTGGAAGGAGTTGGGCGGAGACTGGAGCAGCCTCATATCCTTGTTTGGACCCAAAGATAGTTAGAAATTGATGATTGGGGGTATGAATAACATGGATTGGAATGAAATATTCCTGCTGGAAGAGCTTTTATATCAAAATCCTCTATCAGATGAAAAAGATGTGCGGGATTTCAAAATGGAAGGACAGGCCGCTGTCAGTTTTCCACGGAATCGCTTGCGGATGGAAAATAAGCTTGATCCAAAGCTTGGGCAAAAATCAAACTTTGTTTATTGGTGTCCGATTGAATTTCCAGATAACATCGCAATCACTTGGGATTTTTGGCCGATTCATGAGCCGGGACTTTGCATCTTGTTTTTTGCCGCCAAAGGTATCCGTGGTGAAGATTTGTTTGATAGCGGGCTTTCCGTAAGATCAGGCGTGTATGACCAGTATCACCATGGGGATATTGATGCCTTCCACGTATCGTACTTTAGACGCAAGGAAGAAGAGGAGCGGAGTTTTCATACATGCAATTTGCGCAAAAGCTATGGCTTTCATCTGGTTTCTCAGGGCGGTGATCCGATCCCGTCCGTTGCCGATGCTAAAGGTCCCTACCGGATGAAATTGTTTAAATGGGGATGTGACATTCTATTCACTATCAATGATCTGACTGTATGGCATTGGATAGATGACGGAAAAACATTCGGAAAGCCCCTTACCGGTGGGAAAATCGGCTTTCGCCAGATGGCTCCTCTAATCGCTGAATACGCCAATCTTACTGTCTATTCGCTTTCAAAAAAGCAATCTTTGTAATATCTCATCCACCACGATTAGCTGCAGAAAAAGACCGCACCCGCTTAGTTCTTTGGCCAAGCCAACTAAGCTGATTGCGGTCTATTCTGCACGTTCTACTTTTACTGCGCAAATTTTAAACTCAGGCATCCGGCTCGTGGGATCCAGCGCATCATTCGTTAATACATTAATCGAATGCTCATCACCCCAATGAAAGGGTACAAACACCGTACGAGGCTGAATACCTTCTGTCACTTTAACGTCGAAAACCAAGGATCCACGGCGGCTTGTAAGGCGTATCTTGTTATCCATTCCCAGTCCAATTCGCTTCGCCAGCCAAGGATGAATCTCGGCGACGGGAACGGGAGCCTTCTTGTTTAAACCTTCCGTGCGGCGCGTTTGTACGCCGCTTAAATAATGATTCGCAAGCCGCCCCGTTGTCAACACGTAGGGATAATCCGAATCGATAGGTTCTGCCGGCATTTTCGGCTGAATACCGAACAATCTGGCTTTGCCATCGGAATGATTAAAATGATTCTCGAATAATTGCGGTGTACCCGGATGGTCAGGAGCTGGACATGGCCAGAATATGCCCTTCTCTTCCTGAAGCCGCTCATACGTAATGCCGCTGTAATCCGCTTTCCCTCCAGCTGTAGCAGCTGCTAACTCGCGAAACACATCTTCAATACCCGCATATTGAAAATAGGCGCCCCGGCCTAGCGCATCCGCTAACTGACAAATAATATGGAAATCAAGTCTGCTGTTTCCCGGAAGCTCCATCGCTTTCTGGCGGTGAAACACGCGTCCTTCCAGATTGGTCATCGTACCTTCTGCTTCCGCAAAGGATGACCCTGGCAGTATATAATGGGCATAACGAGCCGTTTCAGTTTCAAACATGTCAACGACAACGAGCAATTCCAGCTTCTGCAGCGCTCGCTCAACCATTCGGTTATTCGGACTGGATACAAGCGGATTCGATCCGAGGACGATCAAGGCTTTGATCTCGCCTTCATCTATCTTCTGCAGCAGCTCATAAGCTGAAACTCCTTTACCCGGCAGCTCACTCGGATCGATTCCCCATACTTTGGCAACATGCTCACGCGCAGCTGGGTCTTCGATTAACCGGTAACCCGGCAGTTGGTCCGCCTTTTGCCCATGCTCGCGTCCGCCTTGCCCGTTTGCTTGGCCGGTTACGGCGCCGTAGCCGCAGCCTTTGCGCCCTATTTTACCAGTGACTAAGGCTAAATTAATGTAATTCAGCGTGTTCTCTACACCGTTCACTTGCTGCTCCAAACCGCGTGCTGTTAGGACAATACCCGTCTCCGCCTTCGCGAATCCACGAGCAATCGTACGAATTACGGCTTCTAGAACGCCGGTTAGCTCCTCCACTCTCGCTGGGGTGAACGGCTTAACCGCCTCCTTCAATTGTTCAAAACCAACCGTACGTTCTTCAATAAATCGATGATGGACGAGTTTCTCTTCCACCATGACATGTAGGAGTCCGTTTATAAATACAGAGTCGAATCCCGGTTGTAGACGAACATGGATATCCGCTGTCTTCGAAGTCATCGTATTGCGTGGATCAATCGTAACGATCACGGCGCCTTTTTTCTTCGCTTCAAGTAAATAAGGCATCATCGTCGGCTGACATTCCGCTATATTCGTTCCTGCGAGAATGATATATTTCGCATTTGGAATTTCCGTCAGAGGCATTGTCATCCCGCGATCGATCCCGAATGCCTGATTACTGGCCGCCGCTGCTGATGACATACAGTATCGGCCGTTGTAATCAATAAATTTGGACCTGAGTGCTACTCGGGTAAACTTACCAAGCAAGTAACTAACTTCATTGGTTAATGAGCCGCCCCCGTATACGCCAATCGAGTCAGGACCATACTCAGCTTGCAGTCCTTTAATTCGCTCCGCAATGTCAGCAAACGCATGATTCCAGGTTACCGTTTGCCACCGTCTCGGCTCACCCTCGACCCTTGCCAGGGGCTCGAGGATGCGTTCTGAGTGAAGCACATGATCCAGTGCATTCAATCCTTTCTGACAAAGGCGGCTAGTCGCCACAGGAAAGTTCGGGCTTGGTTTAATCGTGAGACCTGACGTCTTCTCACTCGGCATAATCTCCAATCCGCACTGCATGCTGCAAAAGCAGCAATGGGAGGAGGGTTGTTCTTTAGGTAATGTCAATAATGCGGATTTCAACGCACCCCACCCCCGATAATAAAGCTCTCTATGAAATCTAAATGTATCTTAATGTGCTTATTATGGTCAGCGAAGCGTTAGCAGGCTAATTCTTTGTTTATCTGAAATCCAATAAACACCATTCCTTCATGAACCTTCGTTGAATACGTTTGTACACAGCCCGTATCCGGAGCTTGAACAAGACCGGAAGGGAGATGAATCTTGCGATCATGCATCGGACAGAAGACGTGGTCATCACATACAATGCCTTCTGCAAGGACGCCCTCTTTATGAGGACAGCGGTTCTGGATGGCTTGAAGCTTGCCGCTTTTCAACTTGAAAAGGGCTACCTCTTCGCCTTGATACCGAATTGTTTTTCCTGTGTTAACAGCTAAATCGTCATAAGAAACGGCCTGCACCCAAATCATTTGCTCTTCTTGTGTTTTCATAGTCTGCTCCTCCCGACTTTCCTCTTTTTCTAGTTAAGCTCTACGACTTCATAAAGGTCACGTTGAATCTTTTTGCTATCAATCGCTTGTTTCCAAGGGTCCTTCGTCACCGAAAGCGCTAGATCCATACGAGCACACAATTGTTTGCGCTCTTCCTCATTCTCCACCACATCACGAATATGCTCGATACCAAGTCGGTGCACCCACTCGCTTGTGCGCTCACCATATTTACCCGTTTCACGATAGTACTGCAGATAAGCTTCTGTGTATTCGATAATCTCTTGCTCTGTCTTGACAGTTGTCAAGAGGTCACCCACACGTACCTTCACACCGCCATTTCCTCCGGCATAAAGCTCCCAACCGCCATCTACCGAAACGACGCCTAAATCTTTGATCCCAGATTCCGCACAATTTCGAGGGCATCCAGATACAGCTAGCTTCACTTTAGCAGGCGTGTTCAAGCGTTCAAAACGCTTCTCCAACTCGATACCTACGCCCATCGCATCACCCGTACCGAATCGGCAGAAAGTTTCTCCCACACACGTTTTTACCGTCCGTAGGGCTTTACCGTAAGCATATCCAGACGGCATATCCAAGGCTTCCCACATCGCAGTAAGATCTTCTTTCTTAACACCAAGCAAATCTAGACGCTGTCCACCAGTAAACTTCACAGTAGGGACATTGAACTGCTCGGCTACTTCTGCAATACGCTTCAATTCCGTCGGATTAGTTACACCGCCGTAGATCCGTGGAACTACGGAGTACGTTCCGTCTTTCTGAATGTTAGCGTGCATACGCTCATTGACAAAACGTGAAGTACTATCGTCTTTATACGTATTTGGACTTACCATACCCAGGTAATAATTAAGTGCAGGACGGCATTTCGAGCAGCCTTCTTCATTTTTCCAACCAAGGACGTTCATCACTTCACGCACATGGGATAACCCTTTTTCACGAATCGCTGTAACGACTTCATCACGTGTATGGTCTGTACAAGCGCAAATCGTCTCTTTTGCAGCGTTCTTATCATAGGAAGCCCCTAGTGTAAATGCCAATAAGTCACTCACCAGTGGTTTACAACCGCCGCAAGAACGAGAAGCTGTCGTACAATTTTTCACTTCATCCACTGTCGTTAAGCCTTGATCCTTGATCGCTGAACAAATCGTTCCTTTTGTAACGCCGTTACAACCGCATATGATGGCATCGTCTTTCATGTCAGCAACACCTGATGACGCTCCGCCGGTTCCACCCGAGGCATCCGTCAATATCGCCGTTTTCCCCATGCCGCTAACATCTGTTTCTTCCCGAATCATTTGCATAAGTCGCGTACCATCCGCCGTATCTCCGAAAAGAACCGCACCGATGATTTTATTGTCTTTAATCACAACTTTCTTATAAACACCAGTGAACTCATCATGAATGCGAATAGCTTTCGTGCCTTCCGCATCGCCGAACTGTCCGCCTGAGAATACATCAACACCAGATACTTTAAGCTTCGTATAAAGGATAGAGCCTTCATAAGGACCCGTTTCCACGCCTGCCAAATGTTTAGCAAGCACTGCACCTTGCTCGTAGAGCGGTGCGACCAAACCATAAGCAATCCCGCGATGCATCGCGCATTCCCCAACCGCATAGACATTGGGAACGTTTGTTTGCAAATAGTCATTCACAACGATACCTGGATTGCATTCAACGCCAGCCTTTTTCGCAAGTTCAACATTGGGACGGATCCCTACAGCCATGACGATAAGATCAGCCTCAGCAACGGTACCATCCTTGAATTTCAAGCCGGTTACCCGCTTGTCGCCTACGATTTCTGCGGACTGCTTCTCCAGCAAGAAGTTGATGCCTTGCTCTTCAAGCGCTGCTTGCAGCATTTTGGACGCCGTTCGATCCAGCTGACGCTCCATAATTGTATCTACAATGTGAACAACATCAACTTTCATACCTAAGTTAAGGAAACCTCTCGCCGCTTCTAATCCCAGCAAACCGCCACCGATCACGATCGCTTTTTTATACTTTTTAGCGGACTCGATCATAATTTCACAATCACGAATGGTTCGGTACGCCATAACCCCTTCTTTATCAGCGCCAGGCATTGGAATCATAAAGGGATTAGACCCGGTGGCCAAAATTAATTTATCATACGATACCGTCAGTCCCTTATCACTCGTTACGGTTTGAGCTGCTGTATCGATGTCCGTTATGGTTTGGTTGGTATGCAAGGTGATGTGGTTATTCGCATACCAGTCATAGGGATGAATGACGATATCCTCTACTTTGGAATCTCCTGCTAATACGTAGGACAACAAGATTCGGTTATAGTTCGGATGTGGTTCACTGCCAAAAATCGTAACCTCATATTTATCAGGTGTCAGTTTAAGTAAATGTTCAACAGCGTTAACGCCCGCCATTCCGTTTCCGACCAGGACCAACTTCTCTTTCTTGACTGTCATTGTGATCATCCTTCCATCCATTTACTATTGAAAAAGTTCGTTTTTTTGAAAAAAGGCCATTCAGGAGCTCACGCTCCCAAATGACAAAATTGGGATATGGAGCTTGAGTAGTTCAACCGAACTACCAAAGACGGTAAGTCGTAAACGTCTTTGCCCATGCAGCCTGGACACTCAAGCTGCATGAGCAAAGGCTTTACTTATATGCCGCTGATCATGCGACCAGCGGCTTGAACCTGTTACTTAAGCATGCAAACTATCCATAGAGGCAGGAGCTACCTTCACTTTGCCGCCTTCACCGATCCAAGTACGTTTCCATTGACCTTGCACAATGGCGATCAACAAGAGACATGTAATCGCAATTGCGCTTAAGATTAGGAACCCTGGCGTAAAAGAACCTGTCGTTAGTTTCAAGTTACCGAGAATCTTGGGTAAGAAATATCCGCCTAAACCACCCGCTGCTCCAACGATTCCAGTCATAACACCGATTTCCGCCTTGAAGCGCTGCGGAACAAGTTGGAACACAGATCCATTCCCCATTCCAAAAGCCATCATGGCGATGAAGAGCATGACCGTTGTCATGGAGAGAGCAGGGAGTGTGGAGATTCCGGCCATCATCAGGGCAACAACGCCGTATAGGACCATCAGCATTCGAATACCGCCTATCTTATCAGCAAGCCAACCGCCTACGGGACGGAAGAAGCTTCCCCCGATCACACACAAGGTCGTAAAATCAGCAGCACGAACTGGCGATAAACCATATTGCGTATTAAAGAAAATGGTTAAGTAAGATGCCATTCCAACGAAACCGCCGAATGTCACACTGTATAAAATACAGAACAACCAGGAATCTTTCTGTTTCAATACTTTGCCGTATTCCGCTATTGTTTTCGGAGCCGGTTTATTCGGGCTATCCTTTGCCAGTACACTAAAGATGACTAAAGTTAACGCAATCGGAATCATTGCAATGCCGAAAACAACATGCCAATCTCCATAATGCTGTGCAATTCGGTTCGCAAATAAGGTAGCGAAGATCGTTCCACTGTTACCTGCCCCTGCAATCCCCATCGCTAATCCTTGATACTGCGGCGGGTACCAGCTGCTGGCAAGTGGTAATGCTGCCGCAAAACTTGCTCCTGCAATACCCAGCATCAGAGCAACGAAGTACATATCCCCCATCGTGTTTGCAAACTGCCAACCCCAGAATAAAGGTACTAAAGTTAACGTTAGTCCAATTTGTCCTGTAAGCTTAGGGCCTATCTTATCTGTTAGAACACCCAACACCAATCGAAGTACGGCTCCCCCTAAGGTAGGCAAAGCAACGAGATTCGCCTTTTCAGCCGCATTCAGATGAAAATCATTAGCGAGAATAACCGCTAGTGGCCCTAAAAGAACCCAAACCATGAAGCTCATGTCAAAATACAAGAATGAACTAAACAATGACCCTTTGTGCCCCACTTGCAAGAAACTTTTCCGATCAACCATGCTTTCCCTCTCCTTTTGTGAGGCTTTTCGCCTTCTTTTTTCCTACCCAGACGTGTTGACTGCTCTTTGACAGAAAAGGCCGACAAACAACCCCCAACCTGTGTGGGATGCTTATCGGCCTCTTTGCCACTGCTGCCACATCATCGTGAACAGCATGTTTGATGATTTTCAGTAAAAAGAACATAAATAGCCTATCCGGTTACGTATTTGTAAGAGGATAGGCGCCATTGCCTTCGTTAGTGGCACATCATTGTGCCGATTTCTAATTTGATTATAGTATGACATCCCCTTCGTGTCAATAAACATAACACAAATATTTTATATGTGAGATTCCCTCTACCATATCGACAAAATTTAGTGTCATATGCTATAGTAATGCCGTATAATAAATCATTTCATAACTGAAACCTTACATAAAGTTACCATGAGGTATAAAGCTATCCATGATTGGAGGTATTCAAATGTTGCAATCATTTATACTGATCGACGAGTTTAAACCAACTCGCTCAGCTACCTCCTCCTCGTCGTCGACTACCGATCCGAATGTTACGAATAATGAAAAGGAATCCTTGCCAGAAGCGATGCTGAAGGATTTGGGATTTCGCATATATGTAGCATCTAATGTAAAAGAAATTTCATTTATGATTCCTAAGGTCGATGCGGTATTATTATCAGTAAGCCCTGATCAAGTAGAGCCATGGCGTTCCCGTGTGCTGGCTCATCGCAGCCTCCCCCTTTTCTGGTGGTGTGATGCCCGCACTTTTCCTTCTAATGAATGTAGAATGGACGCGGGTATTGATGGTTTGATTGGTTCTGCGATGAGCCCTCTGGAAATTCACTGTGCGCTGCTCCTAGGTGTGAATCATTACTTCCAGCGAACCGAATGGCAGCAAGAGCGCGAACAGCTTCTCTCCAAATTGGAGGAGCGCAAATGGGTCGATCAGGCAAAGCGAATCTTATGTGAGATCAAGGGTATCTCCGAAGCAGAAGCTTATGATTTTTTGCGTAAACAAGCCATGAATGAACGTAAACGTATGGTAGATGTCGCTACCTCCATCGTTAAGGTATATCAAATACTACAGGATCAGAACCAAGGAGGTCGCAAACGATGATATCATTATTAAAAGAAGTAGGACGCGGAAAACGCGGAGCCAGAGATCTTACCTATGAAGAGGCATCCCAAGCTGCCGAACTCATACTAACCGGAGCCGCTACACAAGCACAAATAGGTGCTTTTCTCGTTGCAGAACGCATCAAAATGGAATCCCCCGATGAGTTGAAGGCCTTCATCGATGCTTTGCGCCAGCGCATCCAGACCTATCCAATACCCGGCAGCATGGATTGCGCCGGACCTTATGATGGACGCTCACGTACGTTCATCGCGACTTTACCGACCGCGTTCGTTCTCGCGGCCTGCGGACTTCCCACTACGCTGCACGGCAGCCCAAGCATGCCGCCCAAATGGGGCATCACGCTGTCCGACGTGCTAGCGGCACTTGAAGTACCCGCGCTTAACGCGTCACGTGAAGCGCTCATATCAGCCGCAGCGCGAACTGGCTTCCTGTTCGCACCAACGGAGCGCTGGTGTGCACCGCTCGGCGAGCTGCGCGAACTGCGCAAGGAACTCGGTCTGCGGACCGTGTTCAACACAGCAGAGAAACTGCTGCGCTTTACGGAAGCCCCTTTCATGGCTGTCGGCGTGTTTCACGGTACGGTGTTCGAGAAAATCACCAATTTATTAATCGAATTGGGCGTCTCTAGCGGTATTGTTGTGCAGGGTATGGAAGGCTCCGAAGACCTTTCCGTTGACAAGCGCACGCGGACATTCCTTATCCAAGAGGGTTCTAGTGAATTATTCATTGTTGATCCTGAGATTTACGAATTAATGGTCGAGGTGCCGGAAGTTGAATGGACCGCTCAACTGCAAGCAGAAACTGTATTATCCGTTCTTCGCGGAGATGCCGAGCTCCCCTACTTGAATATGGTTTTACTGAACAGTGCTGTGCGTCTGTGGGTTTCCCAGAAAGCAGGGTCCATTGAAGAAGGGATTTATTTGGCCCGACATGCGATTGAGCAAGGGGCTGCCTTACAAAAATTCACCGAGTGGACGGAAGCGATTAAGCCGGTATCTACAACTTGAATCTTATACTCATGAAAAAAGAGCCCCAAAGGGCTCTTTTTTTCATTTTCCAATAAACTGCTGGGTAAACATTTTACCGCACGGACCGCCGTTTACGATGCCGATCCCAATGTGGGTATAGTCTTTGCTGAGTATATTCGCTTTGTGTCCTGGAGAATTCATCAGTGCCTGATGAGCCGCTTGGACACTTTGATTGCAAGCAATATTCTCTCCTGCCGCGTTGTACGTAATACCGAATTTCTCCATCATATCGAATGGCGAACCATACGTCGGTGAATCGTGGGAGAAGTAATTGTTGTCGACCATATCTTGGCTTTTTAGTCTAGCCGTTTTGGTAAGCGCAGGGTCAACAGCTAGTGGAGAAAGCCCCACAGCAGCACGCTCCTTGTTGACCAAGTCAAGCATTTGCTGCTCCTCCACTGTTAATTCCGTAGTCGATGGGACTTGCGGTTTAGGTGTAGGCTTAGGTGCGGCTGGCGGAGGAGCCGGCGCTGGTGTCTGCTTCTTGGCAATTTTCAAATTACCGTAAGCCCACAGGATGGATTGCAGCGTTTGATCATCTACATTCCCCGTCGCAGGAAGGCCATATCTGGTTTGAAACGCTTTAACACCCGATGAAGTTTGATTACCATAGTAGCCCGTTATAGGTCCGCTATAGTAGCCAAGTGACTTCAGCATCCCTTGCACCGCATAGACATCAGGTCCCTTAGCCCCTTTACCATAGGCAAAAGCGGTGGTTGTGGATGAGCAAAACAAGGCGATACAGATTAGAATAATCCAGACATGCTTTTTTTTACCCTGTAACATGCGTTTACGTTCACACCCCGTCATCTTCAGTATCATTCGTCGCACAGTGGACGATAGCATTAGAATGACCAAATTCACGACTATTATCCATAATCATGAAATATGGGTTGGATGTCGTTTGGATGTTATTTCTTCGATATTCGCTTGGCGTAACGCCTTGATGCTTTTTAAAGATGCGGTTAAAGGAACTCATGGTTTGATAGCCTGCTTGAAGCGCAATATCTTGAATTTTCATATCTGTTTGCAGAAGCAGATTAACGGCCTGCTTGATGCGGAACTCATTAACGAAGTCAACGAAATTGGTTCCCGTTTTTTCCTTAAAATAAGTGGATAAATAACCTCCGGTAATGTTCAGTTTACCAGCGATTAGATCCAATGTGATATCTTCCGAGTAATGATCCTGCAAATAGTCCACAATAAAGCTGACAATCGGGTCGCGTTCTTCCTTTTTCAACCGGATTAACCGCCCCGCTTCGTTCAGCATCATCTCGAAATATTGATCCAATTCCTCGGCGGTATGCATGAGCCGGATCGATTTCGCCGAATCCGCCACTTGATTTGTTTCCAGATGCAGAGAGTTTAGTATTCGCTGGACTTTATCGGTTATTTCCTCCGCAAACCGATAGAAAACTGGCGTGCTCACCTCTTTCTTTTTCATTTGCTTAAGAACACGGCGCAGCGTTTGTAATACCAGGGTATCGTTTCCTTCCTGCAGGTTGACGTTGATTTCCTGTTCGAGGGTACTTGGGAGCAAGAAAGACTCCTCTATCACGTCCACGTCATATAAAATCCTTGTCTCATCGTCAAATGGGCGATGTTTGACCAATTTCACGACTTGTTCATAGGCTGAGGTCTGCTCAGAAGAGTGCTCGTATAAATCACTAACGGCTATTGTGAAAAAAAAGTAGTCCTTATCGGTTGCCAGGACGTGCTTAATCGTATTTAAAACTTCCATCCATTGCTGGGATTGATCATTGATATACACAATAGACAATATTTGATCCGTTTCAATCTGAAAGGTATGGGCATCATTCAATTCTTTGCCCATCGCTTGATTGACATACTCCCTAATATAGTAGGTGGCGCGTTCCTTTTCTTCGCTTATATCCTGAGAAAACTGCATTTTGAACGTGAGTTGAAACAAGATAAAGCGAAACGGCTGGTTCATTTCATCGGAAGCATGGACCTCATCGGGATCACCATGGATACGTTTTAGCCGGTTCATGTAACCGTAATAACGCAGAAGTGACGTTTTTTTCTCCAAGTTCATGTGGGCATCCTGATTCGATTTCAACATGAAACCAATATTTTCTTTAATCAGGTCAAATTCGTTCGTGTGTTTGGCAAGCGTATTTTTTTCGTTAAAATGCCGAATCGAATCCACTATTTTTTTGACCGGATTATTAAACCTCATACTAAAGAAGACGGACACTGCAATGCTGATAAGGACCGAAATCACGAGAAGCGCAATCAACGTCAAGTTCAATTTGAATATCTGGGACGAAATCGCGGCATCCGGGACAATATTGACATACGTAAACCCAGTAACCTCCCCTTTTTTATAAAAATAATAATTCCCGTTTTCCTTGATCCAATCTTTGCCCGGCTCCAAAACCGGAAGTTGATGCCGACTGGTAGAATCGGACGAGAACAAAGGACGCCCCAGATTGTCCAACATGTAAAAGTTATTATTGATCGATTGATGGAACGCCTTGTATAACCTATTGGTATCGATAAAGGCAAGCATAATATAGTCGGGATAAAAATCGCTTTTTATCATTAAAGGAAAAACAAGGCCGGTTTGTGAAACTGGACTAAGATTTGGAGCCTCGGTAAAGGTAGCTGCCGGATACATTTTGAAATAGACTTTTTGCGCAAATTCCCGTTTCCAGAAGTCATAGGTGTAGTCGGGATTCGTATAAAGTTGGCTGAATATCGCTTCTGGACTTGCTCCTCTTGCTTTTTCGAGAACAAGTGAGTGTTTAATATCGTAGACAAACAAGTTATTTAAATATAAACGGGGATTGGAGACCGTGTTTCGCAGATCGTCGATCACATGATTGGCGGCAACATAATCGATGGATGCTGAATTTGAATCCCGCAGGTTGTTGTTCAAGTACAAATTGACAATGAGGCTGTTCAGCAGTTGAAAATATTCTTCAAAGTCGTGAGTCGTATTGGACATGTTGGTATCGTTGTATTTAATCAGCTCGTCGCGTACGCTCTGTCTGAAAAATGCAAGCGAAAATAAATTAAACGAAACAAACAGAAGGATGATCACTAGGAAGCTTATCAGTAATTTGACAAAAATAGAGCGGGTATTAAGTTTCAACTGTCGTATTCTTCGCATGTTCTTGCATCCTCCTTCGGAATAAGAGTGATTATTTTATTGAAAATTGTGCTTTTTTACGGATTTTCCGAAGAAATGATCAGTAATGAAAATTTTATGGATAGTCTCTTCCCAACTTTCTGATTAGTATGGGTCTTATAGCAACAGCGACTGATGGTCCCGTAGTTCGGCGTTATGCCAACGCCTATCATCAAATTGAAAACGATTACACCTTCCTGCGTGATCTTTTTATAGTACATAAATATAAGGGGGAAGACAATGGAATTAATCACAGAAAATAGGGTTGTGAAGAAGAAGAGAAATTCACTCGCAGCTAGATTGTGGAAAGAGAAATATTTGTATCTGCTCCTTCTGCCGGGTCTTGCTTATTTCATTGTTTACCGCTACGTTCCTATGTTGGGCAATATGATCGCCTTTCAGGATTTCAGTGCATTTAAAGGATTTCTTCATAGCGATTGGGTTGGGATGAAACATTTTAAGAAGATTTTTGAAGATAGCGAAGTGATCCGTGTTATCTGGAACACGCTATACTTGTCCTTTTTGCAGATTGTGTTTGCTTTCCCGTTTTCGATTCTTTTGTCACTCATGCTAAATGAACTACGCAGCGAGAAGCTGAAGCGTATTATTCAATCCATCATATATTTGCCACACTTTTTATCGTGGGTGGTAGTCGTTGGAATCGCAACGGTATTTCTCAAATCAGAGGGAATTGTTAATCAACTATTATCCCATGTATTTGGGATGCAGCCGATCCCCTTTCTACAGGAGCCTGGCTGGTTCATGCCCTTGATCGTCCTGGAAGTGATCTGGAAGGAATCCGGCTGGGGTACGATTATTTTCCTCGCCGCCTTATCCGGTGTGAACCCAAGCTTGTACGAAGCGGCTGTTGTCGACGGTGCAAGCCGGTTGAGGCAGATTTGGCATATTACGCTGCCTGCTATTCGCAGCACGATTGTCATTTTATTGATTTTACGGCTCGGGAGCGTCCTCGATGTTGGTTTTGAACAAATCTTCTTGATGATTAATCCGTTTAACAGGGAGATGGGCAACGTGCTGGATACATTCGTTTACTACAAAGGGATCGAACAATCGGACTTTAGTTTCGCGACTGCGGTCGGTCTATTCAAATCGTTCGTCGGCTTGATCTTGATTGTTGGAGCAAACCGTTTGGCGAAGCGATTCGGTGAAGAAGGCGTCTTTTAATCATCAAAATGGGAGGTGAAGGGAATGAATTCCTATTTAAGTTGGCGAAGTAAGTCGATGAATGCGCTCAATGCGCTTATACTTATTGTGATTAGCTTGATCATGCTGTTTCCGTTTTATTATATGATTGTTACTTCTTTTACGTCTTACGCAGAATTTGTACAAAAGGAATTGCTGCTGTTTCCGAAGACATGGGTGCTCGATGCTTACAATTACATTTTTGATTCCAAAGCGTTTGTCCGTTCTATTGGCGTTACTGTCTTTGTTACGATCGTTGGTTCGTTGATAAGTCTAGTGCTGACTTCCATGATGGCTTATGCGCTGTCGCGTCAAATATGGGGCCAACGCTTTTATTTATTCCTTGTGCTGTTTACCTTTGTTTTCGGTGCAGGAATTATCCCAACCTACTTAGTGATAAAAGCAACACATTTGCTCAATACGTACTGGGCGCTTATCATTCCGGGTGCGATCAACTCGTTCAATCTAATCGTAATGAGGCAGTTTTTCATGGGTATTCCTCAGGATTTATCGGAAGCTGCTTACATGGATGGTGCGAATGATTTGCAAATCTTTTCACGCATTATCATCCCGCTTTCTAAGCCGGCACTCGCGGCATTTGGTTTGTTTTACGCGGTAAGCAACTGGAACACCTATTTCTCTGCCTTAATCTATATGAGTGATCCAGCCAAATGGACCGTACAGGTCGTATTGCGCCAAATCGTTATTTTGGAGCAAGCAGCTGGGACACTTTCGGATGGCCACCAAATGGGATTGGCTCAAAACCCGCCGCCAGCCGAGACGATCGGCATGGCTGCTGTCCTGCTTGCGACGATCCCGATTTTACTTGTTTACCCGTTTCTGCAAAAGCATTTTGCGAAAGGGGTGATGTTGGGATCCGTGAAAGGATAAGCGAGCACCGATTACATATCATGAGGAGGGTTCTGCATGCAAATGAAACGTATAACTACTGTCCTACTATCTCTTACTATGACAGGAAGTCTGGCGGCTTGTTCCACCGGGCAATCTGCGGCTCCACAGGAAACCGGCAAGGCTGGAACGGATACCGGCAAAAAAGTGATGATCAATTGGTTTGAAGGTTCTTGGGAAGATCCGGTCCCGCCACCGGATAGTGAAGCGGTTAAAGCAATCAATGAAAAGTTTAAGGTTGATTTCAAATCACAGTACATACCTTGGGATACCTATGATGAAAAGCTTGCCGTAAAAATGGCTTCCGGCGATCTTCCGGATGTGATCGGTATGGAGGAGGTGGATTCCAACTTCGTGAAATGGGCGAAGCAAGGCGCTTACCTTCCGCTCGATGAGTTCATCAAACAATATGACACGTTTAAAGCGGTTCCGGATTATGTATGGGATCCTTTGAGAGTGGATGGGAAAATCTACGGAATTCCAACCTATTTTACGGCAAAAGGCGGAAAAAAACCGCTTATCCGCCAAGATTGGCTGGATAAGCTCGGGCTCAAAATGCCGACTACCTATGATGAGCTGAAGCAAGTTGTTACGGCTTTTGCGAAGAATGATCCGGACGGAAACGGGAAAGACGATACCGTAGGTCTAGGTCTTGCTAAAGGGATTTATTATGACCCGGGCTTTGGCGCCTATTACAGCAATACCGCCTGGTATCATAAGAATCCAAGCGGACAGTTAATCCCCGGCAATATTTCTCAGGCCAATAAAGAAAAAATTCAGTTCCTAGCCGATGTTTACAAGGCAGGCGCGCTCAATAAAGATTGGGCTGTTACGAAATATAACGATGTATTTAAAGCGTTTAACGCGGGTAAAGTCGGGATTTGGTACGATCAACCGGGACCTGGCGGGCCGAGCGGAGTTGACTTCGAAGTATTGAAGAAAAATGATCCGAAGGCGGTCGTCGTTCCGATTCCTCCGTTCAAAACAGCGGATGGGAATTCCGGCTATACCCTAGGGACTGGCTTTTATCGGATGTATATGATTTCTTCCAAGCTGAAAAACGATCCGAATAAAGTAAAACGCATTCTGGAGATCATCGATTACTTCAGAAAGCCCGTTCCCTTCGATCAGCAGAATCCGAAGAACGAATACTACGATTGGATGAACGGCCATGAAGGCAAAGGCTACAAAATGGTTGACGGAATCGCGCAGCAAATAACGGAAAACAGATCAAATGTAGCGCCCAATGCCTACATCTTAAACGAGGGATGGCAAACTGGCGATGACATTCTGTATGATTACGCGAAGATGAATAAAACAGCTGAAGGAAAAGTATTCAACCAACAGCTTGCCGATCTATTGAAAAGTTCACCGTTTTATGTAAATCCGCTCAATCGGATTCATCCCCTTACGTTTATGGAGAAAAAGACGGAATTGAACCAATATATTACGGATGAAACGACCAAAATGGTCGTCGGTCAAAGACCGATTTCCGATTGGGATAAGATGGTTGATGAATGGATGGCTAAAGGCGGAAAACAGGCTATCGATGAAGTCAACAAAGAGCTTAATGATTTGAAATTAAAAGGGGAATGGAAAAAATAATCCTACCCGCAGGTTAGAGACGAGAACAGCCCGATCCCAAAGACCCGGGCTGTTCAATAAGGAGAGAATCTACTATGAAGGAGCTTACAGCTGTACTCATCGGTGCGGGAGCACGAGGCGCCCATGGTTATGCGCCTTATGCCATCCATTACCCTCACTTGTTGAAATTCGTCGCCGTTGCAGAATCGAATCCGGAGCGGAGGGCAAGTTTTGCCAAAGAGCACGGAATTCCTGAGAATCGCTGCTTTGATTCCTGGGAAAAACTGCTGGAGCAGCCGCAAATGGCAGATATTGCGATGATTTGCACACAGGACCGGATGCATTACCATCCTACACTTCAAGCGTTGAACAACAAGTATCATGTCCTATTGGAAAAGCCAATGTCGCCCAGTCCTAAGGAATGCTTGGAGATGGAGAAAGCGTCAAAGGAAAATAACCGTCTACTTACGATCTGTCACGTTCTCCGCTATACGCCATTCTGGTCTGCTATTAAACGGCTGATCCAAGAGGACAGAATTGGTCAAGTTGTATCCATTCAATTAAACGAAAACGTCGGTTATTGGCATATAGCACACAGTTTCGTACGAGGGAACTGGAACAACTCCGATACCTCAAGCCCGATGATTCTTTCCAAATCGTGCCATGATATGGACGTGCTCTCCTGGTTAATGGATCAGCCTTGTGTTCGCGTCAGTTCTTACGGCTCCTTGATGCATTTTCATTCCGGGAATGCTCCTGAAGGATCAACAGATTATTGCGTGAATGGCTGTTCGGTCGAATCGACTTGTCCGTATTCCGCACCACGGTTTTATTTAGGAGAAGGAAAAGGATGGGCGAGACATTTTACAGAAGAACTGACAAGGGAAAATATCGTCAAAGGCTTGAAAGAAACCCCTTACGGACGCTGTGTGTACAAAAGCGATAATAATGTCGTCGATCATCAAGTGGTCAATATGGAATTCGCGAATGGGGCTACCGCGATGTTCAGCATGTGCGGCTTCACCCGTCATCAGGAGCGAAGGATTCAGATTATGGGCACCAAAGGTGAGCTTCGCGGAGACGAAAACAAGTTGACTTTGCTTGATTTCGTTACCCATGAGGAGACGGAGATTAAGATAGCGACTCCAACAAGCGGTCATGGCGGCGGGGACTCTGGCATCGTGAGCAGCTTCCTCGAGGAAGTACGGAATTACGACGGCGGAGAAAGTTTGACATCCGCATCTGCGTCCGTGCGCAGCCATTTGATGGCATTTGCTGCTGAAGAGTCCCGATTGAATCATGGGAAGTCCATTGATTTATCCGAATTTGCTATTCATCAAAGGCTATTTTGAACGCAAGTGTTGTAGATTCATCCATTGACTTTCCCCTACGTATCCGATAAAGTATAATTATATTTAGTACCTAGTACTAATATCAGATACCAAAGGAGTGAATCATCGATGTCCATCTCTCCCTCATTGCAAGCCCGAATCACAGCAATCGGCAGCTACGTGCCCGATCGCATACTAAGCAACGCGGATCTTCAGGGAATGGTCGATACGAATGATGAATGGATCGTTCAACGCACAGGGATTCGGGAACGTAGAATTGCCGCAGCGAATGAATTCACAAGTCATTTATGTATAGCCGCCGTACAAAATATGCTCTCCAGATACCCGACAGCACTAAGCGATGTTGATTTAATCATTGTCGCTACCCATACACCGGATCTGCCTTCCACCCCAGTCGCTTGCCAGATTCAAGCTCATTTCGGCATCCCTGCAACTGGCGCCTATGACCTTAATGCCACCTGTTCCGGATTTGTTTATGCCTTGCATACAGCAAGCGGACTAGTTGCTGCTGGGGTACACCGCAAGGTTCTCGTCGTCGGCGGGGACTCCGTATCCAAAATCACGGACTACACGGACCGTTCCACCTGTATTCTTTTCGGTGATGGCGCCGGAGCCGTGATGGTTGAAAGAGAGGAAGAGCATCCTGCTTTCTTAGCTCATCATCTGGGATCGGACGGTACAGGCGGCAAGCATGTATACCGAACCGGCCTTGCCTCTGAATTGAACGGAACGCCATTAACGGGTGAAGGCAAGCTCGTCCAGAATGGCCGCGAGGTGTATAAATATGCCGTGACGACTGTCCCGCAAGGGATCGAAAAACTGCTCGCAAAAAGCCGGTTACCTCATACGGCAATTGATTGGTTCATTCCTCATAGCGCTAACCTTCGGATTATTGAGTCCATCTGTGACAAGAGCGGTATTCCGTTCGAAAAAGCGCTGTACAGCCTTGAATACTATGGCAATACTTCCGCGGCTTCCATTCCTCTTGCTCTGGATTTGGGCATACAAGAGGGTAAGGTCTCGACCGGCGATACGCTGCTGCTTTTTGGTTTTGGCGGGGGTCTTACTCACGCGGGATTAATCTTGCGTTGGGGATGATCCTCGAGCGACATTTCTGCTAATCCATGGCTTGCCGGGCGTTCCAAACCGGCGGCAACGCGGACGTTGCTTCGTTATTTTCTGAATCATCGAACGTTGGTATTCACTTATCGTCTTGAGATTCTCAGCCAAATGGACAGCAAGCTGATCTGATAATGCTGCTTGATCCGCGATCGTCTCTATGATTCGGCATAAGGCTCGCTGGCTTCTAGCCAGCGAGGTTAGCATATGCAATTCAATTCTTTCACGATTCGATGCTCTCATTACTTATCATCCTCACCAAACGAGAATAAGTTACCCACTCCGTTCGAACCGTCTGCCCCCGCTCCTGATCCCGATTCATTTTGTCCAAGAAGAGCCTGCATATGTCGGTTTAAGGAATTCTCCATCTTCGTTAAGCCATCGATGAGCTCAATGACATACTCATGAATCTCTCCAGATTGTTTCATCTGATGTTCATGCCCCTCTAAATTCCTTGAGTTAATATGATTGCAAATCCAGTTGCGCGATTTCTCCGCTTCAACCACTCTAGCTTCCAACATCAAAGCTATTTCATGCTGCAGCTTTGCAGTAGCATCCAACATATGCAAATACAGTTCATTTCTATTCAAGGCTATCCCTCTATTCTTCATCTTCAGGGTCTTTCATTTCTTTCATGACAATTTCCGTTTGCTGTGCGATTGCCTCTTCCAAATTAGCTAGGCTATTTAAATAAGCCGTTATATTCTTGGTTAGTTGTAATGCTTGTTCCTGCAGCATGCCTACGCCATCGAAATGAGGGTGCGAGTCAGGTATGTCGCCCGCAATTGCAGCCATTTGCGACGAAACACTTCGGTGCGTCTCCAAGATTCTAGACATCTCACGATGAGAGGCTGCAATGTGGGAAATAATTGTTGTCACACGCTGTTCCAATCCCTTCGCCTCCATTTCCACTTTTTCACTCTAAGTTATGCAGCAATGCAGAGAACGGTGACTTCAGAAGACTCACTCCATGCCTTAAATGAAGTTGTGCGGATCAACGCCCCATTTATCTATAAACTTCTGGCGATTTATCTGCAGCAGCCCTTGCACATCCTCTTGACTCTTTTTGTTAAAGCTCACACTGCCGTGATGGAAGATGAAGCAATCCCCTGTGATGAGCAAGCGATATCCTGCAAGGCGAGCCCGATAACATAAATCATCGTCTTCGAAGTGCCCTGGGGAAAATCTTTCGTCCATAAAGCCAACTTTATCTAACATTTCCCTTTTGAAAAGTAAGCAGATCCCGACCAAGCGTTCTGTTTCCTGCCATAAAGAAGTATTCACGTTGTTATATTTCGCAACCATATCGTCTATGTTCGTAAATGGTTCCTGAATCTGCTGTTTACCGCTCGCATAATTCGTCACAGGACCTACCATGCCTATGTCCTCACTACTGTACAAACAGCGCAGCAGATTATCCAACCAATTCGGGGTCACGATGGTATCGTTATTGAGCAGCATCAAGGCATTTCCAGTCGCTATGTGAAGACCATAATTACAAGCAGCAGGGAAGCCGCGATTAACTGGAATTGAAACCAGCTTCAATCGCTCTCTATAGCAGTATTCCAGGGTTCCATCCTGTGATCCATTATCAACTACGATAATTTCAAATGGAACTGAAGTATGTCTTCGAATTGATGCTACACACTCTTTCAGTAAAGGAAGACCATTATAAGTTGGAATCACGATACTGGTTACCTGCATGCTCCTTCACCTCTTTAGAAATTCCCTTTTTCTTATGATATCCGGAAACACAATTCGCTCGCCTTTCAACTGCATCGCAAGCTGCAGCGCCTCCACATGATCTCCAATAATCAAGCGGGCAACGGTGTTGTTCTTCCCTCTATTGTGACTTCGGATTTTGTTCTCAGATACGACGTTAACACTTGTTGGCGCAGTAATCCGTAATCCCGCCAGAATCGCGTTTACCTGTGCTTTGGGTGGAACCATTAACTCGGAACATCCGATGCGTTCCAGTGCATTCCTCGATAGAGCATGAGGAACTGCTGTAAGCGAGTTCGCATTCAGTTCCGGTCTTTTCAATGTTGTATTAAGAAACCTCTTCATCACAGTTACGGAATCCCAGCGTGAAAAAAGAGGTAAATACGGTGTTATGTTGTTTAGCACAAGATCTGAACCACGTTCAACATCATAGATGAAAGGAATAAGTTTCTCGGCCTGCACGACAAAATCTCCATCCAAAAAGAGCAAAATATCCGAATGAGACAGTTTAGCGCCAATCGACCTCCCGACATCATGGCCCAATGGATCTGGGTAATGAACGATAAGAGCATGCGAGTGCGCTCTTACTTTCTCTAAAGTGCGATCACTCGATCCATTCACGATAATGATGATCTCATCCAATGGCAATCGATTTAGCTGCTTTATGACCTTCACGATTGTACGCTCCTCATTCATCACGCTCACAATCGCGCAAACGGAACGCGCTGTTGGGATCAGCATCCAATCGGGGACTTGCAATTTAGCCGCTTTAAAGTAACCTTTCACATACCCTTTTGACGCTGCTTCATAGCTTTGTCCGTTGGCAGTAAGTAACTGGGAATTAGCCCGCTCCACCCATAGGTTATTGAGTGCTTTCTTTTGGTAAGGCTCCTTTGTAATATCGTGCGCGAGTGCATCTTGTTGTCCGGCTCGTTTCCCCCAATTTCTCCAGTATAGCTCGGTTCTTGTTAGGGAAAGGGTACGCTTCGAACGAGAACGAAGCGAAGATCTCTTAAACCGGGTTCGCTTTTTATTCATTACTGCGGATGTAGGTCGAGGCTTTGGTTTCTTGATGCTCAGCTTCATGTGATCACCTCATCATTTCTCTAACACGCAATTGGTCATCCATATTCGCTCTTTCATTAGAGGCTTGGATCAGCCAACCAATGGCTTCCAAATGATCGCCGATAATGAGATCACCTACGGGGTCCACATCTTTTGCCCTTCTTCGGATGCGATTTCTGAGCCCGACTTGGATAAGCTGCGCTGCCTTTATATGAAGTCCGCGTTGTACAGCTATGGCTTGGGCCAAAGGTGGAACCGCTAAATTCTCAACTCCAATAATGTTAAGCGCTTTGCGACTAATTGCGTGTGGGATCGTCGTCATAGAGGCGCCGTGTAAGTCTGGCCGGCCTAATATCGCATTAAGTGCGTGTTTGGCTAAAACAACCCTATGAACACTCGCTTTCGTTACGATTCCATTATATTTATTTAATGCTACATCAACACCTTGCTGCACAGCTCGGATCAGTGGGATTGTTTCCTTGGCAGATACAACAAAATCCGCATCAAGGAATAATAGGATATCCCCTTTAGCTTGCATCGCACCTATACTTCTCCCAACATCATGTCCTAGCCGTTGACTAAACGAGATAACCCTAGCCCCTAATCCCGTCGCTACACGTTTACTACCATCCGTAGAGCCATTATCAACGACAATGACTTCGGTTTGAGGATGCACGCGGAAAGCTTCCCGAATGACTTTGGCCAAGGTACGAGCTTCGTTGCAAACCGGAATGATGACCGATACTTTTGGCTGATGCTGATGCAAGGTGACGGAGGAGTTTGGCTGCTTCCGTTTCCGCTGAATACGCTGATTACTCAATTCGTTCTCAACTCCTGTCCATGGCGGAATACCTGCTTTATATATTCTATGATTGCAACAGAAAGGGGACAGGGCAGAAGCCGTCCAAGTAGAAAACAGGCATTTGTACAGCCTATCCTGTACATTAAATAGGGGTCTGGATATTTGTCTTGTACCGCTTTCCCCTCCTCCACGTAAGATAACGAAAATCCATGCAGAAGAGAGGAAAACAGGATGAAAGCTGTCGTTACCGGAGGTGCAGGCTTTATCGGCTCGCACCTTGTGGAAGAACTCCTTGCGGAGCAATTTGAGGTCCATATCATTGATAATCTGATTTCAGGTAAGCAGAAACATGTAAATCCACAAGCTATATTCCATTTGGCAGACATCAGCAGCGAACAAATAAAACCCCTCATCGTAGATATCCGACCTGATGTTGTTTTCCACCTTGCGGCTCAAGCAGATGTCCAGCGTTCCATTCAAAATCCGGGGTACGATGCCATGGTGAATCTAGTGGGAACGATCTATCTGCTTGAGGCATGCCGTGACGCAGCTGTTAGCAAATTCATCTTCGCTTCCACTTCCGCCGTATACGGAAACTTGCAGAAAGAGCAGATCGTCGAAACAGACCCGACGTCTCCTATTTCCTACTACGGCATTTCGAAATATTCCGCTGAATCCTACATCCGTGTGTTCCAGCAGCTATACGGACTGCCCTACACCATTCTTCGTTATGGAAATGTATACGGACCCAGACAAACGCCTAAAGGAGAAGGCGGCGTCGTTGCCGTCTTTATGGAACGTATTCAACAAGGAGCACCGCTGACGATTCATGGCGATGGTGAGCAAACCCGCGATTTCGTCTATGTCAAAGACGTAGTTCGTGCAAACGTAGCTGCTATGAAACGCGGGGAACAGGAGATCATTCATGTCAGCACTGCGAATCGAACATCCATCAATGATTTGGCACGGTTGCTGACGCAATTTCACGGGACAGATCTACCCATTATTCATTCCTTAGCTAGGGAAGGAGATATTAAACACAGCAATCTAAACAATCAAAAAGGGCTCGAATGCCTGGGGTGGCAGGCAAAGTATGAGATTCGCGCAGGTTTAGAAGAAACTTACCACTCTTATATGAACGAATCGATAAGAGACGTAAAGGAAACATGACATCGAGGCTGCCGATTCGGCAGCCTTTTTCAGTAGAAATGAAAGAATAAGTTTTATACTTTGCTTCGCATCTACCTTGACAAACGCGCTCGTCCCAGTGGGACGATGGAGTCGTTTATCCTTGTTTGAATCTATGCTATCATCTTCCTTTTCTATGAGCAGTAGACAGCTGTCTTGTACCGATTAGTGTAGAGATACGTAAGATAGAAGAGAAAATGAAGGAAGGTGAAGACGATTTCCATTTTTCAATTTATATCGCATGTGGGTGCCGCTGCAGATTCACGCTATATTCAAGCTTTCGATTTGACGGTAGAAAATCATGGAGAAGAAGAGTTCGACATTTTGATACAAGGGGAAAGTGAATGTGGGGCAAATACGCTGATGCTGTATCATATGTCCGCTGCATCCAAAGGAATCGGCTCGAAGGTAACGGTTAGCGAAGTACCTACGAATTTCGGACCTTTTTCCCTTCAACTTGTTTCGAATATTAATGATGCCAGCAGAACCGCCGTCACGCTTTTCGCCAAACAAGGCGGATCCGTCATCGCCATCTTCACGCAGCAGCATTTCTCCATCCTAGAGTAGGAGGGGTTTTCGGATGAACGTCTTATTCGTGTATTACATTGCCAGCGGGGGCATGGATACGTTGAACCGACAACGATGCCTCGCGCTGCGCCGACACGGTATTAACGGTCATTGCCTTTATTACCAATGGGGCTCAGGCTTAAACAACGCAAGCGATATACCAACATTCATCAGCAATAGCGATCTCGAAATCAAAACGATCCTCGATCAAGGACAATATGGCGCTGTGATCGTGACAACCGACTATCCTTCCCTACTCCGCTTCCGCAGCCTTGGGTACACCGGCAAAATTTTTCTGGAAATACAAGGTCTCGGCTCCAAAGAAACAGCCCGAATAGAGCTGCTTACCGCTCAGCAATACGTGCACGCCTACGCGAACGGTCTGATCAACCCAAATACACCGCATATTGCCACTTTGTTTCACGAGTTGTACACGCATACTCCGAAATTTATGTTTAACAACTGCTTTGACTTCACTCGGTTCCACTATCATGCTTGGCCTAAACTGACATACCGAGTGATGGCGTGGATGGGACGTATTGAGGAGAACAAAAACTGGCGGGAATTTCTTCACATTGGATCTCATTTAATCCGGGGCTATGACGCTTCCTTTCAACTGTGGATGTTCGAAGACGCGAACTTGTCACGGCCCGAGGAAAGGCAAGCTTTTCACGAACTCGTGCAGCAGTTGGAACTCGAAAAACATCTGCAGTTATTCTCCAATGTGCCTCATACGGAAATGGCAAACTTTCTCTCCATTATCGGCGACTCAGGTGGCCTCCTCTGCTCGACTTCCATCATGGAAGGGCAGCCCTATTCGATATTAGAAGCAATGAGCTGCCGCTGCCCCGTCCTGACTACAAATTCAGACGGTGTATCGAACTCAATCTATCACAATGAAACCGGAAAATACTATTCGCGCGGTGACATTGACCATGCGGTCCATGAGGCCATAGATCTGATGGGGAATGCTCCTCTTAGGGAGCACATCCGATCTACCGCAGTTCACCATGTACAAACGTATTTCAACCCAGATCTGTACTGCGTTCAATTTATCAACATGCTCCATTCCGTTTAAAGATTAAAAGCCTCCATCTTCTGCAATCTTCGGGTTGCTAAGGAATGGAGGCTTTTTTTATGATTATACGATTCATTACGACTTTCGAAATTTAATAGAAATAGATTTAAAACTATTATAGTCGACCATTCGAAATAAGAGAGTTTGGCATATAGTAGATAGAATCAAAAAGGAGGTGAATCAATATGACATTAACTATTCAGGATTTCGGAAAAAGCATCGCAGCGCAGTTCGCTTCTTCTGTCTCCATTGCTATTCCGGCATCGCCGAGCGGTGTGAAGCTTGCGGAATTTGGTCTATCTGTCCCCTCTGGCGCACAAGTCGAGTTAAAAGCAACCGTTGGTACACAAGCAACTTTGGGCCAGCCAGACATTTTGTACAGTATGGTCCGTGGAAACACTGTGATTTTTACCGTTAAGTCTTCTGATCTTCAGACCAGTAAATTCGATGAGGCAGCTTTTACCTATACGGATTCCGGCGCATCAAGCGGTTATTATGCTTATAGTATTTTTGCGGAGATTACGAACTCCATCTCTACGAATCAGGCGAACGTAATCGGCCCGATTACATTCAGCGGCATATCATTGCTTTAAGATTTATACAGCAGCCATATTGTTTGGAAGACAGTTGCGTTCAGCAGCTGTCTTTTTTTCGGGTAGCATTAGAAGTAACTAGTACAAATGTCTTGTACGAATCACAAATCATCTACGTATGATACACATATAAAGTGCGAGCATTTTGTATACTCAGCAAATTTCAAGAAAAATGAGTTCATGAAAATCGAATAAGTTTCATATTTTAACAATATGGGTGGCGAAACGAATGAAACTACTCTTTATTTTCTATACGCCTAGCGGCGGCATGGAGATGCTCAATCGGCAAAGAGCCAATGCACTACAGAAGAACGGAATCGACTGCCATTTGCTGTATTTGGAAAATGGCGCAGGGCTGCAAAATATCGAGGGCATCAGCACCCACATACTGACAGACGACATATCTATCGGTAACTTGTTGCAAAAAGAGCAGTATGACGCTCTTATTGTTACTTCCAACTATTATCTGCTGCCCCGTCTTCGTCAAATGGGATTTTCCAAGCCGATCATCTTCGAAGCGCAAGGACTGGGGACGAAAGAATTTGCTCGGTATACGATCTATGATGCTATTCCTTACATCAGGAGCTATGTAGATGCGCTGTTATACCCCCAAACCCCACATCTTATGCAGCTTTTTCAAGAGTACTATCCTTCTTTTAGACACTTCTGCTTTCATAATTGCATCGATAGCGCACAATTTACGTATCAACCGCATCAGAGGCTAACTTATCCTGTTATTGGTTGGGTAGGACGCGCGGATGCGAACAAAAATTGGCGAGCCATGCTGGAAATTAGCCAGCGACTGATTGCTTATTGTCCAGGTCTGAAACTGTGGCTGTTTGAGGATTCCTATATGGGTGACGAGAAAACGCTTTATGAAACTGCTTTGGACCAGCCGGAATTTGCTGGCCATGTAGTCCGGCATTCGAATGTACCGAACCGGCACATGCGCGATTATTATTCAATCATTGGAGATTCAGGCGGCTTTTTGCTTTCTACGTCTGTCACCGAAGGCTTTGGCTACGCCATGGTGGAAGCGATGTGCTGCCTTTGTCCTGTCGTGAGCTCAGACTCTGACGGGAACGGAAGCTTTTTGCTGCCTAATGTGACCGGGAAAATGTATCAACAAGGCGATATAAGCCAAGCGGTGCAAGAGGGAATCTACTTATTAATGAACCCGCAGTCAAGAGAAGCAATTCGAACTCAAGCACGACGGCACATTGAGCAGCATTTTTCTCTTGACGCTTATTGTCGCAACTTTGTGTCCATGCTCAATCAACTTGACGTGTTTTAAAAGTGGAAGGGCGGTGCTTCGTGGCTCTAACGACCGGGCTAATCATTAACCAAACAACATCAGGCGGCCCCCCAGTCGCTACATCTGTCATAGTCGGGGCAATCAATGATAATCCCCAGTTTCAAGCAAACTTGGAGGTGGAAGTGTTCCGGATTGTTCTTCCCGGGCCCACTCGCTTACCAGCAGGTCAGGATCTGGTCAGTCTGGGTCCCAACAAAATGTTCTTCAAGACATACACGCTAGTCAATGCGATTGCCTATGAAGTTCAGGTCGACTATTTCAGTGCTACGAACGTAGCCATCAGCATCGTCGGTGTGGATCAGGCGGGCAATTTCGTTCCCACTCAACGCGTCTTGACCCCTGAACTGACTATAATCGATCAATTAAGCAGTACTTCATGAAAAAGGGGGATCCTTGACATGGCCGTTGTAAACATTACAGCCGGTTCTCCGGGAGCTCATCACGAACCCTCTGTTGCCGTTAGCGTTCTAAATCCCAATATCATCAACGCCGTCGCTGTCGACACCTCCACGGGCGCTACGCAAATCGGAATCTATCGGAGTATCAACGGAGGCAGTACTTGGAGTACAGGCGTGCTACCCCTGCCAGCAGGATGGGCGGGAATGGAAGGAGCGACGATCAACTATACGTTACCCAATACTTTCGTTGTTTGTGCTCACGCTTTTAACGGTTTCGAGGACGGCAGTATATTCGTGTACCGCTCTATAGACAACGGTGTAACCTTCAGTGCTCCGATCCTCGTAGCCAGAGGGTTTGGCACTGTCGTGCATTATGACATCCCTTATTCAGCTGCCGATGAATCCCCATCCAGTCCATTCCTCGGGTTTACCTATCTGACGTACGTTCCTTTGTTTGACTTTGAATTCGGCAGCGGAAATGCAGCCATTTTCTTTCAGAGATCGCTGGATGCGGGACTGACTTGGGAGGAACCGATAAGGATTTCAGAACCGTTCGGTTTACAGAATCGTGCTGCTATTTCTGTAGGACTGACAGGAGAAGTGTATGTGGGGTGGATCTTGACAGGGCCGACGAACCCGACATTTTTGATTCGGCGCTCCTTGGACGGAGGGGTCAACTTTCAGCCGAATATTAATGCATTACCAGCGAAAGTAGCCGATGTAGTCCTCGTGCCGACTACGCTTCCCGGCTACACGTTCCGTACCCTTACTTTGGCAAGCCTGGCATCGGATATTTCCGCTGGACCGTTCGGCGGGAACATCTACGCGGTTTGGCAGGATAACCGACAAGGATATTCAGATGTTTTCCTTAGTACCTCCCAAGACGGGCTGCTGTGGTCACCGCCATTAAGCATTACCGGCGCACCAGCCGGTTCCCAAAACTTTTTCCCTTACGTAACCGTTTCTCCCTTTACCGGAGCAGTATTTGTCGTTTACTACACCAATCGATTTAACCCACCTCTGCTGGATGTGTTCGTGGCCGAATCATTCAATGGCGGAGGATTCTTTACGAATCGAAGAGTGACGCAAACCTCCTTTGATCCGGATAGTCAGCCGCTAATCGGTGACTATCTCACCGCCTCTGTCATAAAGCCGCAAACACTGGCAGCGGTTTGGGCGGCAACAACGCCGCCATTCGGGAAGCTGGATGTTTATTTCGGGACATAAGAAAAACAGCTTTCAAAACATATAAATTGCACATAACAAAAGGGCTGCCGAATCGGCAGCCCTTTTTATCATTAACAATCTGAGATAAAGCTTCGTGCAGGGTTATCCAACCTTCTCTCGATGGGATGGACAAAATAGACTTGTTCCTTTGCCTCTACGACTTCCTCGACCGATAAAGGCAGGCCTAGCCTGACAAAGGCTACTTCATCCTCTGGATAAGGACGCAGCATGCCACCGCATTTGGCCGCTAATGTTCCGTATAATATTTCTTCCAGCGCAAACACGTTGGTTCTGGCAAATTCTGCTGTAGGGACATATCTCAATCCCGGTTCCCAGTCCGAACGAAGGATCATCCCCACCGTTATATAGAAAAGCTTTCGAACCGGGGACGAATTTTCGTATGTTTTCGAGTTGATTTATTAATACATCTTCACCCGTATGAGCTAAGATAGCGAAACATATCATTGGAGTCACCTTCCAGAAATGTTATTCGATAATTCAATCCCATGGAAAGCATACGCCCAGTACATGTCATTCTCGTTCCAGATGTCGCCGGCGTAGGGAATCGTCAGCGAACAAATTCCTTCCAACCCCTCCTTTCTTCCATTGCTCAGTTGAGAGAAAGGCCACTGAAAACGATCGGGCCTACGACGTTCGCCTGATCCGTAGCGAAGGAATTGACAATTTCTACGGTAAGGCTATAAGAGAAATAACCGGAAGCTACACCTGTATCCACAAAAGTGAAGGATTCCGCATTAAACTGGTTGGCTTGCGTCGAAGTGACGCATAGTGTAAAAATGAGTGTGTTGCCGCGTAAGATGCGAAATATTAAATTAGGCGTACCGTCCGTACTTTGTGTGCCTACCGTCGCATTTAGAAGCACTTGTCCGCCTTGCTGCGTCAGTAAGCCGAACTGTGCAATAGTTATGCTGCTCGGTGTGCTTAGTATAGATATTGGGGTTATGGAGCCAAAAAATGCAGCCGGCACGCTTTTACCGAAATCGATGATATCGAACATATCTCGCACTCCTTTTTTTTGGTAATCCCCCTCGAATCCTATAAATCCTTCCACGCCAGAAGTGCATCGACAGGAGGATGATCTTCCCCGAATGCTTGGCGGAATGAAATGTTGCTCTCATCATGAAAATCTTTAAATACTAGAACTTGATAACCTTTCTCTAAGAACTCCTCAGGCTCCCAACCACTGCGGTGGCTTTGATATACCTCGCCGTTCAGATGGAAATGATCATACCCGTCCTGGGGAAAGAAGCCTCTCGGGGTAAAAACAATGACCCGCTTAACGGCAATTTGTTCCGCTTGTCTTAACAGTTCTAAGGCCTCATTTTTATGAAAATGTTCCAGCGTGTCATTAAACAGCACCAAAGAAATCGTCTTCGGCAAAAAATATTGACTCATAGCTCTAGCATCCATATGAAGTGGAATCATGTTGACAGAACGGTTAACGCGATTAACTAGATAAGGACGATGCACATCAATCCCGATCGTGATTGGACATTCAAAGTCCGTATTCAAACAAAGCCCGCATCCGACGTCAAGAAGACTATATCCTTGTCGATCTATTAATTCCTTCAGCTTTGCCGACAAATCCTTACTGTTCGTTTCGGGCACCATTATATTCACACTCCATTCGTTCCATCTATTCGCGCAACAACGCCAGAAAGGCTTGATCTGGCAACAAATAATCTCTAGGTAGAGAATTAAACAGCTTGTTCCAAGTGAAGTAATCTACTGAAATATCGGGAGTGGAGACCAGCTCAGTAAATAGTCGATTATAATCATCTCCTGTGACTTCCATCCCAACAAGCCCCTTCATGCTCAAATTCCAATGAAGAGGAACAGGTTCCTTGCATGAAGAACGACTCTTAGCAAGATCGTAAATCTGCAATAATCGCTCCATCATCGTATCCAGCGACCACATCTTCATTCCCCATTCTCGGGCCTTTGTTCCCATTGTTTCGCGGTACAAATCGTTCTCCAATAGAGTAACAATATGACCTGCCAAAACATCGTTATTTCCACTTGGAAAAGTCAATCCGTTCACGCCATGATCCACCATTTCAGGAAGCCCCCCAACATCGGACACGATCACGGGCAAGCCCGCTATTTGCGCTTCCATGACGGAAAAAGGCTGGTTTTCCTGAAGGCTCGACATCACTAACATGTCGGAATGCCTTAGTAAATAAGGAACGTCGTCCCTACGTCCCAGAAACCTTACATCCTCCTGTATACCAAGTTCGGATGCCAGCTGCTGGAGCTTCCAGTTTTGCTGTCCATCCCCAGCGATCCAGCAAACCCAATCATTTCGTATAGCTTTCACCTTAGACAAGGCGTGAAGCAGAATATGCACGCCTTTGATATGGTCGAGGCGGCATGTGCAAATGATCACTTTTTTCCCCATTGGATTTTCAACTAGTTGGCCATGCTCCATATTTTGAAGAAAAGCTGGAATATCCAATCCGTGAGGAATAACGGTAAACTGTTCGAGAGGAACTCCAAATTCGTTGACCAGCATATTTTTCAACCAATGCGAAGGCGTGATGGCCACATCGCTGGAACTGACTCCGCACCGTTCTAGGCTTGAATAATATTTCCAGACGATTGAATTTTTGATCGTTTCTTCCGGCATATACGCCGATTGTTCAATCAAAACCTCTCTAGCTGCGCAGCCGTGAATGGTGGCTACTAGCGGTGTCGTTTTCGGTTTTACACGGTTGAACGCTCTCGTGGATAGTATATCCTGGGTATGAATCAGGTCATATTTATGCAATCCGAGGTAAGCTGCCGACAATTCCAGACAATACCGATCGAACTCGGCATGAAGAACATTGACATGCTGATGCAGCAGTGGTGCGACTTGCGGATGCAGCTTTGCATACAACAAAGGCATGATTTTTTCTTTATCAATAGAGCGGTAATTATGAAGGATATGGTACCTATCGATTCCGTTCCCCAATATGTCAACCTCGTGCCCCATAGCTTCTAGCCTTTGCTTAAGCAGCTCCATGTAAGATGATACCCCTCCTACGAAGGGTAATTGCCAGTAGGTCGCGAGCAGTATTCTCATAGCCTCTCCCTCATTTCCGAAACGGCCTTCCTTCAAAGAATGCCGTTTCTGCATTTAACTGGATTCGAACCATTTGAGAAGGGTGGGATTGAACGTTTCGCGTATATACCGGACTTCCATCTCCATCTCGGCTTGATACAGGATCGTACCATTCCCCCCATGCCAGCGAAATCGGGTTAGCGATTCATGTAAATAATCAAAATCGAAACGGGACAATACGATTCGCATCCACATTTCATAATCTTGCGTGTAAAGAAGATGTTCGTTGAAATAACCTACGTGCGTGAACAATTCTTTTTTTGCCATAACCGTACAGCCGTGGACCGGGACACTCGTTAAAAACGCCCGGTAAAATTCTATCGTCGTTGCATAGCAACGTCCTCCAAAAGTTTTTATCGTCTCGTTCTGTGCGTTGACCAAATCATAGTTGGTATAACTGACCCATGCGTCGCGCGCCAACATAAAAGACAATTGTCTGTCGATTTTGTCGGGATGGAACAGATCGTCCGAGCTGAGCCAAGCCACATACTGCCCGGAAGCATGCCGAACCCCGTAATTCAACGCGCTGGCCGTTCCCCCATTGGCTTTACGATGGTAATTCACCCTGTCTTTAAAGGGAGCAATTTTGTCCTCATACATCGTGGAACCATCATCTACAACGATAATCTCTACATTTTCATAGGTTTGGTCCAAAGCGCTCTGAATCGCTTCATCGACGTAAGGGCAATTGTAAACTGGTATGACCACTGAAACCTTAGGAAACATAGCCTTCACCCCCCCATCTGGGCAATCAGCGCCAATAGTTGTTCGCGGTATTTCGCTTTCGTAAACGCAATTTCCCTTTCGATAGCCGGCCAATGTTTTTTGGTCCCCATTTGTTCGTGCCAGCGGTACATGATTAAAGATTCATCCAGAAAATGGATCGGTATGCGATTCAACAGAACGCGCAGCCAAAGATCGTAATCGTGCGTGTAGAGCAGTCCTTCGTCAAAGTAACCGACAAGCGAAAATAATTGCTTCTGCATTATAACCGTACATCCGTTGATAGGATCCGTTTGCAGCCAAAACTTGACGAAATCGAGGTAACTTGGGAAACGAGTTCCTGCCGAACAGTTAAGAACCTGATTATGTTCATTGATTTCATCGAATGAGGTGTAGCTGATCATGGATTGATTCGCCTGCATAAAAGCTAGTTGTTTCTCTACTTTGTCCGGAAAAAATATATCGTCGGAGCTGAGCCACGCCACGTATTCCCCGGAAGCGTACCGGATTCCGTGATTTAAGGCACTAGCCGTTCCCCCGTTGGCCTTGCCAAGATAATATACTCGGTCCTTGAAAGGCCCAATCTTATCAGCGTGAATCGTGGAACCGTCATCCACGACTATAATCTCTACGTTTGAGTAGGTTTGGCCAATAGCGCTTGCAATCGCTTGGTCGATATACGGACAGTTGTAGAACGGAATGATGATCGATACTTTGGGCTGCACACAATGTTCCTCCTTCAAGGAAAACTACGGAATAATTAATAAGTATCAGAATTATACAGGTAAACCTCACAATCAAGGTGCATGCTGCACCCTAGTACTAATATATTAAACAGCCCTCCCAATCGGCACGATAGTTGCCCAACGGCAATCATACAAATTGGATTTTCTCCTATTAAAGTAGAAGCTGCCCCTAAGTCTAAGTTAGACCGAGGGACAGCCCCTTCTTTTTCATAAAATAGATGGTGAATTAACCCATTAGGTATCCAGTTAGGTTAACTGGGCCTACAATCGTTGCGCCACCTGTACCCGATAGTTCAACAGTCAAAAAGTAAGTCTGCGTAGTGCCAACGATAAAAGCCGGTTGGACTAAATCAGTGTGGACACTTGAAAAGGTACGGTCTGTAGCTATAACAGGACCAAGACCCGCAAACATGGAATCATTCGTTTGAAAAATAACAGTTCCGGATGAACTCCCACGGCGAATCCGGAAAGTAAGCACGGGCAAGACCGGTAATATTGCTAACGCAGCCTGCCATCCAACAGTCGAAAAAAATACGGACTCGTTGGTAACTGCCTGAATGTTGAGAGTAATAGTCGTTAAGAAAACTTCAACCCCCGGTGTCAACGCGATTGGCAATGCAAAAGTACCTTGTGCAGCCTCATTGGAACGAAAATCAAGAACAGTTGCTACCATACAAACATCTCCTTTTTTCTATAAATGGCATTACCATATAGTAGATGTTAATAGGGTTCGAATGGTAACGGACAACCGTCGTTTCATACTGGAAATTACTAGAAGTATTTTAATAGAATTTTATTCTTTGAAGAATGCTTGGGAGAAGGCGTCCACAAAAGGTGTATCGGGAAGCGTGTAATCTTTGGGCAAAGAAGTTTTAATACGATTCCATACCTCGTAATCAACCAATACGTCCAGATTGGTTGTTTGCACGGCAAACAAAGCATTATACAGGTCCCCGATAACCCTAAAAGACCCCATATCTACCACCCGCCTTTTCCATAGCTTTGTTATATATCGCCAACATTCGTGCAATCATGAGATCCAACGACCAGTGGCTCTCTCCCCATCTTTTAGCGTTTGCACCAAGCTGTTTCCGATAAGCATCTTCTTGAAGCAGCAAACCCAGATGATGAGCCATCATGCCCGCATCACCTACAGGGGAAACGAGCCCCGTTATGCCGTGCTCTACCATTTCCGGCAGCCCTCCTGCGTCGGAGACCACGGAAGGCAAACCAATCATTTGTGCCTCCATGACAGAAAACGGCTGGTTATCCTGAATGCTGGGCAACGCGAAAATATCCGCTAATCCGAGTAGAGCCGGGATATCGTCACGATACCCCAGAAACTGCACATGATCTCGCAAACCAAGAGCTGCCGCCTGCTGTTCAAGAGCCGACTTCAATTCCCCATCCCCGACAATCCAACAAACCCAGTCGCTGCGTGCTTGTTTCAGCTTCCCAAGCGCTGAAAGTAATACCTCTATCCCCTTAATAAACACCAAACGGGCCGGACAAATGATTACTTTCTTGTCCCTCGGCCGCCTTATGGAAGTGCCTTCCGAATATTTACGCCAGAAGGTGTCCGTATCTAGCCCGTACTGGAAAACATCGATGTTAGCCGCCGGGACTCCATACTCCTCAGTCATTAGGTTCTTCATCCAGTAGGTCGAAGTCAGCGCAATGTCGGCTGAGGTTGCGCCATAATATTCCATCGTTCTGTAGTAATTCCAGATCGGCAGCTTTCGCAATTCGCTGTTAGGGTTTTGATGATAGACGGCAAGCATAACTTCTCTGGCAATCGAACCATGAATATTGGCGACGAGCGGTGTCTTTTTCGGTTTTACCCGACTAAGCGCGCGCGTGGAAATAACATCTTGCGTATGAATCAAATCATACTGTTCCAAACCGAAATAAGCAGCGGCCAGTTCCATGCAATAACGGTCGATTTCTGTTTCGTAAACCCAACGGTCGGCATGTAGAGAAGGAAATGCCGCCGCATTGAGCTTCGCGAATAGTAAAGGCTTCAGAACATCCTTCGCTATCTCACGATGATCGGAAACCATATGGAACTTGGTGAAATCAGGGCTGTTTCCCATTAAATCAACGCTATGCCCCATTGCCTCCAACTTTTGCTTAATCTGGTTCATATACGGCCATACTCCCCCAAGATGCGGAAGCAGCCAGTAAGTAGCCAGCAAAATTTTCATTGTGGCGCCCTCCCTAACACTTTTCTCATCCTCCGAGTTGTTGAATGTAATCTTGAAGCTGAGCTCTATATATTCCTTGTATATAGGCAATTTCCCGCTCGATAGCTGGCCAATGCTTACGGGTGCCCATATCGCTGTGCCAACGATACATCGTCAACGACTGATCCAGAAAATGAACGTACACTCGCCCTAACACGGCGCGAAGCCACAAATCATAATCATGCGTAAAAGGAAGTGATTCGTTAAATAAGCCGATATACGAGAGTAGTTCCGTCTTCATCATGACCGTACAACCGTTAATCGGATCGTGGCTGATCAGCGAGCGGATGAAATCAACTTGGCTTGCAAACCGTGCTCCGACGCTGCGGTTCGTCACGTTGTTGTAAGCGTCGATTTCATCGAAAGCCGTATAACTGATCACAGAATGGTGGGCCAGCATGAAATTCAGTTGGCGCTCAATCTTATCCGGATAAAACATATCGTCTGAACTAAGCCAAGCGATGTAGTCTCCCGATGCCATGCGGATGCCATGATTAAGTGCACTCGCCGTTCCGCCGTTTGCCTTTCCCAAGTAATGAACACG